>NZ_JBEORY010000044.1:0-70052 GCF_040302665.1 Kitasatospora sp. NPDC097691 | reverse complement strand
GCCATACCCGTTCGTCGCTGGAGGGACGGTCTTTATGACGTTTGCTCTACCGGTCCGCCGTCCGCTCGCGCGAGCGGACGGCGGACGGCGGGCTCGCCTCGGTGTCGGTGTCGGTGTCGGTGTCGGAGCTGTTTCGACGGACGGCTATTCGCGCAGCCCGATGCCCTCCACCGAGCGGGTACGCAGGGCGAACCGGGTGGGCACCAGGATCGCGCTCAGCCCGATGAGCGCGGTCACGGCGACGATCCCCACGTACATCAGCACCGGGAAGTGCGGCACCGGCGACCCGGTCAGCCCCAGACTCACGGTGGCCAGTGGCAGCAGCGGGACCACGGTGCCCACCGCCACCGCGATGGCCACCACCATCCCGGCCTCGACCCGCATCATCCGCACCACTTGGTCCCTCGACGCCCCGACCAGCCGCAGCAGCGAGAACTCCCGCACCCGGCCCAGGGTCGCCAGCACCAGCGTGTTGGCCACCGAAATGGCGAGGTAGCCGAAGACCAGCGCGAGCGGCAGCGCGCTGGTCAGCACCGAGGACGCGGCCTGCTCCTGCTGCGCGGCCGACAGGCCGCCCTTGTCGAGCACCTTGAGGCCCGGGTACCGGTCGGCCAGGCCGCGCAGCGCCACGGCGATCCGTCCCTTGTCCGCGCCCGCGGCGGCCTTGACGAACACCGCGTCCTCCACCTGGCGGGAGCTGTGCGCCAGCACGGTCTCCTGCGGCAGTGTCACATCGCCGAAGCCCAGGCCCCGGTCGTAGACCGCGACCACCGTGGGCCTGATCTCGGCGCCGTCCGGGAGGTTCAGCCTGACGTGGCCGCCCACGTGCGCGCCGAGGGTGGCGGCCGCGCCGCCGCTGATGGCCACGACGTCGCCGCGCAGGTTCGCCAGGTCGCCCTCGGTGACGCCCAGGTCCATGGTCTGGCCCATGCCGTCGGGAGTGACGCCCTGGGCCTGGTACTTGAAGATCTCCGGCGAGTCCAGCACCTTCCGGGAGCCGTGCAGCTGGACCCGCACCACCCCCGTGGCCGCGGCCACCCCCGGCACCGACGCGGCGTCCTTGACCACGCCCAGCGGCGGCCCGCCGGGCCCGCCCTGCAGCGTGAAGTCGGCCACGATGCCCGCCTCGGCCTGGTCCTGGGCCGCCGCCGCGGTCGTCGTCGGAATGCACAGCTGCACCAGGGAGAATCCGATCGCCAGTGTCAGCGGCCCGATGCCGGCCGCCAGCCGGCGGGCATTGGCCCGGGTGTTGGCCACCGCGAGACGGCCGTGCGGGCCGGTGCGCCTGCGGACCGGCCCGGCCATCAGCCGGCCGGCCAGGCTCACCACGGGCGGAGCCAGCATCAGGACCGCGATGATCATGACGAGCCCGCCGGTGCCCGCGCCGACGACCGCGAAGACGCTGCCGGAGAACAGCGGCAGCAGCGAGGCCGCGACGCCGACCAGGAACAGCAGCACGCCGAAGAAGGCGCGGCCGCGCCCCAGCTTCGCGTGCTCGATCTGGGCGTCGCCCATGGCCTCCACCGGCCGGATCGCCACCGCCTTGCGGGCGACACCGATCGCGGCCACCTCGGCGGCGGTCACCGACGCGGCGACGGCGACGAGCATCGGGACCGGGCCGTAGGAGAACGCGAAGTCGTCGGGCACCGTGCCGGTCAGACTCAACGCGCTCATCAGGACCTCGGCCACCAGGACACCCGGCAGGCACCCGATCACCGACGCCACCAGCGACACGATCAGAACCTCGGCCGCCATCATCTTGTACACCTGGCGCGGGGTGGCCGCGACGGCCCGCAGCAACGCCAGCTCACGGCGGCGTTGGTGCACGTTGAGGGCGAGGGTGCCGGCCACCACGATCATCGCGATCAGCACGACCGTCGCACCGAGCGAGCCCGCCAGTTCGACCAGGTCTGACCGGGCCGAGGCCACGTCGAGGAACTCCACCTGGCTGCGGTCCTCGCCCAGGTAGGTCTCGGCACCGGATCCGGCCAGCTTCCTGTCGATCCGGTCCGCCAGCTTGTCCAGGTCGGTGCCGGGGGTGGGCAGCACCCCCACCGCGTCGATCCGGCCCGGGTGGCCGTAGAGCGTCGTGGCCTCGGCGTCACTGAAGAAGACCGCCGCCGAACGCAGCGGCCCGGCCGCGCCCTTCAACGAGGCCACCCCGGTGACCGTGTACTCGCGTGCCTCCCGCGTGGTCGCCAGCCGCACCCGCTGCCCGGACGACACCTTCACGCGTTTGGCCAGTTCCGCGTCCAGGACCACCTCTCCGGCCCGCTCGGGTGCCCGGCCCTGCTCCAGCGCGAAGGGCCCCAGAACGGAACCGGACCAACCGTGGCCGGTCGAGGGCTGCTCGCCGCCGCCGTCGTCCAGCCCACCGTCCCCGTCCACCACCCGGGCCGGGAAGCCGACGTCCGGCACCGCCCGCTGTACGCCCTCGACCGACGCCACCCGGTCGGTCAGGTCACTGTTCAACGGGGCGGGCTGGGACAGCGACTTCTGCTTGGTCTTGCCGTCGGTGACCTTGAACGACTGCTTGCCGCCGACCACGACCGGGGCCCCGGCATAGCGCTGGGTGGCGACCCCCGAGCCGAGGCCAGACTGCAGCAGGACACCGAACGCGGTGATCAGCATCGACGCCCCGAGCAGGGCCACGAACGCGCCGACCAGCCCCGCCTTGCGTTCCCGCAGCGTCATGAGGACGAGTTTGAACTCCACCGGCTCACCACTCCTCGAGGCGGGTCATCCGGGCGGCCACCCGCGCGGCGGTCGGGGCCTCCATCACCTCGGCGAAGGTGCCGTCCGCCAGGAACACCACGCGCTGCGCGAAGGAGGCGGCGACCGGGTCGTGGGTCACCATGACGACGGTGTTTCCGTCCCGGTCCACGATCTCCCGCAGCAGGGCGAGCACCTGTCGCCCCGTCCGGCTGTCGAGCGCGCCGGTCGGCTCGTCGGCGAAGATCACCTCGGGCTTGGTGATCAGCGCCCGGGCGACCGCCACCCGCTGCTGCTGGCCTCCGGACAGTTGCGCCGGCCGGTTACGCAGCCGGTCGGACAGTCCCACCCGCCGGGCCACGTGCTCCAGCCGGCCGGGGTCGGCCGAACGACCGGCCAGCAGCAGCGGCAGCGTGATGTTCTCCGCCACCGTCAGGGAGCCCAGCAGGTTGTACGCCTGGAAGATGAAGCCGACCCGTTCCCGGCGCAGCATGGTCAGCTGCGCCTCGTCCAGCGTCGCCAGATCCGTGCCGCCCAGCCACACCGATCCGGAGGTCGGCCGGTCCAGCCCCGCCGCGCAGTGCAGGAAGGTGCTCTTGCCGGCCCCCGACGGGCCCATGACCGCGGTGAACGACCCCCGCTCGAAGTCGACGGTGAGTTCGTGCAGTGCGGAGACCTCCGCGGCTCCCTGACCGTACGTCTTGCTGACCGACCGCAACTCCACCGCCCAACGGCCCTGGTGGCCCGGCTGACCCGGCCCACCCGACTGACCCGGCTGACCCGGCTGACCGGAACCGTCGTCGGCCGCGGCCCCCGGGGCCGCGCCCTCGGACTGCCGCCTCGTGACCTCGCCGTGCACCACCGCGCGTCTCCCTTCCGGACCTCCGACGACATGACGCGATCGACGCTAGGCGTCCGGATCCTGCGGGAACCACGGCGTTTGCTGGAGTTCGTAGGTGCAGCTGACTGCACCTCTGCCCGCGTCGCGGTCACGTCCGGTGATCACCCCGTGGTGATAGCGTCTGGGAAAACGGGTGCTTGGGGGGCTGAGCGGAGATGGACGGCGATCCCCGGCGGCCGCTTCGCCGCGGGCTGCCCCGGGCGGCCACCCGGCAGGAGTTCTTCCGACGTTTCGGCCGGGCCCTGCACTACCTCATGGTCGTCGGCGGCAGCGCGATCGCCGCGTTCATCGGCCTGTACGCCCTGATCATGGTGTTCGCACTGAGCCTCGTGGGCCCCGGGCTCAGCCTGGTACCGCTCTCACTCGCCCGGCTCCGGAAGGTGGCCGACGCCCACCGCCGTCGTGCGGGGCAGTGGCTGGGCTGCGACATACCGGCCTCCTACCGCGAGGCCGAGGGAAAGATCCTGGTCCGGGCCCAGGTGATGCTCACCGACAAGGCCACCTACACCGACTTGCTGTGGCTGCCGGCGCACGCCCTGCTCGGCACGCTCGGCGCCGCCCTGGCCATCGGGCTGTGCGTGGGATCGGTCAGCTGGCTGACCATTCCGCTGTGGTGGCAGGTACTGCCCGAGCCGGCGCAGCTGATCGTCTGGGACATCGACTCCTGGGGGGCGGCGCTGGGGGCCGGCTTCGCCGGTCTCGTCTACGGCACGCTCGCCTGCGTCATGCTGCCCTGGTGCGCCCAGCTGCACGCCCTGATGACCCGGGCGCTGCTCAAGCCACGCAGGCGCCGGACCTCCCTCGCCAAGCGCGTCGAGGAACTGACGATCACCCGGGCCGAGGCCCTGGAAGCACACGCGGCCGAACTCCGGCGCATCGAGCGCGACTTGCACGACGGAGCGCAGGCCGGGCTGGTGTCGGTCTCGCTACGGCTGGGCCTGATGAAACAGATCCTCAAGAACAACCCGGAGAAGCTGCCCGAAATGATCGACCAGGCACGCGACCTGACCGATCAGGCCGTGCAATCGCTCCGCGTCGCCGTGCGCTCCATCTATCCGCCGGTGCTGATCGACCACGGCCTGGCCGAGGCGGCCCGCTCGCTGGTGGCTTCCTGCCAGATCCCCACCAGGCTGGATCTCGATTGCGAGCCCAGAGGGGCGCGGGCGCCCGCCGCGGTCGAGGCCGCGGCGTACTTCGTCATCTCCGAGGCGCTGACCAACGTCGCCAAACACAGTGGGGCCGAGAGCAGCCAGGTGCGGCTGCGGACCACCGAGAGCAGGATTCACATCTCCGTCTGGGACGACGGGCGGGGCGGGGCGACGACCGGCTCCGGCAGCGGCATCCGCGGCATCAAGCGCCGCGTCGCGGCCTTCGACGGCGTCACCGAGCTGCACAGCCCGCCCGGAGGACCGACAGAACTTCGAGTGGAGCTTCCGTGCGGATCGTGATCGCCGAGGACAACGCCCTGCTGCGGGAGGGCCTGTCGCTGTTGCTGACCGGTGTGGGCCATGAGGTCTGCGCGACGGTGGAGCACGGCGACGACCTGCTGCCCACGCTCCTCGGACACCGCCCGGACATCGCCGTCCTGGACGTACGGCTGCCTCCGACCTACCGGGACGAAGGGCTGCGCGGCGCCGTCACCGCCCGGGAGAAGCTGCCGGACCTGCCGGTCCTGGTGCTGTCCCAGTACGTCGAGCACGCCTACGCCGCCCAGCTGTTGGCCCACGGCGCCTCCGGCGTGGGGTACCTCCTCAAGGACCGCGTGGGACGGGTGGAGGAGTTCCTGGAGGCGCTGGACCGGGTCGCCGCCGGCGGGGTCGCCATGGACCCCGAGGTGATCTCCCAGCTGATGGTGCGCAGGGTGCGCAACGACCCGCTCGACGCGCTCAGTTCGCGCGAGCGGGAGGTGCTCTCCCTGATGGCGGAGGGGCACGGCAACGGCACCATCGGGAAGCTGCTGTTCATCGCCGAGACCTCGGTGAACAAGCACATCGGGAACATCTTCACCAAGCTCGGCCTACCGACCACGGACGGCGGCCACCGGCGGGTGCGCGCCGTCCTCACCTACCTCAACTCGATCGACACCCAAACGAACTGAGATTCCGTCAGCATCTCCGTGGCCACCGCCCCGGAGAACTCCGGCAGCGCCCCGGCCGCCCCCCGTCCTGAGGTGCAGAGAACTGCACCCCAGGACGGCAGGGAACCTGACTGTGGGCACCGCCGCTCGGGACATAGCCTCGCTGTGCAGCGGGAGACCGACCCGCCACACCCTCTCCTTCCACCCCACACGGCGAACAGGAATTGCGATGTCCGGATGGCAGCCCCGAAAAGAACGTCCGCTGTGGCCCTGGGTGTTGTTGGCCATCATCGTGGTGGGCGTCTGCATCAACGTGACGCTCAGCCTGGCGTAGCGCCTCCCGCCGGTGCGCCGCTCAGGCGATGAACTCCTCGCACCCATCCCGCATCGAAGAATGTGTACGCTGCCCCGCACCCGTCGCTGGACCGGCCCTCCGCCAGGTCACGGTTCGCCGCAGCCATGCCGTTCTCGCCCGGACGGATTCACCCTGAAGGTCCGCCGCCGCCGGAGAATGGGGCGCCTACGCTGCCGACGTCAGCCAACGTGTCCCGGAGAACCAGTGAGACTGCCCGTCATCATCCACCACGCCCGCCTCGGCGCAACAGAGTTCAAGGTCATCCGCCCTGGCCGACCACTGCCCCACGCGGTGCTCATCGATCGCGACCGGCACCTGGACGCCCACCTTGACGAGGACACCGCACGCCTGATCGGCGGCCTGTGGGTACTCGCCGCCACGTCACCGCACGCGCTGATCCACCTGCCGATGCGCCGCAACCAGCCCCCCTCCCGCGAACTGCCGGACGACGCGACACGCCGGCTCGACCTCGTACTGCTACATCACTCGCTGCAGTTCGCGCCGGCACGCTGGAAAGAGCTCCGCAGACGCCTCGGCCCGGGCCGTCCGCAGACCGTGACGATGCCCGACTCGGAACTCGAAGGCGATATCGTCATCGACTACGAGGCACGGCACTACCGGGAGAACCGGGACCTGTTCCACCAGCATCTCCACGCCGAAACCCTGTTCATGACCGGCAGCGCCAAGGTCTTCCGGGAGACCGCCCGGCACTTCCTCGACGTCGCCCGCAACGGGCCCGGCTACGTCCCCATCCACCCGAACCACCCGCACTTCTGCACGGAGCTCCACTCCAACGACGGCATCCTCGGCGACGCACGCGAGATCCACATCGAGTACTGCGACGAATGGAACTCGTGATCCAACCAGCGCAAGGCGAGGCATTCGGACGGTTCCAATACCCGACTCCACCACTACACCCCGACCAACGGGCCACCGAACGGGCCGACGAGGCATCGAGCGCGGCACCGGAGCGGCCCCGTAGGCCCCTGGTCCCGAACTGGCCCCGCCGGACTCCCCCTGCCGTCACCTGCCGCGCGTCCGCTGAACCGGCTATAGAAACGGCAAAAGCCCCGCTGGCCTGGACATTCGTCCAGTCAGCGGGGCTCCGACATCACTGTCGGGACGACAGGATTTGAACCTGCGACCCCTTGACCCCCAGTCAAGGGGTCCAACTATTGTCGGCAGCCGGGACCTCAAGGCCTCGGCTTCTTTTGTTGCTCAACCACCATGAGGCGCCTGAGAGTTGGCGGCTTTTGAACGAGCGCGGCGCAGCGGCGAGCTGACAGTTCGCCAATGTTTACTTTGCGCACAAGCGCCCGTTTTCGCCCATCAGCGTTCATGAGCGCTCATCCCGCGTGGTCCCAAAATGGTCCCCAGACTGACCACCCCGCCACAGCTACTGCCGGTGACCGAGATCTGTCGGCCCTTCAGCAAACACCACCGTGCGATCCTGACAGCCGGTGCATCGACGGCGCCGGCCAGCTCGCCGGTCCGGCTCTTGCGGGCGGATCACGGCCGCTTACCCACTGGCTACGGATGGTGATCTTCCGGGCTCACTCCCGCCACGGGCTTAGCCTCAGGATTGAGGGCGGAGGGCGCCGCAGGTCCCGCGTAGGTAGCAGGACGATGGTGGCGGCGCGGGGGTGTTGAGGCGCCCCGGCCGCGACCGCCCAGGAGCTCCCCTCACCCTCGGCCTGTGAAGCGTCGGAGTGACTCGTCGACGAGCGCCTGAAGCTCTCCGTCGAGGTCCTCGGCCGACAGCGAGTCGAAGGATATGAAGGCCTGAAGCCTGAGGATCCGTTTCAGGAGGTCTCGGAGGAAGTCCCGTTCGGTCACCGTCTCCAGGGGGATGTCGACCTTCTGCCAGACCCTGAGGATGCCGCGCACGATGTGGGGGCTGCCGCCGATGGAGGTTCGACGGGCGTAGATCTGGTCGAAGGCTGACTCGCCGAGGACGGAGAGGGCGGCGTAGAGGTCCTCGGGTTCGGCGTCCCGGTCGTGGACGAGATGGGCTCGCCACCAGAGCCGGCCGAAGACGTGACGGGTGACGTCTGTGCCGAGGACCCGGTCGTGGTGGAAGTCGGTGTATCGCCAGGCGGCCACGTCGGGCATGACCACGAGGGAGAGAAAGGCCCAGAGGTCGCCGGCGACGGCCTCGGCGGGGATGATCCCGGAGTCCCGATGGAGTATCTCGGCCACGGCGATGTCGAAGCCGCTGGCCTGCTTCCGGTTGTGCGGCGCCGGGAATCCTCTCTCGCGGGCCGCTTCGACGATGGCGCCCCGTAGCCTCAGCAGCCGCTCCGGAGGGAGCCGCACGCCACCGGTCGCCGCGTAGAACATGGCGAGATGCGACTGTGCGGCGTCGGCGCTCAGTTCGTCGGGCGACTTGCCGAGGTACGACGCCCTCAGGTCCTTGGCGGCTCCGCCGAGCAGGCGTGGGAACAGATACGCCATCACGTTTCCTTAGCGAAGAGGCCGACGGCGCTCTGCACGCGGGCGGAGAAGTACGACGGGTCGCTGCGGCGCATGAGTCGCAGCGAGGCCAGCGTCATGTCAGGTAGGTGGGTGCGGACCGCGCCGAGGAGCATGTGGCCGAGGGTGTCCGGCTCGAAGGTCGATGCGTCGTCGAGGTCTTCGTTGCCGACTGCGTGCTCGATCATGAGCCGTACGACGTCCTGGCGGAGTGCCGACTGGATCAGCCTTTCGGCGTGGGTGGCCTTCTCTGCCTTCCGCATAGCGTCGAGGACGAGGGTGGTACGGCTGTTGACGAGGAGCAGGACCGCTCCCATGGTGGCGGCGTCGAGATTGGGCCCGATGTCCAGGTACCAGGGGGCGTCCTCCGGGTAACCGGCCTCGGCGAAGTCAACGACGGCCATCGGGAACTGCGAGGCGTCGCCCTGGAGGCGGACCTGGGCGTGGTGTTGCCAGAGGATGGACCCGGCGCGTCGGGGGCCGGTCGGGTCGGGGTTGTCGAGGTGCCTGGCGAGGACGACCTGGGTGTCGATCGACAGCACACCACCGCTGTCCCGTCCCAGGACCGTGAAGGCCAGGTGGACCGATCTGCTCCCGCCGCCGGTCAGTCGTTCCTCGGCGGCGAGCATGCGCAGGCCGGAACCGGAGGAGTTCCAGACGGTGGTGAGGGCGAGTTCGGCGTCCGCCGGGAGCGCCGCGCTCTCGCGGGCCGCGTCGAGGTCGACCTCGACGGTGCATTCCAGCTCGAGGTCGCGCTGGTAGTCCCAGTCGACCACCGAGGGGGGAAGCGGGATTCCCTGGCCGTCCTCCTGTTTGAGGAGCCATCCGTCGGTGGTCACCGTGTGCGGGCGCGGGCGTCGGTAGGGGTAGGCGCGGCGGCTCACAAGTCACCGCCGGTCCGCTCCGAGGCCATGACGATCTCGGTCACGGTGTCGGGTGCCGGCGTGACGATCAGCGACCAGACACGCCCGTCGCCTCCGTCTGTGCGGAGTTCGTCGGTCCTGTGGAGTTCTCCGGCGTCCGTTCGCCACCCGAGCACGGCCGGCACGGACGCGCCCCGGGGTGGCTCGCCCTCTCGTCCGGAGGCGTCGTTCAGCGCCACCGCGAGTCGGGTTCGGACGATCTGCTCTCCGGCGTCGACCAACTCGAATCTCTGCACGAGGACGGCGCGGCCGTCCACGGTATCGTGGAAGGGGTCGTCCAGGTAGCGCAGCCTGGCGCCGCGTCGGCCGTGTGCCGCGGGGCGGCCAGGGGCGCCCGTCCCGGCTTCCCCGGGATTCGGCGCGCCGGCGTTCGGGGCGGGGCCAGCCGGCCCCGGGGAGCGTGTGCCGTCGGTCGCCGGGAAGACCGCGGAGCCGCCGTGTCCCGGGGCGCCCGCCATAAGCGCCGCCATCAGTTTGCTCATGCCGGCCAGGGAGACTCCGTCCCCGGCGTTGTTGACCACTGCGGCGGGCCCGGAGGCGGCCTTCATCTCGTCCGCGATCTTCTTCAGGGCGTGCTTGGCGAGCTTGCGCTCGTCCAGGTCCTGCAGGCGGTCCACCATCCAGTTGTCATGGCTGGCGGGCTCGGACAGCGCGAAGGTGCGGTCCATGCCCTCGTCGGCCCGGAACACCCCGGCGTAGCCTCCGTGCTCCTCGAAGAACGGCGGGCCTTCGAGGTACTTCACCACCAGGTCCACCGGGCGCATGAGGCAGGTGTGGTGCAAACGGTCGCCTATCCCTGCCTCCTGGGCGACCTTCGGCGGCTTACCGGGCGGTGCGATGAACTTGCGTACGCCGTAGCGCCCGAGCGGGCGCTTCATCGTCTTGTGCTCGATGAGAACGTCCATGTCTCGGTGGGCCCAGAGGAACGGGCGCAGGTGCGCTACCTCGGACGGCCTGGGGATGGAGACCTCGGATCCGTCGTAGGTGATCGAGAAGCGCATCGGCGCGTCCCCGCCTTCGGGAAGCATCTTGGGCCAGAGGTTCCAGACGATCGCGTCGGCGATCCAGCGCATCGCCTCGGCGTCGTCCCGCTGTCCGAACCTGGGCTCGATCACCGCGACGCTGGTGCCGGTCTCGCCGTCGGGCAGTGCCTTCAGTCCGAGCCTTCGGGCCACATCGTCGGCCTCCTCGCCGATGAGCGGTTCGACGTATCCGTCCTGGACGCGTCCCCAGTAGTGCCGGCCGGTGAAGGTCTTCGGGCCCTCGACGGTGTCGGTGCTGTAGCTCTCGTGGACGGCCCAGCCGATGAGTCGGGTCTCCAGGCGGTCGCCGATCCGGCAGCGGGTGTGGACGAGGACCGTGTGCGGCTTGGAGGTGAGGTGGAAGACCACCTTGCCATAGCCGTAGGTGCCGCCGCGGCTGTCGAGGTCCTGGGAGCTGCCGGTCTTGCGGACGAAGGACACGAAGTCGCAGTCACCGTCGGTGACGACGTCGGCGCGGGTCGGGCCGCCGAGTCCCTTGGTGCCGGTGTCCGTCACCGTGAGGACGCGGACGACCGCTCGGGCGAGGGAGGCGCGGAGCTCGAGGTGTTCGGTCGTGGGGGCGTTCTCCAGGAGCAGATCCCGCCAGATCGGCGCTTCGGTGGGGCCGAGGTTGCGCAGTTCGACGCGGTAGTCGACCGGTCCATCGCCGGTCCGGGCGTCCCAGCTGTTCTGCGCCGACTCGCGGACGAGGAGGGTCAGCGGGTCGAGTTCGGTGGCGTCGAGGTGCCTGAGGATTCCCTCGGCCGCCCCTCCTCCGCCGGGCCCATAGGATTCGGACAGCCACCGTGGTGTCGTGGTCACGTCGACTCTCCCATCCGGGCGAGGACGTCGTTCACGGCCTCGTCGTCAAGGCGGTCGGTCCGAATGCCGACGAGGTCCACCGTGTAGCGGACGTCGAAGACTCCCGCCGGTACCTCCGCGCCCGGTATGGAGGCCGTGGTGAGCCTCGGGAACCCGTCGTCGACGGGGTACCAGCGGCTCTCGACCGGGGCAAGCCGCTGGCTGTCCTGGTCCTGGTCGGGTCGCTGGTAGCCGAGGCGGGCGAGCTTGGACAGGAACGCGGCCTCGTCGTCGCACAGATCCCTGGCGTGTGCCACGAGTTCGTCGAGGGTACGGCCTCGTGGATCCGGCTGGAGGCGCTGCCAGGCGATGAACAGCTCGCCGCCCTCCGGCGGTTCGAGTTGGTCGAGTCCGTGGACCTGGAGGAGTCTGCGTTCGGAGACCGTGGCACTGCTCTTGACCTCCAGGGCCAGGCGGCCGTCGGTGAAGTCGTGTCGCTCGCCTTCGGGGCCCGCCCAGTGACGGACGGCTTCCGGGTCGCGTTCCAGCAGGCGGATCAGGACGAGGAGCTCCCCGAAGAGGCCGATGACCTGTTCGTCCGTCAGGGGTCGCCGGCCGCCGCTGAACAGCCGACGCCAGTGCTCCACGACCGCGCGGGCGGTGCGGTAGGGCCGCTCGCCGTCGGCCGCCAGCGCGACGAGCACGTCGCGGCAGAGGCCGGTGAACACGTCGTCGAGTTCGCGGTTGGTGCAGGTTATGTCGGCGAAGCGGCCGTAGCTCTCATCGTCTTCGAGCGGGCGCTCGAAGATCCGAAGCGCTCCGCTGGCGACACCCGCGGAGAGTCGTTGTCGGGTCGCCAGGGGTATCAGCAGGTGCCTCATGCCACCGGTGTCGACCGCCGCCAGGAGCGGACCGTGGGCGGTCGCCACCGGAAGGGAGGACGTCCTCAGGACGTGTCCTTCCGCGACCGGGGCCGCGTCGAGGCCTCGCCAGTGTTCGTCGAGGAGGAGACGGAGGTCGGGCGTGCTCATCTGCCGTCGTCCTCCATCAGCAGGGCGAGCTCGTCCTCGTCGATCGTGTCGAACTCGTCTTCGTCGACGACGCCGGAGAGATCGGCGCTGTACCACTCGACCTCGCTGTCCTTGCCGCGGGGCAGGGGGAAGACGAGACCGACCCCGATGACGTGGTCGGCGGCGTCCAGCGGTACGCGGCGTTCCTTCGTGGGGGGCGAGATCCGGTCGATCGGGTAGAGGGTCAGCAGTGCGGTCTCGGGGCACTGCGTCTGGCGGGCCACCTTCAGGGCCTTCTCGGTGATCTCCTCGAACCCGCTCAGGTCGAGGTCGACGCCGGCGTCCCGGCGGCTCATGAGGGTCTTGATGTCGGCGGCGTCGTGAGTGCTCTCCAACTTCGCACGGATCACCCGGTCCACGGCGACGCCCGGGGCGAACTCGTAGGCCGCGTCGGGATCCTCGGTGAGCGGCTTGCCGATGATCGCGACGTTCCACCGCTTCAACGCCCCACCGCCCGGCGCCTTGAGTCGCCTCTCCACGTATCGACGGAGCAGATCCGCGTCGCAGTCCATCGACTTCTCGTGGAAGCGGTAGCGGCCGAGGAAGTCGAGGACCATGTCGTAGGGGACGTCGCGCAGCAGGTGCCTGCCCTGGGCCGAACGGTCCTCGTGACGGGCCCCGCCGACGCGGAGGGCCTGCTCGACGAGCTCGCCGGCGGCCCTCCGATTGGCTCGCAGCCATTCCGCGTCCGCGGTGCGGAAGTAGCGGGTCTGCACTCGCTGCCCCCCGTAGGCGGCGCTGGCCTTGACCGCGTCCCGCATCTTGGTTGCGGCGGTGATGCGCAGCGCGGGGTGGTTGCGGAGCCGGACGGCGAAGGTCAGCGGGGTCTTGTCCTCGATCATGTAGGAGTCGATGTCCCGCCTCATCTCCGACTCCACGGTGGCGATGTGGCGGAACCAGTCCCGTAGTTCGTCGGTCATCCAGATGCGGGGGAGGTCGGCGTAGCCGTCGCGGAATCCGAACCACCGGCCCATCTGGAGCAGGGTGTCGTAGGTGGAGGCGCCTCGGACGAAGTAGCTGACGGCGAGGCCTTCGAGGGTCAGGCCGCGGGAGAGCGTGTTCCCGCCGACGGCGATGGCGACGATCGGGCCGGTCTCGTAGTCGAGACGTTCGAGGCTTTTGGAGTTGTCGAGGATGATCCGGCAGTCGTCGACAACGCCGGGGAGCTTCGGGAGGAGGTCCTCGAAGGGCACATTCCGCTCGCCGAGCTCCGCCCCGGGCACCCGGGCCGTTTCCGTGTCCCACAGCTCGCGCAGTTCGTCGAGGAGTTCCGGTTCCTCGGCGGCGATCATGTCCGTCATCATGGATCTGAAGCGCTTGAGCGGCTCCTCGAAGCTCTGGTGGACCACGGTGCTGACGCTGGTGTGGACGAGCATCGTCGAGTGAGGGACGCCCCGTCCACGCACGCGTCGGGCCGCCGTGGCGAGCCAGAAGTAGAGGACGGCGGTGCGGAGGGAGCCGTCGATCTCGGGGCTGAATCCGTCGATCTCGTCCCGGCCGGGCCGGACGAGCGCGACCTCCTCTTCCGGCACGGTTCGGATCATGTCGTAACCGTCGGGTACGTCCTGTGGGTCCTCCCCGTCCAGCGGCTCCCGTCCGAACAGCACCTCCGTGCCGAAGTGACCGCGTGGCTTCGGCAGGTTGACGATGAAGTCCCGCGGATAGAGGTCCTTGGCCGTCGGGTCGATGAGGAGGTTCGCGAACGGGGTGGCGGTGTAGCCGACGTATCCGCCCCGCGGGAAGAGGTCGATGATCTCGCGGATCAGCGGGTTGGTGCGCTTCGACGCGATGCTCGCCTGGTCCGCCTCGTCGTCGATGATGAGCGTGGGGCAGTTCTTCAGGTATTCGGGGGCCTTCTCCAGCCAGTCCTTGAGCTTCCTGAGCCGAGGGACGTTCTTCTTCACCACGCACAGGACGTGTTGCTGGCTCTTGTGGGTGAAGAACGCGGCGGGGTTGCCGGCGGGCGGTTCGAAGTCGCCCTCGACTCCGGTGAGGGGGTGCCACTGGTCGATCACCGGTTGGAGGAGCTGTCGTTCGAGCCGCAGCTGGGTCTGCCGGCGGAGGCCGTTGTGGATGCCGGCGAGCACGATGAAGAACTTGTATCCCGCGTCCGCGGCCTTGGCGATCAGGGCGGTGAAGTTGGTGGTCTTGCCGGACTGTACGTAGCCCACGACGAGGCCGCGAGTGGAGAACTCCTTCTCCTTGGGGTGGTCGAGCATCGAGACGACCTTGGTGGACGCGGCGTCGAGGTCCCGGAGGCCGTCACCGTGCCAGGACGGCTGCCTCCCGAGCAGGTCGTGGAACGCGGGCCAGCAGCGGTCACCCTCCTGGGGGCCGACGTACCAGGTCTCGCGGTTGTTACGGACGACCGAGCCGGGCTGGCGCTTGTCGCGGATCTCAACGGTCTCCCGTTGATGGCACTCGCCGATGCGCTTGACGATGTCCTCGTCCACCCGGAACAGCTTGAGCATCGCCAGGGCCTGCTCCGGCGTGTGCAGCTTGATCAAGCCCCGGAAGTGCTCGTACTGCGCGTCGAACTCGTCCACGGATCCCCTTCCGCCCCACACCCGGTCCGGCACGTAACCCCTGTTCGGCCGGACCCCACGACGTGACGACCGTACAGCAACGCGAGCATCGTTCCCATGCGTACCAATGTCGCGGTCGAGTGCGGCCGACGGTCAGGCGGCGACGAGGACCGGTTCCTTGGCGCGACGGCGCCGCTTCGGGGCGGGCGCGGGGAGCTGTTCGGCCTGAGCCACCAGAAGCGGCGCGAGATGCTCCGCGATGGCCCGGGCGAGACCGACGGGCACGGCGTTGCCGATCTGGCGGGCGATCTGGTCACGGTTGCCGCACCACTTGAAGTCCATGGGGAAGCTCTGCAGGAGGGCCGCCTCGAGGTGGGTGATGGGGCGGTGAAGCCATGGGTGGAGGTACCGACCCTTCTCCGGCTTGAAGAACTCGGTCCGGATCGTCACGGAGGGCTTGTCCCGGAACATGCGGCCCATGACGTCGGCGGAGCCGCTCTTATGCTTCTTCCAGCAGGCGGACAGCAGCTCGAACGGGATGTCGAAGCGGTTCCCGCCCTCCGGGATGGAGGCGTAGCGCTTCAGCGACTTCTGGGTGATGCCGCTTCGCCGGAGGTGCAGTTCCTCCATGGAGTACGGACCCGGGACGCCGTTGACCGTCGACCCCCGCGTGGGCAGTTGCGGGGTCTGCTTCTTCAGGACGAGTTCCGAGATCGTCTGCCAGACGGTGCGCGGCCGGCCGACGGTCGGTGCGGGGATCAGGAGGGCGACGAGTTCCATCTCCGACAGCTGGTCGAGCCGCTTGCCCCTGCCCGGGACGATGAGGTCCTTTCGCGCCCCGACGAGAATGGTCCGCTTCCTGCGCTGCGGCACACCGTGATCGTCAGCGTTGATCAGCTCGTGCCGGATGAGGTAGTCCTCGAGGAGACCCCCGGTGCGGGTCTCGTTCACGAGCAGGGCGAACTCGGGGGACCGCCGGAACGCGTCGACGTTCTCCATCACGAAGAACTTCGGTTCGGCGGCGGCGACGACGGTCAGGTAGTGGCGCCACAGCTGGTTGCGCTCGTCGTCGGGGTCCTGGTTGCCGAGCCTGGAGAACCCCTGGCACGGAGGACCGCCGAGGACCACGTCGGCCTTGGGGATCCCCGCCGCGCGTTTCACCCACTCGGCGATGTCGCCCTGATGGATGTGAGCGCCGAAGTTCGCCTCGTAGGTGGCCGCGGCGGCCTTGTCGAGCTCCACTGCGGCGATGGGGCGGTACAACGACTTCCCGTGGTGCCTGGCGTCGACGAATCCCTTGGTCAAGCCTCCACAACCCGCGAAGAGATCGATCACCCGGAAGTCCCCGGTTTGGGGGGTCTTACCGCTGTGAGGCGGGTCGAATGCGCTGATCGCGGAGGGGGTGTCGGCCATACAGGGCACTCTAGCCGGCCGGACCTATTAGGAACAACACACAGGGCAAACGTAAACTCTACTACGCAGGGCGGGCATCGCGCCGGCCCTGATTCCGCTCCGTTCCGACGGGCGGGACCCCCGACGTCGGCCCACGGCCGTATCGTCGACTCCGTACCGCACGCACGACGGGTAGGGGATCATCGGTGGCTGTCGCAGCTCCCGGCGAGTCGTCGAAGCCGGGCTCGACGGACCGCTCATGGCGGCCGAAGCCGGGGCTGGGCACGACCCAGCGCTCGAAGGAACAGGACCGGGCCGCCGGCGGCCACGACCACCGTCTGGTGGACGTGGGCGAGGGGCGACTGCGGCCCGCGAGCGTCGTGCTGAACAGGTCCGCCCGGACCGGGCGGGTCAAGGCGGCCCTGAGGTGGTCCTCCGACGGACGGCCGAAGACGGTTTCCCTGGGTGAGGTGGATCACCCCACGCGAGCCGCCAACCTGCGCGAGGGCTGGCACCTGGCCCAGGAGGCCGGACTGCTCACCGAGGCCTCCCTCCCCCCGGACTCGTGGGCCTCATCCCTGGGGGCGCGGGCGTCCATGCGCTCCAACACGGGCAGGGACACCAAGCCCGAGCTGCGCCTGCGGTCGCTGCTGCATCGCGCCGGGCTCAGGTACCGGGTGTCCGCGCGGCCGGTCCCCACCCTGCGCCGGACCGCCGACGTGGTCTTCACGAGGGCCAAGGTCGCGGTCTTCGTGGACGGCTGCTACTGGCACTACTGCCCGGAGCATCGCAGCGTGCCCGTGACGAACCGGGACTTCTGGGTCGAGAAGCTGGAGAAGAACAGAGCCCGCGACGCCGAGACGGTTCGGCTGCTGCAGGACCACGGGTGGACTGTCGTCCGCATCTGGGAACACGTCCCCGCCGAGGAGGCGGCCCGCCTGGTGATCGAACAGGTCCACCGTGCTCACGGGTCAGGCCCTCACTGATCGGAAGATCTCGGTTCGGCCTCTGATCCCGGATCCGCCGTCCCGTCAGGTCCGTTGGTCTAGAGTCCTGTGCAGTGGGGATGTGCGGGGGACGTGCACGTCCCGCCGGCAAGCGGTGACATGCGGGGGACGGACTGAAGGATCGGCACACAGCCCGAACCCCGGCCGACGGTGCTGTCGTCGGACTCCCGACGCGCGCTTTCGGGAATCACCTGGCGGGCGGCGCGGGCGACCCCACCCACAGAAGGTTTCCCCACCCGACATCGCGTGGCTCCAGGAAGTCTCAGACTGCTCCGAGCGGATGTACGACTGGCCGCAGCGCGGAAGACCCGGACGCGAGGAGTACGCACCCGTGACGACGGAACGACTGTCCTGGACCCCGGACTCGTGTCTTGTCGAGGAGGTCGAGACCCAGTTCGCCAGAGCCGTCGCCTCCTACCGGGCGAACCCGCACCTCATCTCCGAGCACGCGAACCACGAGGAGTCCATCCGGGTCGGGGGATACGCGACCCGCACGCTCCTTGAACTGGTTCAGAACGCCGCCGACGCGATGTCGGGCGTGGGCGGGGACGAAGGCGGGTTCACCGGCCGCGCCGAGATCGTCCTCGACACGGAGAACCGGACCCTCTACTGCGCCAACGACGGTCGCCCGTTCTCGAGGAACGGGCTCACCGCGATCACCCACGCACACCTCAGCGGCAAGCGGGGCGACGAGATCGGGCGTTTCGGTCTCGGGTTCAAGTCCGTCCTCGCGGTCTCGAGCGCCCCTCAGGTGTTCAGCCGTTCGGTGTCGTTCGAGTTCAACTCGCCTGTGGCCCGGGGCGAGCTCGCGAAGATCACGGCTGCCGTGAAACGGTATCCGGTCCTGCGCACCGCGACCGTCCTCGACCCGGACGCCGCGTTCGCCGAAGACCCCGTTCTCGCGGGGCTCGCGTCGTGGGCGTCCACCGTCGTGAAGCTCTCGGACGCGTCCGGCCTCGGCAGGATCCGCGAGGAGATCGAGGAGTTCTCCTCGGAGTTCCTCCTCTTCGCCGGGGCCGTGCGGGAGGTGAGGCTCAGAGTGCTCGGGCAGGACTCGTTCGAGACGACGCACACGTCCCGGGACCTGGGAGGAGGCGTCTTCAGGATCGAGGACCCCGACGGCGACGGCGACGAATGGATCGTCGAGAGCCGGATGCACACGCCCTCCCCGGAGGCCCGCCGGCAGGTCGGGGAGGCCGTCTCCCGCAATCAGGTCAAGGTCACCGTCGCCGTTCCGAGGCGCCACGCGAGGCAGCGCATCGGGCGATTCTGGTCCTACTTCCCGCTCCAGGACCAGACCTCGGCGTCGGCGCTCTTCAACGCCCCGTGGAGCGTGAACGACGACCGGACGACGCTGCTCAAGAACGACTACAACCGGGAGATCCTCGGAACGCTGGCGGAGATGTTCGTCGACGTACTGCCGCAGGTGGCCACACCCGACGACCAGGCGGCCCATTTCGACTACATGCCGGCGCGAGGAAGGGAACAGCTCTCCTTCGGCGACGAGTATTTGTGCGTGCACGTGCCGGGGATCTCGGCCTCCCACGCACTCGTCCCCGACGCCACGGGCACCTTCCGGAACACCTCCGAACTCACTCCGCTGGACTTCGCCCTCGAGGTCGACCAGACCGACCATCAGGCCTGGATCCACTCCCCGAACACCGGCGACGACGTTCCGCACTGGCGTTGTTACGCGTCCCGGCAACGGTTCACCCGTCTTCGGCAGATTTTCGTGGCGTCGCAGCCCCGCAGCTTCCTCGATCACGACCGGGACATGAAGCGGGCGCTGACGGAGTTGCGGAAGCGCGGACTTCGCTCGTGGTTGCGCGAGTGGGCCGAGGGAACGGACGACGCGTCCGCGGCGGACGCGTTCAAGTTCGCGCTCGGGCACCGGAACCTGCCCGACATCGAGCTGGCCAAGGTGATCCCGACCACCGACGGCATGCACGCGATCGGCGATCGGAACACCGTCTTCCTGCACCAGGAGGAGGGAGTCGAGATCGAGGGGGCGGTGTTCGTCTCCGCCGGCTTCCTGGCACAGCCGGGAGTGGAGGCGGGCCTCAGAGGGACCGGTTTCCGGGACCTGGACCCGCTCGCGATCCTCAACGCGCGCCTCGCCGCCCTGTCGACCGAATCGGGCGACGACGAGCTGGTCAAGCTCTGGACCGCCGTCCTCGACGTCCCCGGCGCCGTCGCGCTCAAGGCTCTCGCCGCTCACCCGGCCACGGTCAAGGTTCCCACCCTCGACGGTGGTTGGGCCTGGCCTCACCAAGTCCTCGACCTCGACGAGCCGTTGGGCGACGACCACACGAGGAGGTCGTTGGACCGCAAGCGCTGCCTGCCGGAGGTCGCCCACAGGCTCGGGGTCGTCCGGGTCCCCGTGAAGGACTACGCGCTCGAGGACGAGCCGTGCCTGGGGCGGTACCGGGAGTGGGTCCTGGAGACGCTCAACGCCCAGCGGGGCCCGGGCGAACGTCCGATCCAGAACATCGACTTCCTCCGCGGTGAGGGTCCGGGTCCGTTCTCCGTCCTGTTGCTGCTGCGCGACGCGGACGCGTCGAAGCACTCGCGCGCGGACTGGACGACCGGGCTGCTTCAGGCGGGCGACCCGGACTGGACCTGCGAGGACCTCGACACGGGCGCGGTGCACGCCGTCCGGTCACCGGTCCGTTGGGCGGTGGAGCAGGCCGGGCTGCTGCAGTCGAATCGGGGGTTCCACGCGCCCGCCGACGTGGTGGCGCCGTCCCTCGTGCAGTATGCGAGCCTGCTTCCCTTGTTCAAGGGGTCGCAGCGGGTGGCCGACGTCCTGGAACTACCGGACGAGCTCGACGCGGTACCCGCCCACGTGTTCAGGGAGGCGCTCGACGCACCGCTGTTCGATCCCAACACCCGCGACACCGTGCTCGTCGACTTCGTCCTCACGGCGTGCCGCGTCGCCTATCCCGGTACCCGACCCCCCGGAATCCCCGCCAGGGTGGGGCGTGTGATCGAGCGACGTTCCCCGTCGTCGGTGTACCTCGCCGTCACGGACGAACAGGAGGACTACCTCGCCGCACGTCAGCGCCCCTATCTGAGGGTGACGGAGGAGCAGGCCGACGAATTCGTCGCGTCGGCGGGTTGCGGCCGGTTCGAGGACAGTTTCGCCTTCTCGATGATCGTCGAGGGTGTGCAGGAGAGCGAACGGGTGCTCGACGTCTTCACCGGGCTCCGCGGCACACGCGCGGCCGACCGGCTGGTCGACGCCACGATCACCAAGGCCGTCCAGGTGGTCAAACGGGTGACCAGGGACGACGGCGTCGAGGACGACTCGCTCGAGTGGCACCTCGACGGGCACGATCTGGTCGCACGCGGGGACACGGACGAACGACGCCTCCTGCACATCGTCAACGAGGCCTTCGATCTGCGCCTGACGAACGCCGAGCTCGAGGACGTCCGCAAGACCGGCGTCGGCGACAGACTCGAACTGCTCCGTCAGGAGGCCCTCGCCGCCGCGAGCGACGAGGAGCGGCTCGACGTCTACATCGGCCCCGACGACCTGCGCGACGCCTTGCCCAAGGGCCTGTGGCAGGCGCTCGAGGCGCAGGGTCTGGTCGACGACGACACCTCCGTCGCCGACCTCTTCCTCAAGGTCTACGGCGCGGATTCGATCAGACTGCTCGTCCCGTTGTTCCGGGACATGGGCTTCCCCGACGTTCCGACGACGTGGGCCGGTGGCGCCCTGACCGTCTCCTGGCTGCGGAGGATGGGGTTTCCGGCCGAGTACGCCGGCCGTCGGACCGAACGCCAGCCCGCCGAGTTCGTCGTCCCGGGCGCCGTGAAGCTCAACGACCTCCACGACTTCCAGGCCGACATCAGTCGTCGGCTGGCCGACGTGCTCACCCTTCGGGAGGAGGGCGGCCGCCATCGGAAGGCGATGGTGGAACTGCCCACCGGTGCGGGCAAGACCCGTGTCGCGGTGGAGACCGTGCTCACGCTCTTCATCGACGGCCGGCTCCGCGGCCCGGTGCTGTGGATCGCGCAGTCGTCGGAGCTCTGCGAGCAGGCCGTCCAGACCTGGAGCACGGTGTGGCGGGGGCTCGGTGACGAGCGTCCGCTGACGATCGGGCGTCTGTGGGAGAACAACGTCGTACACCAGCCGGACACCGAGTTCAGCGTCGTGGTGGCGACGGACGCCAAGCTTGACGTCATCCTGGGCGCGGCCGAGTACGAGTGGTTGAGCAGGGCCTCGGCCGTCATCGTCGACGAGGGGCACCGAGCGGGCGAGTCCGAGCGCTACACCCGGATCCTGAACTGGCTCGGCGTGGCCGGCCGCGGCTGGGAACGGCCTCTGGTGGGACTCTCCGCGACGCCCTTCAAGGGCAGGTCCACGACGGGGACCGCCGCTCTCGCCAGCCGGTTCGGCAAGCACAAGCTCAAGGCGTTCGAGGGGAACGTCTACGAGGAGCTCGTCGCGCGCGGAGTGCTGGCACGGGTCGAGCACGAGGTGCTCGACGGCATCAAGGTCGTCCTCAAGGACGAGGAGCGTGACGAGGCCACACGGCTGCGACGCATCAGTCCGGCCGTTCTGGACCGCATCGGCCAGAGCCACGTCCGCATGAAGACCCTGGTCGAGGACATCATCAGCCGCGATCCGGACTGGCCGGTGCTCGTGTTCACCCCGAGCGTCCTCTCCGCCCAGGTACTCGCCGCGACGCTGCGATACCGCGGTGTCGAGGCGGCCTCGGTGAGCGGACAGACCGGCCGACAGGAGCGCCGCGACATCATCGAACGGTTCAAGGAGCGGAAGATCCGCATCCTGGCCAACTGCGACCTGTTGATCCAGGGCTTCGACGCACCGGGCGTGCGGGCGCTCTACATCGCCCGCCCGACCTTCAGCCCCAACGCCTACATCCAGATGGCCGGCCGCGGCCTGCGCGGCCCGAGGAACGGTGGAAAGGAGATGTGCCTGATCGTGGACATGGCCGATAACTTCGGAGGAGACGTCAACTCGTTCCTCGGGTACCGCGAGTACGAGGACCTCTGGCAGGAGCAGCGCGCGTGATCCTTGTACCCGGTCTGAAGGACATCGAGCGCAATGCCGCAAGCGACGCCGAGCTCCGGCTCGCCCGTCTGCTGCGGGACGTGGAGGGCGACCCCGAGGCCGTCGCCTTCCACTCGGTGCGGTTGCGCTCGCACGCCTACAAGCAGCGGGCGGAGGCGGACTTCGTCATCCTGTGGAAGAAGGTCGTGATCGTCGTCGAGGTGAAGGGGGGCGGGGTCGGCAAACACGACGGGAAGTGGTACAGCGTCGACCGACGTGGCGACTGGCACAAGTTGTCCGACCCTCCGATGAAGCAGGCCGAGTCCGCCATGTACGCCCTGAGAGACGTCCTCCAGGAGGAGGGCGCCGGCTGGTTCGCGCACGAGGCCGTCGTCGTCACACCCGACATCCCCACGCCCCCGCACGCGATCGAGTGGCGCCCGACCCACTGGCTGGCGAAGGACGACATGACCGTCTCGGGGGTGGCGGCCGCCCTCGACGCGATCGCGAAGGCGTCGGCGGCGCCTCCGGGGAACCGGAGGCTCGCCCGGCCAGAGGAGCTGCGCACACGCCTGTTCGGGGAGTTCACGCGCATGCCCGTCGTCGACGCCCAGCGCGGTGCGGTCATCGAGGAGCAGAACCACGCCACCGCCGGCCAGGCCCGGGTCCTCGCCTCGATGGCGCGCAACCCCCGGATCATGGTGTTCGGCGGCGCCGGCACGGGCAAGTCACTCGTCCTCGCGGAGGCGGCCAAGCAGGAGGCGGACCTGGGACGCTCCGTCCTGATCACCTTCCACTCCCCCGAGCTCCTGCGTTTCTTCGCGCCCCACGTGGTCGGCCTCGACATCGACATCCTCCCGTTCCATCGACTCGGGCCCGACAAGACCTACGACGCCGTGTTCGTCGACGAGGCGCAGGACCTGATGACCGCCGAGGCGATGGACACGCTCGACCGGGTCGTAGCGGGCGGCCGGGCCGTGGGCCGATGGCGCATGTTCCTCGACATGAACAACCAGGCACACGTCGACGGCAACTACGACGAGGACGTCCTCGAACTCGTCAAACCCGAGGCCTCCCTGTTCGACCTCAGCCTCAACGTCCGCAACACCCGGGCGATGGTGCACATGGTCCAGGAGTACCTGGCCGCGGACGTCGGGGACCCGGGCATCGTGCACGGTGAGAAGGTCCAGTGGCACACACCCGGCGGGGACGCCAGCGTCGACGAGGCCGAAGCCGTCGCCCGGAAGCTGGTCGCCGACGGAGTCCGCAAGGACGACATCTGGATCGTCGACGTCGCCTCCGGTGCCGCTCCTGCCAGGACGGACGACGGATTCGTCGTGATGAGCCCGCGATACGCCAAGGGCCTTGAGGCGGAACACGTCGTCGTCTGCGACCTACCCACGACCTTTGACGACGCCGGAACGGCGGCGCTCTACGTCGCGGTGACCCGCGCCCGGGTCTCGTTGCACGTCGTCGCGTCCAAGGACGACAGGCGGCGCCTCCAGCAGCTCGTCCAGCACCGGTTGGAGACCGCATGACCATGACCGCGGCGCAGCGGAGCGCCCTGAAACACCTTCGAGCGGCCTACGTCGGACCGGACGGCGACGACGACGAGGTGGTGTTCAACCTGCCGGACCGGCAGTACGCCGTCGGGATGCTGTTCCCGCCGGCGCCGTCAGGCCCTCCCGCCACAGAAGCGGAGTCCACGTCCCGGATCGCGGAGAACGACGTCGAGGCGGACGTACCCCTGGGAGAGGTGGAGGAAGGCGGAGCGTCCGTGCCCCTCGCCGAGGACTGGCGCCCATCGTCCGTGGCGATCTCCTTCGTCACGGACCAGTCCACGGTGCTCTGCGACTTCTCCGGGGGCACGTACGAGCCGATCGCGGACGACGGTCCGCCCCGCTGGCGGCGCCGCCCGTTCTCCCGCAAGGGGCTGGAGCTCGCCCAGAAGCTCGCCCCGCACGCACTCCGGGCGGGCGACGTCGAGTTCGAGATCGGCTCGAGGTGGCGTCCCTACGGAGACGCCCATCTGGTGACGATCCACGCACGCGTACGGTCGCAGTCGCAGGACAACGACCGGAAGGACATCGCCCGGATGCTCTTCCAGGTCGCGCTCCACGCCATGCCGGCTCCCGGCGGCCGGATCCTGGAGTACGACGTCCCACGGTCCTTCGACGTGGACGACGAGTCGGCGGAACTGCGCCTTCGCTACCGCGACAAGAAGGTCTACGCGGTGGGACACGGCATGGCGGCCGACTGGAAGGTCGAGGACGGTGTGTGCACGCGCGTCCTCCTGACCCCCGTGCCGTCGTTCGTGGTGCCCACCGTGGAGACCGTCGGGTTCGACGTCGACTCGGAGGCGGCCCGGGCACTGCTGCTGGAGAACCTGTCACGGATCGACACCCGACCGGAGGAGGTCGTGCCGATGCTCGACGCGTTCGTCCGGTCCTTCTCCGACTGGGTCTCGGAGCAGCAGAGGCGCGTCGAGGACTTCGGCGCGGACGCCCCGGTCGCGCGGGCGATCACCGACCGGGCACGCGCCGCCGCGGACCGGATGGCGGACGGCGTCGACCTTCTGCGAGACCCGGGGCAGGAGAAGCTGAGGATCGCGTTCGCCCTGGGCATGGCCGCGATGAGGCTGCAGATTCGCCAGGCTTCGATCAGACGCGAGGGGGCCTCGGAGAACGTGGAGGAGCCCCGGTGGCGTCCCTTCCAGCTCGGCTTCCTGCTGGTGGCTCTGGCCTCGACCGTCGACGAGGCCCACGACGACCGGGAACTCGTCGATCTGATCTGGTTCCCCACCGGTGGCGGCAAGACGGAGGCCTACCTCGGTCTCGCGGCGGTCGAGATCTTCCGCCGCCGGCTCGTCCACGGGACCAAGGGCGCCGGCACCGCGGTCATCACCCGCTACACGCTCCGCCTCCTGACGGCCCAGCAGTTCCAGCGCGCGGCCTCGCTCGTCTGCGCGATGGAGCTTCTGCGGCACGACGACCCACGGGCGGCGGGGATGGCCCGGTTCTCCATCGGGCTCTGGGTCGGCAACGAGGTCACTCCCCGTTCGAGGGTCGACGCCAAGGGCGCCCTCGACCGTCTCCACAAGGCCGCGAAGCCCGAGGAGGCGAACAAGTTCCAGATCGAGGGGTGTCCGTGGTGCGGCGCCCCACTCGTACCCGAATCCAGGAGCATGGACCGGGCCCGGTACGGCTTCCGGCTCGTCGGCAACGACGTCCTCGTCCACTGCACCGACGGCGCCTGCCGGTTCAACCGAGGACTCCCCGTGGCCGTGGTCGACGAGGTCCTCTACGAGGATCCGCCGACGATCCTGCTGGCGACCGTCGACAAGTTCGCCCGCCTGCAGTTCAACACCGCGGCGGGCGCCCTCCTCGGCCTCGGTAGGCCGTACCTGCAGCCGTCGATGATCATCCAGGACGAGCTCCATCTACTGTCGGGCCCGCTCGGCACGACGGTCGCCGTCTTCGACGCCGTGATCCAGCTGCTCCTGAGCCGGGGTGGCACCCAGCCCAAGATCATCGCCTCGACGGCCACGATCCGCGCCTCCGCCGAGCAGGTCCGAGGGCTGTACGGGCGCGAGGTCGCCCTGTATCCGCCGGCGGGACTCGACGGGGACCGCACGTTCTTCTCCCGCCCCGTCGAGAGCGGCGAGGGCCGCCTCTACGTCGGACTGATGCCGCAGTCCCTGTCCCAGGTCTCCGCGGTCATCTCCGCGGCGGCGCCGCTGATCGAGATCCCGGAGGTGCTCGCCCGGACCCCCGACTCGGGAGGGACGCGCGACTCGTACTGGACGACCGTGATGTACCACAACAGCCTCCGCGAGCTCGGGCGCACCGGGACACTGGTGGTCGACGACGTCAACGGGCGCCTCGAACCGCGCTCGGACCGGTTGGCCCTGCCGCTGCGCCGGGTCAGGGCGGAGCGGGTGCTGGAGCTCACCAGTAGGCGGGGTCCGGAGGAACTGCCCAACGACCTGCGCGAACTCGGCCGCAGCGTCGACGTCAGCGACGACGCCGTCGACGTCGTCCTATCCTCCAACATGCTCTCCGTCGGAATCGACATCCCCCGCCTGGCCCTGATGCTGATGGTCGGCCAGCCGAAGACGACCTCGGAGTACATCCAGGCCACCAGCCGGGTCGGCCGTGGGGAGAACAACGGCATCGTGACGACGCTGTTCCGCTCCAACCGGGCACGGGACCGTTCGCACTTCGAGTCCTTCCGCGGTTTCCACGAGACGCTCTACCGCAACGTCGAACCGACGAGCGTCACCCCCTGGTCGACGGCGTCCCGCGACCGGTCGTTGGCGGGCGCCCTCGTGGCGCTGCTGCGGCACTCGCTGCCGTCCCTCGCCGCGAACGACACCGCGGACCGCCTCGATCTGGACGACGACCGGATGCGTGAGGCGGTCGAGCGGATCGTCTCGGCGTTCGTCGCCCTTGTGGGCCGCTCGGAGGACGTCGAGGTCGAGGAGACCGAGGCGCAGGTGTGGCGACTGCTGAACGAGTGGGACCACCGCGCGAATCGCGCCCGTGACGACCACGCCCCGCTGCTGTACGAGTACAAGAAGTCCGAGGACCGGGCGCTGCTGAAGCGATTCGACCAGAACAGGGAGGGATGGCTCGTCGGCGACTCGATGCGGTCCGTCGAACCGAACGTCGCCGTACAGGTACGCGAGCCGTCGGAAGGAGCCGACCGTGGAACGAATCCTGCATGACCTGCGTCTCTCGGAGACGATCACGCCCTTCGGGGTGGGGGCCGTGGTGGACGTGCTCGGGGAGTCGCTGATCGCCCCCGACACCTCGTGGTGGGACCGCAAGCGGGCCCCGGAGATCAGCTGTGACCGGCTGCTGGCGCGGCTGGGCGCCGGCGTGTTGCGCCAGGCACCCGCTCACGCCGGGCGGGCGGCCAAGGACACCGACCATCTGCTCTACTGGCGTTTCCCCACCTGGCGGTTCTGCGAGCAGTGCACGCGACTCTCCAAGGTCACCGGCCGGAAGAACGGCCGTTGGATCAACAGGTGCGACTGCGGCGGCGCGCTCGTACCGATGCGCTACGTCGCCGTGTGCCGCAAGGGCAGCCACATCCAGGACATCCCCTGGTTCAAGTGGGCGCACCGCGGCTCCGACTGCGGCGTCACCGAGGCCGTGCGGCACTGCCGCGCGTTCACGGAGCTGAAGTTCGTCCGCTCGATGCGGCACGGTGAGGGCCTGGCCGCGCTCCGCGTCCACTGCACCGCGTGCAAGCGCTCCCGCCCACTCTCCGATCTGACCGGCGAGGACTCCCTGCACCGCGACTACATCCGTTGCGACGGCACCCAGCCATGGGAGGAGCCGAAGCCCGGAGACGCCTGCGACCACCGGCTCGTCGCCGTCCAACGCGGTGCCACCGGCAACTACATCGCCGAACGCCTCTCGGCCCTGGACATCCCCGAGGAACGGCCGCACTCCGCACAGGTCACGGAACGCATCCGAGGCCACCTCTACTTCGACAAGGTGGTCGCCGACAACGGCGGTCCGCAGGCGGAGATGGTGGCCGGATGGATCGCGGACGAGGTCGGGGTGACGGCGGAGGAGGTCCTACGCGTCGCGGCCGGGGACGACGACACCGCGGACACCCCCCTCCTCGACCTGAAGGACGGCGAGTGGGCCGCGTTCCTCGGGAAACTCGAAGCCGGAAGGGACGACGGTGCAGGAGACTTCGTCGTCGACGGCTGGAAGGTACCCGCCGACCCGAAGTGGCCCTCCTCGCTGACGAGCCACCTCGTCGGCGTCGGTCAGGTCCGACGCGTCCGCGAGGTACGGGCCCTCAAGGGCTTCCGACGCCACGACGCCGAGGCCGACCTCATCCCCGCCGACCTCGGCCCCGACCGGCGACGCATGCCGGTCTACCCGGCCGTCGAGGTGTTCGGTGAAGGGATCTTCCTCCGTTTCGACGAGGAGCGGCTCTCGCTATGGGAGAACCTGCCGAAGGTCCGCGACCGGGCCGAGATCCTGGTGGACCGACGCGCGTCGAGCCAGTGGGCTCACCGGCTCGACGTACCCGAGCCCCGCTTCATCGCCCTGCACACAATCGCCCACCTGCTCGTCCGCCGGCTCGCGTTCGCCAGCGGCTACGCGTCGGCGGCGCTCCAGGAACGGGTCTACGCCAACTCCGACCGTCCGGACCGCACCGCCGGGATCCTGATCTACACCGCCGCGGGTGACGCCCAGGGAACGCTCGGCGGACTCGTCCGCCTCGGCGCGCCCGACAAGCTCCTCCCGTTGCTGCTGGCCGCCCTCAACGACGCGGACGTCTGCTCGAACGACCCCGTGTGCATCGAGAGCGACCACCAGGGCTCCTCCTCCCTCAACCTGTCGGCGTGCCACGGCTGCGCGCTCGTCAGCGAGACCTCGTGCGAGTCGGGCAACCGTCTGTTAGACCGTCAACTCGTCCTCGGTGGTCGGGACGTGCCCGGCCTCCTCGAGACCGTCCTCGACGAGGTCCGGCGCGGGGCGAGCGTGTAGCGCGACGGCCTCGAACGAGCGCCCTCCCGCGTGCCTCGGGATGTTCCCGGGCACCGGGGGCGCTCACCGGCCAGCACGACCGCCTTCGAGACCGGTACGTGTACCCCTGTGGTCCGCCGAAGCTACAAACGCTCGGGCGTTCTGATGCCGAGGAGGTCCATGTCCTGGCGGAAGGTCTGGCCAGTGAGCCGGCACAGCAGCAGGCGGGTCTCCATGACCTCGCGGCTAGGGGCTTTCAAGACGGGGCAGTGCTCGTAGAACGTCGTGTACGCCGCGGCGAGGCTTTGCAGGTAGGCACAGAGGCGGGGGGGGTTCGGAGGTCTCGGCGACGAGGTCGATGGTGGCGCCGAGCTCGCCGAGGAGGAGGCCGAGGGCGCGTTCGGCCGGCTCCAGGGCCTGCTCCTGGTGGGCGGTCGGGGTGACGCCTTCGGGGGCCTTGCGCAGAATGGACTGGATGCGGGCGTAGGCGTACTGGAGGTAGGTGCCGGTGTCCGTTGAGGAAGACCATACGGTCCGCGTCGAAGATGTCGTCGCGGGTGCGGGAGGTCGACAGGTAGGCGTACTTGACCGCGCCGATGCCGACCTGCTTCGCCCGGCCCTCGATCTCCTCGGTGGCAAGCTGGGGGCTCTTCTCGGAGACGACGGTACGGGCCCGGGGTGACGAAGTCGGCGTTGCTGTGGAACTTGGCGCGCGATGTCGTGTAGAGGCGGTTGAGCGGGGCGAAGGTCTCCCCGCTGAGCTCGAGAGCGCGCACGAGCGCGTCCCCGATGACCGTCGAGCTCAGGTGGCCGACGTACATCTCCTCGGCGATGTTCGGCCAGCTGTAGTCGATCACCGTGACGCCGGTCTCGGCCTTGCCGCCGACACCGAGGCGGGCGTCGGCTGCGCGGGTGACTAGTCGCTCGAGATTCTGAACCTCTGGGGTGCGGCAGCGATAGAGGAGAGAGCTCGGCATGTATGCCGGTCAGACACGACGCCGGGCATCAGCTTCCTGCACCGTCTGGAGGTGTTTCCGGGCCGCCTACGCCGCAGTGGGCAGCACCTCATATCGGTGCTGCCCACCGGCCGACGAACGCCGTAGTCGGTGCCCCGCTCGGGTGGGGCACCCCCTTCCTCGGCACGAGGCCGATCCGTCTACGCGACGAGGTTGGCAGTGAGTGATCGCCAATGAGTTCGACGACCTCTCGTACACGATGGTGTCTGCGGGACCTCTCGCACAGGAACGGCGGGTGCTGTCAGTCGCGGCCTCGCAGCAAAGCCGACCGCGCGGACGGATCCGGCGGCGTCTTGGGAGGCCGGTGGCCGTGGGTGCGGAACTCGGTCTCGTCGGGGTGCAGCCTGACCCGGGCGGCCCGCCAGGCTGTGTCGAAGTCGATCTGCCCGCTGGCCGCCCGTGTGAGGCGCCAAGCGCACCAACTGGTTCGCGGGGCGAACACCCAGCGCAGGACGGTGGTTCTCATCGTGCCGGTTCCGGCAGGTCGATTCCTTCCGCCGGGTCGGCCGGGCCAGGCGAGCCAGGCGAGCCAGGCGAGCCAGGCGGGCCGGCGAGCATGTCGAGGTCGTCCGCGAGGTCGCGGTGGCCTGCTTTGCGCATGTAGTCGGAGGTGAAGGCGAGGAGCATGCGCCGCTGGTGCAACTGGTCGAAGCGGGAGAAGAACGTCCGCAGGATCTCCAGGAACTGGAGATCGGCCGGGCCGGTGGCCGGGGCGCGGGCGGTCGAGAGCAGCTGTGACAGGTTTGTCAGGGCCTTGGTGAAGTTGGTCCTGGCGCTCTCATCGGTCAGCTTGAAGTCTTTGAGGTGCTCCGCCCAGGTTCCCGTGTCAGGCATGGTCAGGGCGGCGGCCAGGATCGCCGGGTCGGCGAGTGCGTGAGCACGGGCTCTGGCCGCCTGGAGGAAGACGGTGTCCTCCAGTGCCTGGCTGCGGCGGGCGCGTATCAGTACGGCGGTGGCCTCGGTGGCCGTAGGGTCCAGGACCGTTCTGATCTGGGCCTGCAGGATGACGTCGGGGTTTCCGGGCAGCGGGCGGCAACCGGCCAGGTGCTCGGCCAACGCGTCCTGGGCGCCCGGCAGGTCGGCCGGGTCCAGCCGGGCGGCGGCATCCACGGCGGCGCGGCGGAGCGTGGTGCGGATCAGCCGCGCGAGGGCCGCTGTGTCGTGGCCCGGCAGCTGGTCGGGGTAGGTGGTGGCGGTGATCTCGGCGGTGAAGGCGATGTCCGGGTACTGAGTGGGCAGCACGGCCGGGAATGCGGTCACCGCGCGCCGTAGTTCCCGCCGCTGTGCGCGGGTCGGCTGGTCGCCTCTCACGACGGCTCCGGTCGGGCGGAGGGGAAGCGGCGGCTGATCAGGCGCCGGCGGAACTCGCGCATGGCCTTCGACTCGGTGTTGACCTCGCGGCCGATGACGACGGCGGCGACCGGGTCGAGGCTGATGCGGCCGCTGACGACCCGCTCGACGAGGTCGAGTACCTGGTCGGCTGGCAGGGTTCCGTCGATGCTTGCCTCGGCCCAGGCGGTGAGGGTGTTCTCGCATGTGTGTGCGAGTGACGTGTCGGGCAGAGTGGCGTTCCAGGCTGCGACGATCTCGTCGGTGACGGACTCGTCGTGGCTGGCCGCGGCGAGCAGGAGCTCCGTGGGGTTCGGGTCGGTGGTCAGGTCCGCCAGGGCGAGGAAAGCGCGCCGGCCCGCGCGCGAGCGGCCGGCTCTGGCGGGACTGCTGCTGTCCGGCGGTCCGATCCAGTCGTTGACCGCCGCCCAGGTCACGGCGAGCTTGCCGTGCTCGCTCACCAGGGCGCGAATGGCCCGTCCGGCCTCGTCGTTGGCCTGGTCCTCCGCGTCGCGGGCAAGGACGTGGCGAAGGCGTACCAGGGCCTGGCCGGGAAACTCCGCGGCAAAGGCGCCCTGGCACACCAGTGCGGCAACCCTGGCGACCTCTTGGTCCCGGCTCGGCGCCCAGCTCTCGCGCAGCTGTTTGCGCACGCCCGCGCCGAGGACCGGGTGCCGGGCAGCGGAGGACAGCATGAGGGCGGCGGCGTCGCCGCGGCTGAGTGCGGGCGGAGCGCCGCCGCCCCGGGTCGTGGGGCTGGGCAGGACGCTGTTGTCGTTGTACTCGGCCGCCAGCTTCGCCAGCACGTCGGCGATGGTGGCGAGTCGGTCGGCGCCGGTCTCGCCCGTGGCCGTGATCCGCGCGATCCACTGCCTGATGTGGCTTTGGGTGTTGGCGAGTTCGGTCCAGATGTGTTTGAGGACCGCGTAGCCGTAGCCGGGCCGGTGGGTGAAGGTGACCTTGTTGTCGCTGACATTGGCTCCTGCCTCGCGCAGGCGGCTTCCCAGGTCCAGGCCCGACAGTGCGTCGCGCACGCTGTTGTTGTCCGAGTCCCCAAGCAGGTCGCGGGCCGCCTGGTGCACCTGGGAGGGGCTGGCGCCTTCCAGGAGTACCGCGGCCAGGAGCAGTGCGCGGTCCTCCGGGCGTTCGACGGTCCGCCCGAAGAAGCCGGTGATGTAGTCCTTCCAGCCGGTGAACCGTTCAACAGCCGCCGCGAGTCTCTCCTCACTGTCTGCCGCATCGGCGAGCAGCCGGGCGAGTTCGGCGGCGTCGGCCGGGTGCATTCCCTCGGTCACGAGATGGGCGAGGTCCTGCTCGTGCTCCTGGGGCTCGTGTCCGGACTGCAGCCGCTCGAGGAGTTCCGGGCGGCGGTGGTACAGCCCGAGGTGCGATCTCACCAGGTCCAGAGGGGCTGGCGGCCGTGCCCGCACCAGCGCCGCGGATTCGGGGCCCATGCTGGGCCAGCCGTCACGGCCTGCGATCACGACCAGGCAGGAACCGACCTGCGCGAGACGGCGGCCGTAGTCGCTCAGCTTCGAGGGCATCTCCTTCGGCCAGTCGGCGATCTCGGCAGAGACGTCCAGCAGGTATCCGCAGTTCTCCTCGATCGGGAGCAGGCTGGTGTCCGGCGGATCCCAGTCCGGTGTGATCTGCCACAACCGCAGCGAGGATCTTCCCTCGCTGCGGCGCGGCTTCTCCAGCAGGACCAGGGACCGGACCGCGATGGCATAGCGCCCGTCGCCGCCTTCTCCGCCAACGACCGCCAGACCGCCTCCGCGCAGGAGCACGTCACGGGTCTGCTCTGCGGCGAGCACCTCCGTGCCGTCGCGGCCCGTCCTGACCCATGCCTGCCGCACCGCAGAGATCACCGACGGATCGACGGGGTGGACCGGCAGCAGTTCCTTCTCGTGGATGTTGACCACGGCGAGCACGCTGGCCCCGCCAACAGCCTGGGCCTGGACGATCACCGACCGGTGGTTGCCATCGGCTCGCTGGGCTCCGGGCGTGTCAGGGCCCGGCTCCTCCACGGGCTGTTCCACCGTCACCGCTTGGGCCGCGTGGAGGCGGTGATGGAACCTGTCCCCGTGCTCACGTTGCCGCCTGCCTGGATGACGACACTGCCGGTGTTGCCATTCGCGTTCATCACGGAGCCCGCCTTCCTACTCCCGTCCCCCAGCTCGGCGAGCAGCTGCTCCAGTTCCTCGATCGCGTCGGGGTTGCGCTGCAGATAAGCCCCGAGCTGCCAGAAGCACTGTGCCCGGAGCGCGCCGTGCGCTCCGTCACCGTCCGGGCCCTTCTCGGCAGCAGCGTCGAGGTCCGCCAACTGCCGCTCCACGGCCTCGGGTTCATCGCGCCTCAGGAAGCGGGAGATCCGCTCCTTGACCAGGCCCCACCCGGACCGTGCCACTTCCACAGCCAGCGCCTCGGACGCCCGCGTCGCCAGGTCCATCACGTCGATTTCGGCAGCACCCATGTCTCACCTCTCGTCCGGCCCACGCGACGGACCGCGCCACGAAAGGATGCGAACGGAATGTGACGCCGCACAAGCCAATCGTGCACATCGACCGGATCCCGCCCACCCGGGCTCCGACCTGCCGCCGGCGCGTCCCCGCTCTCGTTCGAATCCTGTGCACGACAGGTGTGTCGACACATGCACAGTCTTCGACCAGGGGCAGGCTCGTCTTGTTCGACTGCCGGAAGCCCAGCCGCGGCGCGGGGCAGAGGCCTCAGAGTGGCGCGAATCCTGCGGCGGGCCAACAAGACCCGTCCTACCGCTCGCCAGATGACAGCGACCGTCCAATTCTCCCCACGAACGGATGGCGTCCCGCAGCTGGGAGCAGCCAGGCTGGTACCGGAGCCCGCGTTCACGACCGGCCCGTTTTCAGCCGTCGCCGACAGCCCCGAGATCGCGCGTCTCGGAGTAGATGGGTCCAAGGTAATGCGGCGCGCGTGGTACGCCTACGATCGCCAGTCGTCCTGGTCGTGGCGCCGCCGGGAGGACGGCGGCTGGGCGGTGTCCTCAGTCGTGCGCAACGCTTTCGATCACTGGCGCCCAGGCCGGCCAGAGGCCGAGGCCGCGTTCAAACGGCTCATCACAGGCTGGATCTCCGAAACCCGCGGCTTCGCTGCCCTGCGCAGCGAAGCCCTGCGACAACTCGTCGCGGTCAAGCCCGCCTACATGGGGTAAAGGCTTTGCACCGGACGGGAGAGCCTCGAGACCTGCGGTCGGACGAGCAATCTGTCGGCACCGGAACGCGAGCCGACAGACCTCAGCCACCATCGGCGGCGACACTCGAGCAGTTGGCCCCAGGGCCGCGCCGAGACGGCCGTACCCACGTAGGCCCCGGAGGATTTCCCGACAACACCGCTGAAGCCCACGAATCACCGGGCGGCCGCCGCCTCACGCGTAGGGGTCACGCAGCGGGCGAGGCTCGCGGATCCCGCGAGTGATCGCATCGGGGAGGTCCGGGCCAGCCGTGTAGTAGCGACCCTGAGCCTCGCCCTTGGCGGTAAGCCAGCCCGCACGGACGAGCTCGCGGATGTCGCGTTGGGCCTGCTGCTCGCTGAGCTCGGCGTCGGCCTGGTAGGTGGCGCGGCGCAGGCGGTTGCCCATGGCCGCGGGGTAGAGGGCGTAGAGCATGCGGTCGGGCCAGCCGCGCTGCTCGACGGCTTCGTCAAGGGCGGTCCAGACCTCGCGGGTGGTGTTCACCTGGCGCTCGACGCTCTGAGCCTGCTGGTGGTGGGCGCGCAGACAGAACCGGATCCAGGGCAAGGTGTCGCGGTCCGGAGTCCAGACCGGGCCACCGACCTCGGCCAGGATGTCGTAGTAGCGATAGGTGTTGCGGGCCCGGCCAAGCCACTCCTCAATGCTGGAGAACTCCGGCGCCATGATCCCCTCACGGGCCAGGACCAGGGTGTGCAGAGCGCGGGACATCCGCCCGTTGCCGTCCGACCACGGGTGGATCGACACCAGATTCAGGTGCGCCATCGATGCGCGCACCAGACCCGGTGCGTCGAGGCTCCCCTCGTTCAGCCACTCCACCAGCTCGCCGGTCAGGCCCGCCAGCTGTTGGGCATCAGGGGCGGTGTAGGCAGCGATGGTCGGATCCTCGGCGGAAGTGACGTAGACCGGCCCGGTACGCCACCAACCGGGCCGCTTGAGCAGGTGGTGGCCCTGCATCATGAAGTGCAGCGAGTTGAGCAGGCCCTTGCTGTAGGCGAAGTCATCGCCCGCTTCGGCGAGGCGCTGGATGTATGTCATCGCCTGCCGATAGCCCTCGATCTCGGCCGTGACGGTGTCGTTCGCATCGATCGGCGCCTCGCCCACCATGATGTCCTCGACGTCCGACACGCTCGCGGCATAGCCCTCGATCGTGTTCGATCCGGCGATCGCCCGCGCCGTGAGGTTGCGCCGCAGCTGCCCCTCCCAGCGACGTGAGGCGCGCAGATGGATACGCAACCGATCCCGCATCTCGTCGATCTCCGCGAGGACGGACTGGTCGATGTCCTGCAGCGAAGGCACACCATAGAGCATAAAGCAATGACACCATGACGGCATCAAGCAGTCAAGGAGATTTGGCGCAATCATGGTGCATGAATACTTCAATAAACCCTTGGGAATCGGCCTCCCTGGATCCGTTCAGCGAGATCACCGCCGCCAGCCTTCCGGCTCCGGCGAGCGCCCGGCGCTCGCAACACCACACTTCACCGCTTACCGGCCGCCGCTTGCCGTCCACCCAGGTCACCCCGACCCAGACGCACGCCTGGGCCAGCTTCCTCGCAGGGGCCATCCACAATGGACTCGACCCGACGCTGGTCACCCAGTGGCTGACCGTCCTGGCCGATGCCACCGGCAGCCCCGCACTCCCGTCCCTGGCCTCCATGCCGCTGGCTGACTACGTCAACCTCCGCCTCTCGGCCATCCTGGCCGGCCTGGAAACCACCACACACGCCCCTTACCTCGCCGGCTGGCACCTGCGGATCGAACCCGAACTCGGGCGCATCCCCCTCCGCCTGATCACCACCGCTCTCGTCACTGCCGCAGTGTTCGGCTGGATCGCTGACGGCTGCAGCCGCTCCACGATCAAGAACACCCTGGCCATGCTCTCCCGCACCTTCGAGCAGGCCATCGTGGACGGCATCCTCGACCGCAACCCTGCCCACATCACCGGATGGCAGCACCAGTTCCAGCAGGCCGAGGACGAACTGCGAGACCCCCGCACCCTCGCACTGCGCGACTGGGACGCCCTCATCGAACTCGCCGACGCCCTGATCGAAGCCTCGTACAACTGATACCGCGGCTGGGGCGACGTCGTCCACAGCGCCTGCACCGCCACCCGCATCGGAGAAGTCTCTGGAGTTCGGGCCCGCGACGTCGACACCGACAAATGGCTTCTGACCTGCCGCCGGCAGACCACCCCCGCGCCCGGCGGTCTGGTCGACAAGCACACCAAAGGCCGGATCGCCCGCTTCATCCCGATCATCGTGCCGCTACACCCGCTCATCGCCCGCCGACTGCAGGCCACCCGCGGCGACTCCGACGCCCGCCTCTACACTGGCCCGCGCGGCGGCCGCATCAGCACCGCCGTCCTGCGCGACGCCACGCACTGGGACGAGGTCACCAGCGACCTCGGCTACGAGCACCTGCGACGCCACGATCTGCGCCACACGGGGCTCACTTGGATGGCGGACGCCGGATTCCTTCCGCACATCCTCATGGAAATCGCGGGACACCGGCTCATCACCACCACCCAGCGCTACTTCCACCCTGACGTGCTCCGGATCCTGGAAGCCGGCCAAGCCCTCACTCATCACCTCGAGAAGCTCCAATGCGACGGCCAGATCACCCGCCGCTGGTAACACACCGTGACCATCATCGCCTCGAAATGGCCACTGCCAAGTCGCTTCGAGGCAGCCCGAGTCACTCCACAGCAAGCAGTAGGCGCCAGAAAGGCCTTAGAAATACCCCGATATGAACCAGTTTGACCCACTTGACCGATGCCCGGCGCACTTGACCGAAGGTCAAGTGCGCCACCACGCCTCGCTCCAACAAAACGGCAAGGAGGTCTCGCACTTCACCTTGAGATTGAAGAACAATCCGCATACCAGCCACTGGAGCAACGGGTGGCAACGCACCCATGGCCAAACCTGGGGACCATTTTGGGACCACCCAGGGACCAAAAACGGGCCCCGAAAACCAGCAAGAGCGGGCACCTGGTTCCCCAAGTACCCGCTCTCACAACCGACTTCACAGTCGGGACGACAGGATTTGAACCTGCGACCCCTTGACCCCCAGTCAAGTGCGCTACCAAGCTGCGCCACGTCCCGTGGTCTCGGTGCCTGCAGCGAGGGCCTGGGGGGCTCTGCTGTGGGCTTCTCGACCTTGTCCCCGGTGTCCCGGCGACGTGGAAAACAATACAGCACGTCGGGGGGTGCTCGCTGCCAGGTTTGGGGGTGGGTGGGTCAGGGAGTCGGGTGGCGGGCGTCGTAGGCGAGGAAGGCGGGGCGGCGGGCGGCGAGGAGGAGGACGGCGGCGACGCAGGCGAGGCCGCCGCTGATCACGGAGGTGGCGGGGTTGGTGAGGGCGGCGACGGTACCGGACTCGAAGTCGCCGAGGCGGGGGCCGCCGGCCACGACGACGATGAAGATCCCTTGGAGGCGGCCGCGCATCTCGTCGGGTGCGGCTACCTGCATCATCGTGTTGCGGAAGATCATGCTGACGGTGTCGGCGCAGCCCGCGACCGCGAGCAGCACGAGGCCGAGCCAGAGGTTGTGGAGGACGCCGAAGGCGGCGATGGCCAGGCCCCAGGCGGCGACGGCGGCGAGGACGGCGAGGCCCTGGCGGTGGACGCGGCCGACCCAGCCGGAGAAGAGCGCGCCGATCAGGGCGCCCACGGCCGGGGCGGAGACCAGCAGGCCGACGGTGCCGGCGTCGCCGCCGTAGAAGGTGATCGCGATGGCGGGGAAGAGGGCGCGCGGCATGCCGAAGACCATCGCGGCCAGGTCGGCGAGGAAGCTGGTGCGCAGGTTGGGCTGCTCGCGCAGGAAGCGGAGGCCGTCGAGGACGGAGGCGCGGCCCTTGCGCTCGCCGAGCGGGCGCATGGCGGGCAGGCGCCACATGGCGTAGAGGGTGCCGGTGAAGGCCACGGTGTCGACCAGGTAGGCCGCTTGGGGTCCGTAGGCGCCGATGAGGACGCCGCCGAGCATCGGGCCGATGGTGAGGCCGAGGTTCATGCTGACGGTGTTCAGGGCGTTCGCGGCCGGGAGCTGGTGGCTGGGTACCAGCCGGGGGATCATCGCGGAGCGGGCGGGCGAGCTGAGGGCGAAGAACGCGGCCTGGACGGCGACGGCCGCGTAGAGGACGGCGACCAGGCCGAGGCCGGCCAGGGCCTGCGCGGCCAGGACCGCGGAGACGACCGCGAGGCCGCCCGAGCCGATCAGGCCCAGCCGGCGCCGGTCGACGGTGTCGGCGATCGCGCCGCCGTAGAGGCCGAAGGCGACCAGCGGGACGAGGGAGAAGATGCCGACCAGGCCGGTCGCGAAGGCGGAGCCGGTCAGGTCGTAGACCTGGACGGAGACGGCGACGGCCGTCATCTGTTGGCCTATGGAGGAGACGGCCTGACCGGACCAGACCCGGCGGTAGTCGGCGTTCTCGCGCAGCGGGCTGAGGTCGGCGAACGCCCGCCGGTACCACGGCGCTTCGGTGGCCTCCGGGTCGGCGGGCAGGTCACCGGTAGCCACGGTGCCGGGCGACGCGGGGCCGGGCGATGCGGCACCGGGCGACGCGGCGGAGGTGGAATGTTGATCGTTCGACATGGTTCCCATGCTCCGCCCCGCCCCTGGCCGCCCCCACAGCGGGGCGGCCCTCGACCCGAAACCGCGCTGCCGTTACCTGCTCAGCACCTGCTTCTCCCCCGCCTCGACCGCGAAGTCCAGCCGGTTGCCCGGCGGCGGGAAGGGGCAGATGAAGTGGTCGGAGAAGGCGCAGGGCGGCAGGTAGGCCCGGTTGAGGTCGAGGACCGTACGGCCGTCGGCGTCCGGCGCCGGCAGCGTGATGAAGCGGAAGCGGTAGGTGTCGATGCCGCTGCTCGCGTCGGCGATCACGCCGCTGAGGCGGTTGCCCGACTGGCTGACGGTCAGCGTGCGGTGCTCGCCGGCCACGGTGAAGGCGATCTGCCCGTTGACGGCCAGCGGGCGCTCCTTGCCGTCCGCGTTCGGGACCACGACCGACCGGGTCTCGTCCTCGAACGGGGTGAAGACCGCGGGCACGGCCCACTCGGGTGCGTAGGGGTGGGCGGAGATGCCCGCGAAGGCGGCCCGGCGCGGCGCGGCCGGGTCGAAGACCCGCAGGGCCAGCTCGCCCTCGCGCTCGATGGGCACGAGCAGCAGGTCGCCCAGGACGGCGGTGTCGGCGGCCGGGTCGCTGTCCGGGCGCAGCAGCACCTCACCGTCCAACGGGCCGTCCGTGCCGGTCACGGTGATGCCGTCGCCCGCCGACGCCCGGACCCGGACGCCCTCGGTGTCGGCCCACCAGTGCCCGGGCAGGCCGGGGATCTCGGCGGGCTCGGGCTCCAGCCAGTGCGTGCCGGTGAGTGCGAGCTGGCCGTGCGGCGCGCTCACGGACGCCGCCCGCCCGTCGCTCCAGTGCTTCCAGTCCTCTGCGGCGGTCGCCGTCATCGGTCCACCCTCCCGGTCGGTCCGGGGACGGCCCGCTGTTCGGGCCGCCCTTCTCGATCATCCACAACACCGCCCGCTCGGGCGGATCATTCCCGCCGGTCCGAAGCCGCCGAAACCGCAACGGGGCGGCATCGCACCGACGCCGTACAACACGGAAAGCACCCAAGGATCACGGTGCACGGTCACGGAGCGCGGCCACGGAGCAGGTCACGGAGTGCGAGCGCGGGTCACGCCATGCCTATCCGTCTCGCCGCTTCAACGGTCGGAACAGCCCCTCCTGCACGACGGACACCACCAGGTGTCCGTTCCGGTCGAAGATCTGCCCGCGGGCCAGGCCGCGGGCGCCGTGCGCGATCGGGGCCTCCTGCTGGTAGAGCAGCCAGTCGTCCGTCCGGAACGGCTGGTGGAACCACATCGCGTGGTCCAGGGAGGCCATGTCGAAGTGGCGCTCGCCCCACAGCGGCTCGACGGGGGCCCGGACGGCGTCCAGCAGCGTCATGTCGCTGGCGTAGGTGAGGGCGCAGACGTGGATCAGCGGGTCGTCCGGCAGCGGGCCGTTGGTGCGGAGCCAGACGCCGCTGCGCGCCTCGACGCCGGCCAGCTCCTCCTTGGTCCAGCGCAGCCGGTCGACATAGCGGATGTCGAAGGGCTGGCGGCGGCTGATGAACGGGGGCAGTTCGCCGAGCCGGGAACCGACCTCCTCCAGTGCACTGGGCAGCTCCTCGGGCGGGGCGACGTCCGGCATCGGGTACTGGTGCTCGATGCCTCCCTCCTCGGGTCTGTGGAAGTCGGCGGTGAGCGCGAAGATCGACCGGCCGCCCTGGATGCCGAGCACCCGGCGGGTGGTGAAGGAGCGGCCGTCCCGGATCCGGTCGACCTGGTAGACGATCGGCAGACCGGGCACACCGGGGCGCAGGAAGTAGGCGTGCAGCGAGTGGACGGGGCGCTTGTCCTCGACCGTGCGGCCCGCGGCCACCAGCGCCTGCCCGGCGACCTGGCCGCCGAAGGTCCGTTGCAGGGCCTCCTCGGGGCTGCGTCCGCGGAAGATGTTCAGTTCGATCTGCTCCAGGTCGAGCAGATCGACAAGGTCGTCGACGGGGGTACCCATGAGCGTGTCCTCTCCGGACCCCGATCCCTCCGGATGCGGACTCCGATCGAATTCTCCAGCTCACTCGAATTCTCCGACGCCCCGGGTCATTCCCGCTCACCGTGTCCGAGCCACCGTTTCACTCGAACGAGTAGACGAGTCGACGAACGGATGACGGAAGCGGTGGGTCCGGCCGAGCCTCCGGGCAGCCCGCCCCTACGCTCCCAGCCCCGATTCCCGCACCGTGATGTTGAGTCGCCCCACCAGTCCCAGCTCCGGGTCCGCCGTGCCCGGCAGGGTGCGCACCACCCCGTGGTACGCGAACCGGGCCGGGCCGCCGAACACCAGCAGGTCCCCGCTGCGCAGCTCCAGGTCGGTCCACGGCCGGGTCCTGGTCTCGGTGTTCCCGAGCCGGAAGACGCAGCGGTCCCCGAGCGAGAGCGAGACCACGGGCGCGTCCGTCCGCTCGTCGCGGTCCTGGTGCAGGCCCATCCTGGCGCCGTGCGGGTAGTGGTTGACGATCGCGATGTCCGGCTCGTACGACACGGCGCCCGCGATCTCCGGCAGCACGTCCCCGTAGGCCTCGGCGACGGCCCGACGGGCGAGACGGCCCAGCTCGGACGGGAACGGCTTGACGGGCGCGCCGTCCTCGGCGATCCGCCGGTACCCGTACGGGTACCAGTGCCATCCGAGGCTCACCATCCGTACGGACATCATCCCGCCGGTGGGCATCCGCACCGCGTGCAGACCGGCCGGCGGACGGGCCCACTCCCGGCAGGCGGCGATCAGGCGCAGCTGCGCGTCGGGGTCCAACCAGCCGGGGAGCAGCACGGCGCCGGGAGCCGGCTCGACGCGCACCCGCCCGTCGGGCCCGGAATCGCCGGAAGCCCGTGGCGGATCACCGAACAACTCGCCCTGGATCACCCCACCATCCTCCCGCACCACCCCCGCCGGGGAGCGCCCCGGGACCCACCGAGGGCCAGCCCGCGCCCCGTTCCGGACCCGCCCGGGCTTACCTGGACCCGGTCAGGCCCGGTCAGGCCCGGGTCCGGCCAGGCCCGGTCAGGAGCCCGCCGGGCCCGCCCCCGCTCAGCCCCAACTCCCTCGCGCAGGACGGCCAGGCCCCCCACCCCTGCCGCCGGACGATCTCCTCGCCGACGGTCGTCTGCTCCCGCCGACTCGCGTGGTCCGGCCGGTCGGCGAAGCGCAGGCCGTCGGACTCCTCCCAGGTGGACGACCGGATCTGCAGGCCGCCGTAGAAGCCGTTGCCGGTGTTCGCCTGCCAGTCGCCGCCACTCTCGCAGTCGGCCAGCTCGTCCCACACCAGGTCCGCGACCCGGACGGCCGCACCGGCCCGCGCACCGCCCGTGGCGACGGCCAGCACCAGCGCCACCGCAGCACCGATCCGAACCACAGCCCGACGTCGACCCGTACCCTCATCACACGATTGCGGCATGGCAGCCGACCCTAGACACACCGCGGGCCGCCCGCCACGGAACGCCGACGGCCGCTCCCCCACTCGGCGGAGTACCCGCGCGAGGGGGGAGCGGCCGTGGAAGCCGGGGCCGACGAGAGCCCGAACAAGCGGTGTCAGCCACTCACGAAGCCTCGGGACCTCGAAGCCTGAGGACCTCGAAGCCCCAAGAGTTCAGCAGCTCAACAGCTCAGGGATTCAACAGCTCAACAGCTCGGCAGCTCAGATGCTCAGGGTCTGACCCGGGAAGATCAGGTCCGGGTTGCCACCGATGACCTTGGCGTTGTTCTTGTACAGGTCGTGCCAGTCCAGGCCCTGCGCGGCAGCGATGGAGCTCAGGGTGTCACCGGACTTGACGGTGTAGTTGCCCTTGGCCGGCTTGGCGTCGTTCGAGCCGGTCCAGGCCTTGGCGCCCTGGTCGGCCTTCGGGGCAGCCTTCGGAGCGGCGACCTTCGGCGCAGCGTCGGCCTTGGGAACGGCGGCCTTCGGGGCCTGCGCCGGCTTGGCGGCCGGGGCGGCGGGCTTGGCGGCGGTGGCGGCCGCCGAGGTGTCGACGGCAGCCGGGGCGCCGCCCTTGGTCAGGCCGGCCTTGACGGAGCAGACGGGCCACGCGCCCGGGCCCTGCGAGGCGAGGACCTTCTCGGCGACGGCGATCTGCTGCGCCTTGGTGGCCAGGTTGGCCTGCGAGGCGTAGGCGGTGCCACCGTAGGCGGCCCAGGTGCTGGAGGTGAACTGCAGACCGCCGTAGAAACCGTTGCCGGTGTTGATGGCCCAGTTGCCGCCGCTCTCGCACTGGGCGACGGCGTCCCAGGTGGAGACGGAGGCGGCGGAGGCCGAGGTGGCCGTGACGAGGCCGGCCACCGGCAGGGCCGCGACAGCGGCGCCCGCCACGACAGCCATCCGGACGCGGTTGCGCTTGGTGGCGGTGGAGGTGGTGGCAGCGGCGTTCTCGTTACGGAAGGTCATGGGGTTCCTCTCGACAGCCCCGGGCGGGCATGCGGAACCAGGCCCTGTGAGGGCCGCGTTCGCTTGCCGCGTCCGTGGGGCGGCCGTGCACGTGTCGGACGTGCCGCTGCCGCCCCGGCCACCCAGCCGCTCGCCGACGACCTGTTCGAGCGATCGCGTCGGCGGGCACCTGCCACGCCCGGCGGACCGGGGGGCTGTGCGTCGGGGGTGAACCCGGGTGGCGCTCGTTGCGCCGACCAAGAAGCTACGAGCCGGTCGACGGGGATTTCAAAACCTGAACGGTCTGCCCAGCTCAGCCAAGGGTTACCGGCGGTAAGACCAAGGCAATCGTGTCCGAAATGTCAGATTTGACCATTGATTCCTAGATCAAACATCCCCACCAGGTGACTCACCTCACGGCTTCATTCCGGCAGTCCCGACCCCCACATCGACAGATTGCGACCGCGAGAACACGCCACGCGGTCGGATCCGGGGCAATTCCCGTCAGCCTCGGGGGGCACCCGTGACGCCTGACACAGGGGCCCGTTGGTCATGTCGACCTCCCCGTGTCCGCCCCCGAAGCCCCATCCGCATCCATCCGAGGAGACCCTGTGCCGCGCATGCTCGACGTCAGCGACGAGGTCCGGTCCGAGATCGGCGACGACGAGGCCGACCGCCTACTGGGCGGCGACCGCGCCCCCGACAGTTACGAGTGCACCTCCTGCCGGACCCCCGGCGACACGCACGTGGAGCCCACCAGCACCGTGCTCTTCGTCGGCGACGAGACCGCCGTGCTCGCTTTCGCACACGCCCGCTGCATCCCCTCCCAGGTGGTGCCGGTCGCCGAGGAGCAGTTGGTCGGCGCCGTCCGCAGCATCCACCAGGCCCAGACCGGCGCCCCGGACCTGGCCATCCCCGCCCCCGCGCCGACCGCGCCCATGCCGACCGCGCCGCAGCCTGGCCCGGCCAACCCGGGCGGGTCCGCGGCCCAGTCGCCCGCCCCCGGCCAGGCCGCCATCCTCGGCATCACCTGCGGGCTCGTCCTGCACGACAAGGTCGGCCACGCCTCGCTGGTGGTCGAGCCCACCGGCCCGGTCGGCCGCCCGGGCAGCACCTCGGGCGAGGACGAGTTCCTCGACCTCCTCCAGGACGCCGGCTTCCAGCCCGTCACCGACCTGGACGAGACCCCGGAGCAGCTGCCCGGCTGGTCGGTCCTGGTCGCGATGGGCAAGCTGCACGCGATCCTGCAGCCCGCTGCGGCCGGCGGCAGCACCGGCTGGTGGCAGGCGCACCAGCCGCTCCAGGTCACCGACGCCTGGCGGATGGCGGCGAGCCAGCTCTCCGAGGTGACCATGTACGCCGTCCCGGCCGGCATGGTCGGCCGCCAGCCCCGCGAGGACCTGCTGCGCCAGGCGCTGGAGCGGGCCGTGGCGCTGGGCCAGGTGGTCGCCGCCTCCCTCCCGCTCGCCGGCACCTGATCCGCCCCTCCCTCCCCGCGCGCCGGACGGCGGCCTCCCCCTCCACCCCGGGCCGCCTCCGGCGCGGGCCCGCTCCTCCCGGTACGTCCCGTACGCCCCTCCCCCGAACGTCCTGAACGTCCTGCACGTCCGGTACGCCCCGCGCTTGCCGGCCCCTGGATGAACGCCTCGCATGGGACGCAGAGCTCATGAGCGCCGCTCACGGGGTCGGCCCATGAGCCTCGCTCATGGGCCCGGCATGAGCATCCCTCATGGGCCTCGCATGAGGGCCGCTCATGACCTGCGCATCGCATGCGCGTCGCTCATGACCTCCGTACATGAGCGCCACTCATGGCCGCCCCCGCATGAGCGCCCCGCATCCCCGCCCCCTCTCGCTCGTTGGCCCCTACGTGTACAGCTACGACGTCTCCGCGTCCCCCGGCCGCTCCACCACCGTCCCCCGCTCGATCCCGGGCATGCGCCCGTCGTACGACGCCGAGCACCCGCACTCCACCACGCCGATCTACGACGAGCTGTACTCCGAGTACCGGCGCCTCTTCCGCGCGCTGCCCGGCGACCGATCGGGCGAGGAGGACCTGGCGTTCACCGGCTTCGCGGTCCGCGACGGCTACCCCCTGCTCGGCGAGCAGCGCTCGTACCCGCCCCAACACCAGGCCTTCCACACCCTCGCGGGCCAGGCGCCGGGCCTCCCCCACTTCATGTCCTCCCAGCCGCACGGCACGAACTCGGGCTCGGGCCACAACGGCGGACACACCGGCAGTCACGCCGGCGGCCACACCGGCAACCACCAGCACGGTCACCACGGCCACACCGGCAGCAACCACCACGCCGTGCCCCACACCGGCCACCACCCCGGAAGTCACTCAGCCCACACTCACCACGCCCAGCACCCGGACCCCACCGCTCCCACCGGCGCCGGCCTCGACCACGCCGCCCCATCCGCCGCTCAGGCTTCCCCCTCCCCGGCCCAACCCACAAGCGCTGCACCCCAGTTCACCAACGGCCAGGGCTGGGTCGCCGCCGGGTACCTCGGCCCGGTCCCGCACGCGATGTCCGTACCCGCGCCCGCACCGCCCGCGCCGCCCGCACCCTCTCCGGTGATGGGTACGGCCACCGGGCTCGCCACCGCCCCGTCCACGGGCGGCCGCCACCGACAGATGCTCTCCCTCCCCCCGGGCCGCAACGGCGACCACCACTGAGACACCGCCCCCACCGGCACCCACCAACACCCACCGGCACAGGAACGCCGATGGGCCCCGCCACCACCGTGACGAGGCCCATCGGCCGGGAGTCGGGTTGTCGCCCGACTCCCGCTCCCACTCCTACTGCTTCTACTGCTTCTACTTCATACGTCTACTTCTTCTTGCGCTTCTCCCGGACCCGCACCGAGATCGAGATCGGCGTCCCCACGAACCCGAACTCCTCACGCAGCCGGCGCTCGATGAATCGCCGGTAGCCGGCCTCCAGGAAGCCCGAGGCGAAGAGCACGAAGCGCGGCGGCCGGATGCCCGCCTGGGTGCCGAACAGGATGCGAGGCTGCTTGCCGCCCCGGATCGGGTGCGGGTGGGCGGCCACCAGCTCGCCGAGGAAGGCGTTCAGGCGCGCGGTCGGGATGCGGGTCTCCCAGCCCTCCAGCGCGGTCTCGATCGCCGGGACGAGCTTCTCCATGTGCCGGCCGGTCTTGGCCGAGACGTTGACCCGCGGGGCCCACTGCACCTGGACGAGGTCGCGCTCGATCTCGCGCTCCAGGTAGTAGCGGCGCTCCTCGTCCAGCTGGTCCCACTTGTTGTAGGCGACGACGACGGCGCGCCCGGCCTCGACGGCCATCGTGATGATGCGGGTGTCCTGCTCGGCGAGGGTCTCGCTGGCGTCGATCAGGACGACCGCGACCTCGGCCTTCTCCAGCGCGGCGGAGGTGCGCAGGGAGGCGTAGAAGTCGGCGCCGGCGGTGAGGTGGACCCGACGGCGGATACCGGCGGTGTCCACGAACTTCCAGGTCTTGCCGCCGAGGTCGATCATCTCGTCGACCGGGTCGCGGGTGGTGCCGGCCAGCTCGTTGACGACGACCCGCTCCTCGCCGGCGACCTTGTTCAGCAGGCTGGACTTGCCGACGTTCGGCCGACCGATCAGCGCGATCCGGCGCGGGCCGCCGGGGGCGGCGTCGCCGAAGGTCTGCGGCGGGGCCTCGGGCAGCGCGTCCATGACGGCGTCCAGCAGGTCACCCGAGCCGCGGCCGTGCAGGGCGGAGACCGGGTACGGCTCGCCCAGGCCCAGCGACCACAGGTAGGCGGCCTCGGCCTCGGTCGAGGGGCCGTCGACCTTGTTGGCGCACAGGACGGTCGGCTTGCCCGCCCGGCGGATGATCTTGATCAGCGCCTCGTCGGTGTCGGTGGCGCCGACCGTGGCGTCCACGACGAACAGCACCGCGTCGGCCTGCTCGATGCCCAGCTCGGCCTGGGCGGCCACCATGGCGTCGATGCCGAGGACGTCGATCTCCCAGCCGCCGGTGTCGACGACCTTGAAGCGGCGGCCGTTCCAGCTGGCCTCGTAGGTGACCCGGTCGCGGGTGACGCCCGGCTTGTCCTCGACGACGGCCTCGCGGCGGCCGATGATGCGGTTCACCAGGGTCGACTTGCCGACGTTCGGGCGGCCGACCACGGCCAGCACCGGCAGCCGGACGAGCTCGGCGCCGTCCAGGACGTCGACGCCGTCGATGTCGAAGCCCTCCTCGGCGGCGAGGGCCATGAACTCGGCGTAGTCGGCGGCGTCCAGTCCGCCGTGATCGGCGGTGGTGTGCTCTGCGGTCATGTTCGTCTGTTCCGTTTCCCGGCCCGGCCCTTCCCAGGGGCGTGCCGTGCGTACCTGCCCCGCTCGGGGCAGCGCGATGGTTGTCTCCGCGGCGCCTCGACGGCCCGCGGCTCACTCGGTAATGGTCAAACCCTGCAGCGGCCGGCCCGGTACGGGTCCGCCCGACAATCAGCCGACCCGACCCGCAGCCGGGTCAGACCGAGGACAGCCCGGCCCGCTCCTCCACCAGCCCGGCGATCCGGTCGATCACCTGCTCCAGCGTGAGGTCGCTGGTGTCCACCAGGACCGCGTCCGCGGCCTGGGCCAGCGGGGCCGTCTCCCGGGAGGAGTCGGCGGCGTCCCGGCGGGCGAGATCGGCGGCCATCGCGGTGATGGTCGCCTCGTCGACGCCCTTGGCGCGCAGCTCGGCGGCCCGGCGCTCGGCCCGGGCCTCCTCGGAGGCGGTCAGGAAGACCTTGACGGTGGCGTCCGGGAACACCACGGTCCCCATGTCCCGGCCCTCGGCGACGATGCCGCGCTCCGCGACCTCGGCGCAGCCGCGCTGCAGCTCCACCAGCCGGGCCCGCACCGCCGGCACCGCGGCCACGGCGCTGACCTGTGCCGTCACCTCGGGGCCGCGGATCGGGCCGGAGACGTCCTGGCCGTCCACCGTGATGGTGGGGCCGTCGGCGTCCGTGCCCGACACGATCACCGGCTTGCCGCATGCGACGGCGACCGCCTCCGGGTCGTCGACGTCGACCTCGTTGGCCAGCATCCACCAGGTCATCGCCCGGTACATGGCGCCGGTGTCCAGGAAGCTCAGACCCAGCCGGGCGGCGACCGCCCGCGAGACGGTCGACTTGCCGGAGCCGGAGGGTCCGTCGATGGCGACGACGACCGGGGCGTGCGCTCGGTCGGCAGTGTCCACGGGGCGAACCTCTCTCTGAGCATGGGAGCCGAAGCCTGCGCAGGCGGACGGCCGGGGATTGTCTCCCTCAAGGTTAATGGACCGCCGCCGTCACGGACTCCGCCGCCTGCCCCGCCCCTGCCCGGCCCCCGGACACACCCTGTCGAACCCCTCGAGCCCCGACCCCCGAAAGCCCTCGCCCCCGAGTCCCCAGCCCCCGGACCCCCGGACCCCCGGATGCCCTGGAACCCCCAGAGCCCCCAGGGCCCCCGGAGCCCCTCAGCCCCTCAGCCCCGGATCCCCTCAGCCCCTCAGTCCCGGACGCTCCACCCACTCGCCCGCAGCGCCTTCACCAGCCGCTTGACCGCCGTCGGCGCCACCGACAGCTGGACGAAGCCGACCTGCTGCCCGGTCGAGTGCTCGATGACGACGTCCTCGATGTTGACCCCGGCGTCGCCGACCTCCCCGAACAGTCGGCCCAGCTCGCCCGGCTGGTCGCCGAGGACGACCGCGACGGTCTCGTACCGGGTGGGCGGCGCACCGTGCTTGCCGGGGATCCGGGCCTGGCCGGCGTTGCCGCGCCGCATGACCGCCGCGATCCCGGCCACGCCCGCCCGCCGCTCGCCCTCCTCGGCCGCCTCCATCGCGCGCAGCGCGGTGACCGTCTGGCCGAGGTCGAGGGCGACCTCCTCCAGGATGTCGGCGACCGCGCCCGCGTTGGCGGAGAGGATGTCGACCCACATGCCGGGGTTGGACGCGGCGATCCTGGTGACGTCGCGCACGCCCTGGCCGGAGAGCCTTATGGCGGTGTCGTCGGCGTTCTCCAGCCGGGCCGCGACCAGCGAGGACACCAGCTGCGGGGCGTGCGAGACGAGGGCGACGGCCCGGTCGTGCTCAGCGGCGTCCATCACGATCGGCATCGCGCCGCAGAGCGCGACCAGCTCCAGCGCGGCGTTGAGCGTCTCGGTGTCGGTGTCGGCGGTCGGGGTGAGCACCCAGGGGCGGCCCTCGAAGATGTCGGCGCGGGCGGCCAGCGGGCCGGAGCGCTCGCGGCCGGCCATCGGGTGGCTGCCGATGTAGTGGACGGTGTCGCAGCCGAGCGCGGCGATCTCGCTGCCGGGGCCGGCCTTCACGCTGGCGACGTCGGTGTACCAGTGCGCCAGGTTGCGGCGCTGGCAGTCGGCGAGCACCTTGCCGACCAGCGCGGGCGGGACGGCGATGATCGCCAGGTCCACCGGGCCGTCGACCGGTTCGGTGGTGCCCGCGCCGAGGGACTCCGCGGTGCGGGCGGCGTCCGGGTCGGCGTCCTCCAGATGGACGGTCAGGCCACGAGCGGTCAGGGCGAGCGCGGCGGAGGTGCCGATCAGTCCGGTGCCGACGACGACGGCAGTGCGCATGGCGGGTCGCTCTCCTCGATCACGATTCTCGACAGGTGCCGGGACCGTCCGGGAGCACCCGCGCCCCATCCTCCCTCATCCGCCGCGCCGAAGTCCCCACCTGCCACCCGGCAACCACGGGGGCAGTTCCCGGCAGCTCCCGGCACCGGCAACCGCGACGGCCCCGCCCCCGTCCCATCCAGTGCACACGCCGTACCGGGAAATCCGGCGACGCCCGTACCGAAGCCGGGCAGACTGGCCGCCCGGGGGAAGAAGCCGACAAGCAGGAGAGCAGCCGGCCGCGACGATCGACACTCGGCACAGGCCACGCGGCACACCGCGCACACGGCACACGGCACACGGCACACGGCACACGGCAGGCAACACGCGAACGAAGGGGTTGCGCATGGACGATCAGCACAGCAGCCGGACCGGGCAGACGAAACCGCCGGCCGCACCGGCCCACCCGTCGGTCCTCGACTCCGTGGTGGTGTACGCGGAGGGCGCGGTGTGCCGCCGCCGGGCCAGCGTGCCCGTTCCGCGCGGCGGGCGGCTGCGGCTGACCGGTCTGCCGCTGTCCCTGGACGGTCGCTCGCTGCGTGCCCGGGTGCTCTCCGGACCGGCCGGCGCGGCGGTCACCGAGGCCCGGTTGGAGCAGGTCGCCGAACTTCGTGAACCAACGGAAGTCCCCGATCTGCAAAGGGAGTTGGACGAGGCCACCGAGCGCCGCAGCATGCTCGCCGAGCGCCGCAGACTGGTCCTCTCCGCGATCGCCGACACCGCCGCCCTGCGCGCCGTGCCGCCCCAGCACCGACCCGAGGAACCGCTGCGCCGTACGCCCGCGGACGCCTGGCTGGAGCTCGCCGATTTCGTCGACGAGCGGCTGGCCCGGCTCCAGCAGCGCGCCGAGGAGCTCAACCGGGAGATCGAACTCGCCGACCACGAGCGCGACTCGGCGGCCGACCGGCTGGAGCGTGCGTCCACCGCCGACCGGGCCGCACCGGTCGCGACCGCCGCCACCGTCCTGCTCACCATCACCACGGACGGCGCCGCCACCGCCGACAGCGCTGCCGACAGCGACACCGCCACCCTCCACCTCGAACTGGAGTACGGCGTCCCCGCCGCCCGCTGGGTGCCCACCTACCGCCTGTCCCACCGCACCGGCTCCGACACCGGCCACCTCGTCCTGCGCGCCGCCGTCGCCCAGCGCACCGGCGAGGACTGGACGGGCGTGCACCTCGCCCTCTCCACCGCCGACCTCGACCGCCGCACCGACCTGCCCCGGCTCGCCTCGCTGCGGATCGGCCGCAGCCAGCCCGCCCCGCCGCCCTCCGGCTGGCGCGAGCCCCCGGCCGGCCTGTCCGACCTCTTCACCGGCTACGACGCGGCCGCGGTCCCGCCCCCGGTCCCGCCCCGGGCCGCCCACCTCACCGGCCCGGGATCGGTCGCGGCCCGGATCGGCGGAGCCCGACCCTCCGGCCCCCACCCCGAGGCCTTCGCCGCGTCGGCGGACGCCCCGCCCGCACGCTCCGGCCCGTACGGCGGCGGCACCCTGAGCGTCGACGAGCCGATGCCCGCGCCGACGTACACGCCGACGCCCGCGCCGATGCCCCCGCCCGCCCCCGGCGGCTTCGCCGGCTACGGCGGCCCTCCGCCACCCGCACTCGCCGCCCCCGCCGCCGTTCCCGCCGCCGCCCCACTCCCGCAGGCCCCGGGCGGGCCTCCCCCGGCGGAGGCCCGCCGCTCCCGCAGGCTGCGCCGCGGCAGCCTCGCCGCCCCGCCCCGGGCCACCGGCTTCGCCCCGGACGCCACCCTGCTCGACTACCCCGACCTCGTCCTGGCCGGCCCCGACGAGCCCACCGCCCGGCGCGGCGCCCTGCACCCCCGCCCCGAGCGGGTCGAGCACGAGGAGCTGGACCGGGTCCTGCCCGGCGGCAACCCGGGCGAGCAGATCCGCCGTCTCGTCCTCCCCCGCCACGCCGTCCCGCCCCGCGAGTCGGCCGGCTCGTTCGACCACCGCTTCGACGCCGCCGCCCCCGCCGACATCCCGTCCGACGGCACCTGGCACACCGTCACCGTGGACGAGATCCCGCTCACCGTCCGTCCCGAGTACGTCACCGTCCCCGCCGTCGAGGAGAAGGTGTACGCGACCCTGGTGCTCGCCAACGGCACCGACCGCGCCGTCCTGGCCGGCCCGGTCGAGGTCACGGTGGACGACGAGTTCCTGCTCACCGCCGCCCTGCCCACCCTGGCGCCCGGCGGAGTGCGGCGCCTGGGCATCGGCGTCACCGAGAGCATCGAGGTGGCGCGCCGCACCGAGCTGCGCGAGTCCACCACGGGCATGCTGAAGGGCAACAGCACCGTGCTCGACCACCGGGTGCACGTCCGGCTGGCGAACCGGCTCGGCCGCGCCGTCACGGTGGAGGTCCGCGAGCGCGTGCCGGTCACCTCCGATGCCGAGGTCCGGATCGAGGAGCGGGCCGACTGGCACGCCCCGACCGTCTCCACGCCGGAGTGCCCGCCCAGCACCCGGCTCTGGCGGGTCGACCTGCCACCGGGCGGCAGCACCGAGCTGGACGGCGGCTACCTGATCAAGATCCCGGCCGGAAAGGCCATCGTCGGCGGAAACCGGAGGAACTGACCATGACCGGAGACACCACCGGGGAAACGACCAGGGAACTGATCGGGGAAAGGACCGGGAAGGCGGCCGGGAAGCCGGCCGGAGGCACCGCCCGGGGAACGAAGGCCCTCCCCGTCACCGCCGTCACCTGCCTGGAGGACCGCAGCCAGATCGAGCGCACGACGACGGTCGACCTCACCGCGGGCGTCCAGCGGCTGCGCCTCGGCCCGCTCACCGCCCTCGCCGTCGACCGCACCCTGCGTGCCGAGTCCGCCACCCCCGGCGTGCGCGTCCTGGAGGCCCGGCTGGTTCGCGCCTGGGCCCCGCGCGCCCCGCTGCCGCCCGGCCCGAACGACTCGGAACTGCGCCACCGACTCCACCGGCTGGACGCCGAGAGCCGGCTGGCCGACCAGACCCGCGCGCGGCTGGAGGCCCGGCTGGCCCTGCTCGCCCAGCTCTCCGCCGACCTCCTGCGCGAGATCGGCGAGGGCGCCGGCGTCGGAGAGCTCGAACGCAGCCGCTGGTCCCGCGAGCTGGACCGGGTGGACGCCGAGCGCGAGCGCTACGGCGAGGAACTGCGCACCACCCACTCCCGGCTGCGCCGCCTGGAGCAGGAGCGCTCACAGGCCATGATCGCCCTGGACGAGGCCGAGGAGGACCCGGCCGAGCTGACCGCCCACCTGGACCTGACCGTCGAGGCGGCGCAGGCCGGCCCGGCCGGGCTGACCGTCTCCCACCTGGTGCCGTGCGCGCTCTGGCGCCCGTCCTACCGCGCGACCCTGGGCGACGGCGGCCTGCAGCTGGAGTCGGAGGCGGTGGTCTGGCAGCGCACCGGCGAGGACTGGACGAACGTCCGGCTGACCTTCTCCACCGCCCGCTCCGCGCTCGCCACCGACCCGCCGGCCGTCGCCGAGGACGTCCTGGTACTGCGCGAGCGCACCGACGAGGAGCGCCGCACGGTCGAGGTCGAACTGCGCGAGGAGGCGATCAGCGAGCTCGGGCCGAGCACCGGCGTCCCCGGCGTGGACGACGGCGGCGAGGTCCGGGTGCTGCCCGCGCCCGCCCTCGCGACCGTGCCCTCGGACGGCCGGGCGCACCGGGTGCCGCTCGGCGCCTTCACCGGCCCGGCGAGCAGCGAGTACGCCTGCGCCCCGGAGCTGTCACCGCTGGTCACCCAGGTCGTCACGTTCCGCAACGCGGCCGGGCACCCACTGCTGGCAGGCCCGGTCGAGCTGGTCCGCGGCAGCGGCTTCACCGGCCGGGGCGAGCTGCGCTTCACCGCCACCGGCGCCGACGCCGAGCTCGCCTTCGGCAGTTCGGACGGCTACCGGGTGGTCCGCGAGACCGAGGAGCGCCAGGCCACCGCCGGCCTCACCGGCCGCCAGACCACCACCCGCACGGTCCGGCTGCACCTGTCCCGCTTCTCCGGCCCGGAGGAGCACGACGATCGGATCGTCACGGTGCGCGAAAGGGTGCCGGTCTCCGAGGTGTCGGCGGTCGAGGTCCGGCTGCGCAAGGAGGAGTGCACCCCGGCACCGGACGCCTTCGACGCCGAGGGCATCGTCCGCTGGGACGTCCCGCTCGGCCCGGGCGCCCGCCGCACGCTCACCCTGGTGTACGAGATCTCCGCCTCCGCCAAGGTGGCCGGACTCTGACCCCCGTCCGGCAGGTGCCGCGACCTCCACCCCGGCGGATGCCGCGACCTCGAACCCGGCAGGTGCCGCGACCTCCGACCCCGACGGTTGCCGGACCACCGCCCGGCGGGTGACGACCGCTCAGGAACAAACCCGGAGACAACGGGTAGAAAAGGAAACATGATCCTCCACCTCGCCCCCCTGGACGACTGGCTGGCCGACCCCGGCCGCCCGTACGCCACCGCCTCGCTGCTCACCGACGGGTTCATCCACTGCTCGGCGGACGAGCAGACGGCACTCGCGGTCGCCAACGCCTTCTTCGCCGACACTCCCGACCCGCTGATGGTGCTGCTGATCGAGGAGTCGCTGGTGGAGCCGATGGTCAAGTGGGAGGCCCCGCACGGCGCCCCGCCGCCCGGGGCCACCCCCGATGTGCTCTTCCCGCACATCTACGGGCGGCTGAACCGCTCCGCCGTGGTCGGCCTGCAGAAGGTCGAACGGGGCCCGGACGGTCGCTGGTCCTCCCTCACCCCCTGGAGCTGAACCCCGGAGCCCAGCCCCAGCCCCGCCCCGCCCCAGCCCCAGCCCTGGTGCCGGACCGGGCCCCGAAACCGGACCCGGCCCCCCGGACCCGGCCCCCGGGATCCGGGCTCAGAGCCACCCCCGCTCCCGGGCCGCCATGCCGGCCTGGAAGCGGGTGGTGGCGCCCAGCGAGCGCATCAGGCTCTGCAGCCGGCGCTGGGTGGTCCGGGCGCTCCAGCCGAGCGAGCGGGCGATCGACTCGTCGGTGAGCCCGGCCGCCAGCAGGCCCAGCAGCTTGCGGTGGTCGGCCTCCGGCACCGGCGACGCGTCCCCGGCGCCGATCGCGGCCTGCAGTTGGACGGCCCGCTCCCACTCCGCCTCGAACAGCGTGTCCAGCGCCTGGAGCAGCGCCGAGGGGTGGATCACGTACGCGGCGTCCAGCACGGCGTCGCCGACGCTGATCGGGATGATCGCCATCCGGTCGTCCGAGATGATCATCTTCATCGGCAGCGTCGGCCGGACCCGCGCCTCCTCGCCGTCCGCGACCCCGACCAGGATGTTCTTCTCCAGCCGCCCGGGCCAGGCCACCGCCTCCCGGTCGTAGATCGTCCGGAACTTCACGCCCTCGCGCAGCCGCCGGCGTTGCAGCGGCATCGGTGCCACCGGGTCCTGGATGTACGGCGGGCGGTCGAAGCCGCGCACCTGGTACTGGCTGGTCTCGGTGATGTGCTCCAGCCGCTGGGCGATCGCCTCACCGCCGGTCAGCACCTCCACCGAGTGCGCCGGGTCGGTGTAGCGCGAGGCCTCCCGGAAGGCGTCCATCAGCCGGTGCATCTCGGCCCTGGCCTGCCGCAGCTCGGACTCCCGGTGGCCGATCAGGGTGCCGATCGCGACGTCCGGGGCGACCGCCAGGAAGCGCTGCCGGTCCACCGGCGCGCGGGTGGCCATGCCCTGCTGCGCCAGCCGGTCCAGGGCGCGCACGGCCTGCTGGAGCGTCAGGCCGCAGCTCTCCGCCAGCTCCTCCGCGGTGGACTGCGGATTGGCCACCAGCGCCGCGTACACCTGCCCGTCCGGCTCGGCCAGTCCCAGTGTGCCGAGGGCCTGTCCGCTGGCCCGCCCCAGTGGTGCATCGGACACGACGCCGTCTCCCCCTGTTCGCCCCTGCTCCGCCCACCGGCGCGCCGTGCTGGCACAGTCCCGCCACACGACGGGGTGGTGGCCCGGTGGCCATCCTCTGCCACGGATCATGACGCTGACAAGGCCGTGACCAGCGGTTGCGTCCCGGCTCACACGACCCGCACACCCCGCCCGTCGCCACACCCCGCCGGGCGCCGCACCCCGCACGGCAGAGGGCCCCCGGTCGCACCACGGCGACCGAGGGCCCTCAGAGGCGGGCGAACGCGACGGCCTACAGGCCGACCTCGCGCATCAGCTGGCCGACCTCGGGGTTGGTCAGGCGGCGCAGCCAGCCCGACTTCTGGTCGCCCAGGGCGATCGGACCGAAGTGCGTGCGCACCAGCTTCTCGACCGGGAAGCCGGCCTCGGCCAGCATCCGGCGGACGATGTGCTTGCGGCCCTCGTGCAGGGTCACCTCGACCAGGTAGTTCTTGCCGACGTTGGAGATCACCTTGAAGCTGTCGGCACGGGCGTAGCCGTCCTCCAGCTCCACGCCCTGGGCCAGCTGCTTGCCCAGGTCGCGCGGGATCGGGCCCTGGATGGCGGCCAGGTAGGTCTTGGTCACGCCGTAGCGCGGGTGGGTGAGGCGGTGGGCCAGCTCGCCGTGGTTGGTGAGCAGGATGATGCCCTCGGTCTCGGTGTCCAGGCGGCCGACGTGGAACAGCCGGGTCTCCCGGTTGGTCACGTAGTCGCCCAGGCACTGGCGCCCGTCCGGGTCCTCCATCGTGGAGACCACGCCGGCCGGCTTGTTCAGCGCGAAGAACAGGTAGGACTGGGTGGCGACGGTCAGGCCGTCCACCTTGATCTCGTCGTTCTGCGGGTCGACCCGCTTGCCCTGCTCGGTGACGCGCTTGCCGTTGACCTCGACCCGCCCCTGCTCGATCAGCTCCTCGCAGGCGCGCCGGCTGCCGACGCCGGCCCGGGCCAGCACCTTCTGCAGGCGCTCGCCCTCGGGCTCGCCGAAGGTCTTGGGCAGCTTGACGGCCGGCTTGTCGTGCCGGGCGAGGACGGCGTCCTCGATCTTGGCCTGCAGCTCGCGCGAGCGCTGCGGCTGGCGGCGCGGGTCGCCCGGGGCGCCCTGGCCCTCACGGCGCGGGCGCGGGGCCGGGCCGGGGCGCCGGCCGGCGTAGCCGCCGCGGGCGGGGGTGGCGTTCGGGCCGCCGCCGTACTCGGGGCGGTCGTACCTGCGCTCCTCGGGCCGCAGCGGACGGTCCGGGTACCGGCGGTCGTCGCGCCGGTCGTCCCGACGGTCGTCCCGCCGGTCGTCCCGTCGGCCGTCGCGCCCGTACGAACCGGAGCCGCCGCGCGAGCCCGAAGCCGAGCCCGAGCCCGAGCCGCCACGGCCGCCGCCCCCGTAGGAGCCACCGCCGTACGAACCCCCGCGCGCGCCCGAGCCGCCGCGGCCGCCGCCGCTGCTGCCGCCGTAGGAGCCGCCGCCCCGGCCCCCGCCCTGTCCGCCGCGACCGCTCTCGCCGCCGCTGCTGTTCCTGCCGTTGCCACTGCTACGCATCAAAGTGTCCGTACGTCGTTCCGTCTGGGATGTGCGGTCGTTTCGGCCGACCTCACCGCCCCCTACCGATCGGGCCCGGCCCGACCGGCCTCGCCACTGCCGTCCGCGGCCTGCGCGGCAGCGGCGGCGACCGCCTCCGCGATCATCGTGCCCTCCAGGGACTCCGCTTCCACGTCGTCGACCTCGGGCAGGAAGGGAGCGAGCTCCGGCAGCTCATCCAGGCCGCGGAGCCCCATCCGTTCCAGGAAGTAGTTCGTCGTCCGATACAGGATCGCACCTGTTTCGGGCTCGGATCCGGCCTCTTCCACCAGTCCTCGCTGTACCAGGGTACGCATCACGCCGTCACAGTTCACACCACGGACGGCGGAAACCCGCGATCTGGACACCGGCTGCCGGTAGGCGACCACTGCCAGGGTCTCCAGCGCGGCCTGGGTGAGCCGGGCCTGCTGGCCGTCCAGGAGGAAGCGGTCGACGGCCGCGGAGCAGGTCTCGCGGGTGTAGAACCGCCAGCCGCCGGCCACCGACCGCAGGTCGAAGCCGCGGCCCTGGGCGGCGTACTCGGCGGACAGCTCGCGCAGCGCCGCGGCCACCTCGGCCCGCGGCCGCTCCAGCACCCCGGCCAGCCGCTCCTCCGGCACCGGCTCGTCGACGACCATCAGGACCGCCTCCAGCTCGGCCCGCAGCCCGGCATCGGCCCGGACCCCGGCGCCGGAAGTCGACGGAGCCGACTTCTGGTGCACCACCCGGGCCTCCGGCGCGGCCGCCACGGGCTCAACGGGTTCCGCGGACTCCACCGACCTCGCGGACTCCACCGACTTCGCGGACTCCACCGGTTTCGCGGACTCCACCGGTTTCGCGGACTCCACCGGGTCCGGCAGCAGCTCGAAGGCCGGCTCCAGCCACTCCCCGGCCCGCGGCTGCCCCGGCAGCCCCAGTGGGCGCCGCACCGGCCGCCCGCCCTCGTTCCCGCCGCTCATCGCCGCTCGTCCTCCTCCGCCTCGCCCGAGGCCTCTCCGGCCGGCCGGTCGAACTCGTCCGTCACCTCGACCGCGACCCGGCCCTCCTCCGCCACCCACCGCACCCGCAGCTCACCGAGCGCCTCCGGCTGCTCGAAGTCGAGCACCCGCTCCCGGTACAGCTCCAGCAGCGCCAGGAAGCGGGCGACCACGACCAGGGTGTCCGGCGCGTCCTCCACCAGCTGCCGGAACGACGCCTCGCCCAGCTCGGTGAGCAGCCCGACCACCAGCCCGGCCTGCTCACGCACGCTGACCGGCGGGGTGTGGATGTGGTCCACGTACACGACCGGCTTCGGCTTGGGCTCCATCGCCTTGGCCGCCAGCTCGGCAAGGCGCTGCGGACCGATGGTGATGACCACCTCCGGCAGCAGCTCCGCATGCCGGGGCTCCAGCCCGACCGTCCGCGGGCGCCGCAGCAGCTCGGCGGCCCACCGCTCGCCGAACAGCGCCGCCGCGCGCTTGTACGCCCGGTACTGCAGCAGCCGGGCGAACAGCAGGTCACGGGCCTCCAGCAGGGCCAGGTCCTCCGCGTCCTCGACCTCCGCCGCGGGCAGCAGGCGGGCGGCCTTGAGGTCGAGCAGGGTGGCGGCCACCACCAGGAACTCGGTCGCCGCGTCCAGGTCCCAGTCCGGGCCCATCGCCCGGATGTGCGCCATGAACTCGTCGGTGACGGTCGCCAGCGCCACCTCGGTGACGTCCATCTTGTGCTTGGCGATGAGGCTGAGCAGGAGGTCGAAGGGGCCCTCGAAGTTGTCCAGCCGCACCCGGAAGCCGCCCCGCGACCCGTCCTCGGTCGCGCTCACGGCGGTTTCAGCTGGTTCGGCGGTGCTCGGCATGACGGTCCATCTTCACCCGCCCCAACCCCACGCTCCGCCCCCGGGCCCCCGACACGCCGCTCGACGGCCCGCCCACGGCCCTCAGCCCCGCGCACAGGCTCGCCACCCACCCCGACCCCGGCCACGGGCTCACAGCCCCGAGAACAGCCCGTCGGCGGCCGCCACGACCCCAGCGAACCGCGCCCCACCCCGGGCAGCCGCCCATGAGCCCGACTCATGGCCCTCGACACCCGAGCCGGCGACCTCATGAGCGCCATGAGCACCACTCATGCCCCGCAGGGCCCGATCGACGACCCTCACCCCGCACCCCCATGGGCACCCGAGCCCCATGAGCCCGGCTCATGCCCCCAGTGCCCGATCAGCAACGCTCAACCCGAGGGCAAGCCACCCGAGAGCGCCGTGAGCGCACCTCATGGCGCTCGGCACCCGGCCAACAGGCCTCAGCCGCGACGCACGCGACAGCCCCATGAATCCGACTCATGACTCTCGGAACCCGGCCCGCGGCCCTCGCCCCGGGGGCGCGAGCGACCCCCATGAGCGCGCCTCATAACCCTCGGCACCCGACCAGGGCCCCGGCCCCGAGGCAGCAGCCCCATGCCCCCGGTGAAGAGTCCTCGGCGCCCGGCCGCCCAACGGCGGGCCTACGGCGCCGGCCCCAAGGCCCTTCGGCGCCCCTGCCGGGCTCTCCAGCCGACCTGTCGGCCCCGCGGCTCCGCCGACCCTACGGTTCACACGGCGCACACGGCCCACACGGCCCACCTGGCTCCCCGGCCCGGCCGATCCCGCCGACTCCGCCGGCCCACCGGTCCCACCGGTCCCACCGCCCCGCCGGCCCCGCCGCGCCCTACCGTCCGCGCAGGCGCCGGACCAGGATGGAGGCCTCGCCGCGCTGCTCCAGGTCCGCCAGGACGACCGCGATGGCCTCCCGGACGATCCGTCCGCGGTCCACGGCCAGGCCGTGCTCGCCGCGCAGCACCAGCCGGGTGTGCTCCAGGTCCATGAGCTCCTCGGCGGACACGTACACGGTGATCTTCTCGTCGTGCCGCTCGCGCCCACTGGGGCGGCGCGGCGCGCGACCGCGCGGCCGGGCGCGCCCGGCGGCACCGGCCTGCTCCTCGGCGGCACCCGCGTGCGCCCGCGCCCCCGGAGCGGCGGCGGCGCCTCGGCCTCCCGGAACGGTCTGGCCGACGGTCTGGGCACCCGGCGCGACCTGGGCCCCGCCCGGCCGCTGGACGGGCGGCTGCGCGGGCGCCGGCACGACGCCGGACGACTGCTGCTCCGGCGTCAGCTGCCGGTCGGTCTGGGAGCCCTGGGAGCCCTGAGCACCCTGGTGGCCCTGAAGACCCTGGGCCCCCTGAGCGGACTCGGCGCCCTCGGCGCCGTCCGAGCCGTTGACGGTCCGCGCGGTCTCCGGTCTGGATGCCTCGGCGGCCGGACGCGACGCGAGGGACGGCGACAGCGCCATCCCGCCGGTGGTCCGGAACAGCTCGTCGGCACCCGGGAGACTCACTCGGCGGGGCGGCACCGGTCGAGCACCTCCCTGGCGAGCTGGCGGTAGGCGGCGGCACCGACCGAGTTGGTGGCGTACGTGGTGATGGGCTCGCCGGCGACGGTGGTCTCCGGGAAGCGCACGGTCCGCCCGATGACGGTGTGGAAGACGTGCTCGCCGAACGCCTCGACGACGCGCGCCAGCACCTCGCGGCTGTGCACGGTGCGCGAGTCGTACATGGTCGCGAGGATGCCGTCCAGGCGCAGCTCGGGGTTGAGCCGCTCGCACACCTTCTCGATGGTCTCGGTCAGCAGCGCGACACCGCGCAGCGCGAAGAACTCGCACTCCAGCGGGACGATCACGCTGTGAGCGGCCGTCAGCGCATTGACCGTCAGCAGGCCCAGCGAGGGCTGGCAGTCGATGATGACGTAGTCGTAGTCGGGCAGCAGCGGCTTCAGGGCGCGCGCCAGCGCGGACTCCCGGGCCACCTCGCTGACCAGCTGCACCTCGGCGGCGGAGAGGTCGATGTTGGACGGCAGCAGGTCCATGCCCGGGACCGCGGTCTTCAGCAGCACCTCATCGGCCGTCAGGCCCCGCTCCATGAGCAGGTTGTAGACGGTGACGTCGAGCTCCATCGGGTTGACGCCGAGGCCGACCGAGAGCGCGCCCTGCGGGTCGAAGTCGACGAGCAGCACCCGGCGGCCGTACTCGGCCAGCGCCGCACCCAGGTTGATGGTCGACGTGGTCTTGCCGACGCCGCCCTTCTGGTTGCACATGGCGATGATCTGGGCGGGGCCGTGCTCGGCGACCGGCGCGGGGATCGGGAAGTACGGCAGCGGACGGCCGGTCGGGCCCACCCGCTCGCGGCGCTGGCGCGCGGCGTCGGGGGCCAGCGTGGCGGCGTACTCCGGGTCCGGCTCGTACTCGGCGTCCGGGTCGTCGTAGGCGCCGTAGGCGAAGTCGCCGTAGGCCAGGCCGTAGGCCGCCAAGTCGGCGTCGTGATCGGTCACCGTGGTCACCTGCGCTGTGTTCTGGCGTGCTTCGAAGGTGCGGAGCGCGACCGAGCCGACCTCGGCCGAACCCACGGAGGGCTGCCGGGCCCCGGGCTCCACACTCGGCTGGCCGGCGGTGTGCTCCGCCAGTCCTGGCTGACCACCCCCGGGAGCAATTGTCGACTCATTCACAAGTCGTCTTACCTCCTTGGGCATCCAGGACTCTATGTCGATTCGTCAGCGTGGCAGCATGCCGACGGTTTGCGACTCTAGGCCGTTCAAGGCGTTCGCAGCAACACAATCCACGGTAGTGGGCAGGATGTGTCGACTATCGGGCGGGCTGCTGTCAAGGGATGAGTGGGTCATCGACCCCGACGTTTCTGCGGGCGGGTGACACGACCGACGGAAATTGACGACAGAGCGACCTACCCGGTCGATCCGCTGTTCACGGGCACGGCGAAGCCCCCGACCCGAAGGGATCGGGTCGGGGGCGAACGACCGCAGTGCGGTCAGGGCTTTCAGGCGAGCACGCTCTCCAGGGAGACCGACTCCAGGCCGAAGGCCTCGGCCACGGCCGGGAAGGTGATCTGGCCCTCGTGCACGTTCAGGCCCTTGGCGAGCGCCGGGTCACGGCGCAGCGCCTCCTTCCAACCGCGGTTCGCCAGCTCGACCACGTACGGCAGGGTGGCGTTGGTCAGCGCGTAGGTGGAGGTGTTCGGGACGGCGCCCGGCATGTTGGCCACGCAGTAGAAGACCGAGTTGTGGACCTCGAAGGTCGGCTCGGCGTGCGTGGTCGGGTGCGAGTCCTCGAAGCAGCCGCCCTGGTCGATGGCGATGTCGACGAGCACGGAGCCCGGCTTCATGCGGGAGACCAGCTCGTTGGTGACGAGCTTCGGGGCCTTGGCGCCCGGGATCAGCACGGCGCCGATGACCAGGTCGGCCTCGATGACGGCCTTCTCCAGCTCGAAGGAGTTGGACATGATGGCCTTGATCTTCGTGCCGAAGATGCGGTCGGCCTCGCGCAGCTTGTTGATGTCGCGGTCCAGCAGGGTCACCTCGTAGCCCATGCCGATGGCGATGGTGGCCGCGTGCCAGCCGGAGACGCCACCGCCGATGACGACGGCCTTGGCCGGGTGGGTGCCGGGCACGCCGCCCGGCAGCACGCCGCGGCCGCCGGCCGGACGCATCAGGTGGTACGAGCCGACCTGCGGGGCCAGGCGGCCCGCGACCTCGGACATCGGGGCGAGCAGCGGCAGCGCGCCGTTGGCCAGCTGCACGGTCTCGTACGCGATGGCGGTGGTGCCCGAGGCGATCAGCGCGTCGGTGCCGGCCCGGTCGGCCGCCAGGTGCAGGTACGTGAAGACGGTCTGGCCCTTGCGCAGCCGGTGGTACTCGGAGGCGATGGGCTCCTTGACCTTCAGCAGCAGGTCCGCGGTGGCCCACACCTCGTCGGCGGTGGGGAGGATGGTGGCGCCGGCGGCCACGTACTCCTCGTTCGGGATCGAGGAGCCGAGACCGGCGTTGTCCTCGATGTAGACCTCGTGTCCGTTGCGGACCAGCTCATGCACGCCGGCGGGCGTGATGGCCACGCGGTACTCGTGGTTCTTGACCTCGCGGGGGATGCCGACCTTCACGACTGAACACGTCCTCTTGCCATGGGGGTCCCGACCGGAGAAGACCGGTGGGCGACGCGCACGTGGGGAAGCCTCCGGGCAGCCCGGGGCGGGGATCGCTGCGCGACTAGGTCCGAGTGTAATGAAGCCCAGTCGGCGTGTCAGCCTTCCAAAGTGAATAATTTTCCCGCACACATTGGCAGGTTCGTAGGCTTCCCCTGCGACTTACCTACCAAAGACGCCTCAACCGGGCATCTTCGACAATACCTCTGAAACGCCCGTCACAACCCGGCGTCCACGCGTTCCCGCAGGTCCGCGAGGGCCGCCCCGACGGCCTCCCGGGCACGTTCGTCGCCGAGCCGGCGCAGCACCGCGAGGGCCGCCCGGTACTCGCGGTCCGCCTCGTCGAATCGGCGCTGGGCGGTGTGCGCCTCGGCGACCCGGGCCAGCAGCCGGGCCTCGGCCGCGTGGTCCCCGAGCGACTGGCGCAGCCCGAGCGCCCGCCCGTACCAGTCGGCGGCGCGCACCGCGTCACCGAGCGCCCGGTGGCAGCCGGCCGCGCCCTCCAGGGCGCGCGCGCAGAGCGGTTCGTCGTCGGCCTTCCGGGCGTGCTCCAGGGCGGCCCGGTAGTGCGCGGCCGCCTGCTCCCAGCGGCCCGCCGCGACCTGCAGGTCGCCCAGGTTGAGCAGGGCGGCCGAGGCCCGGCGGGGCCGGCCGTTGCGCTCGGCGACGGTCAGCACCAGTTCGTGCAGCCGGTAGAGGTCCGCGGGGGCGGGGGCGCCGGTCAGCGGGAGTGCCCGCAGCAGCGCGGTGACCAGTCGCCCGGCCGAGCCGTCCAGATCGCCCTGGCCGATCGCGTCGGCCACCGCGCCGAGCAGCAGCTCCCGCTCTCCGAGCAGCCACTCGCGGGCGTGCTCGGGCGAGTGCAGCCGCAACGGAGCCGGCAGCGGGTCGGGAGCGGGGCCGCCCTCCGGGTCGAGCAGCGCGCGGGCCGACTCGGTGAGCCGGACCAGCCGCTCCAGCAGCCGGGCCCGGGCGAGCTCGGTCTCGGCGGGCCGGTCCTCCTGCTCGCGCAGCCGGACCAGCCGGGGGTAGAGGCGCCCGGGCACCCGGTAACGGGGGGTGCCGTCGGCGGCCGGCGCCTCGGCGCCGAGCAGCTCCCGCTCGGCGAGCGCGGCCAGGGTCACGGCCGCGTCCGGCACCGGGCAGCCGACCAGGGCGGAGGCGGTGCGCGGGTCGGCGGTCTGCGCCGGGGCCAGGGTGAGGGTGCGCAGCATCCGCGCCTGGGCGGCCGGTAGCCCGCGGTACAGCAGGGTGAACGCGCCGAGCAGCGGGTCGTTGTCGGGAACGGGCACCGGCTCGGCCGGCTCCGGGCCGGGCCTCACCCAGGCCGCCCGGTCACCCGCCGGCCCGACACCGGGGGCGGCCGCCTCGACGCCCGGCGCGACCCCGTCCTCCTCTTTCTTCTTGTGCGCGTTTCCCGACGCGTTCCGGGAGGTGCTCCGCGACGCGTTCCGCGCGGTGCTTCGTGACGAGTTCCCTGACGAGTTCCCCGACGCGTCCCTCCGGGCGTTCGTCGGCGGCTTCGCCTGCTCCGCCCCCGCCTTCGCGGCGTCGTCCGCGGCGCCCTTGGCCCCCGTGGCCGTCCCCATCTCCTCGCCCACCACCCGGTTGAGCTCCAGTGCCGCGTCGGTGACCGCGGTCTTCGCGTTCCCCCGCAGCCACCCCGCCATCAGCCGCAGCGCGGCCGGCCGGGCGGCGCAGGCCTCCGCGAGGTCGGCCGCGCCGACCGGGTCGCAGGAGATCCGGGTGCCGCCGACCAGGTCGGCCAGCAGCTCGCCGGAGGCCGTCCGGTCCAGCCCGCCGAGGATCACCGGGTCGATGTCCTCGATCCCGGTGAGCGGCCCGGCGGTGGTGGCCAGCACCAGGCAGCCGGGCTCGTCGGCGAGGAGCGGCCACACCTGCCCGGCGTCCCGCACGTCGTCCAGCACGAGCAGCACCCGCAGCCCCGCCAGCGCCTCGCGCAGCGCGACGCAGCCCGGCTCGTCCCGTCCGTCCTCGACCGCCCCGGGCAGCGGTACGGCCGATTCCGGGTCGAGCTGTTCCAGCAGCAGCCGGGCGGCCCGCGCGGGCGGGACCCGACCGCCGTCGGGGGCGGACAGCCGGGCGAACAGCACGCCGTCCGGGTAGTCGGCGGCCGCGGTGCGGGCGAAGCGTGCGGCCAGTGCGGTCCGCCCGGAGCCCGGGCGCCCGGCCAGGACCAGGACCGGGCAGCGGCCGCTCACCGGACGGGTGGCGGCCGCCCGCAGCGCGGCGAGCTCGGCGCGCCGCCCGACGAACAGCGTGGGCCCGGCCGGGAGTCGGTCCAGGCCGGGGACGGCCCCGGCGGGCACGTCGGGGCCGGGGTCCATCGTCGCCGTCTTCCTCGCCACCCGTGCCACTCCCGACGTCATCCCGCGCTCGGCATCCGGAGCTGGGCATCCGGCGCTCGGCATCCGGACGCGGTGCCCGGTGCTCAGCGGAGGCGGCCCGGGACGGGCGCCCTGTCTGCGAAGCGTAGTTCGACCGTCCGGCTGAGCCGAGGTGACATCCGGTCGTACGAACCGGCGAATCACCCGGGCGAATCAACCAGGAGGTCCACCGGGAGCTTCGCCGGGATGTTCGTCGGAGGGTTCGCCGGGAGGTTCGTTCACGCCTCGAAGGGCCGGGCCGGCCAGGGCGAGTCCGCCGGGCGCAGCGCGTCCAGCCCGTCCGGGCCGGTGAGCGCGGCGTGCACGGCGAGGGTGCCGGTGACCAGGGTCGGGTTGTGCAGCCGTCCGGCCTGGATCAGCCTGATCAGTTCCGGCACCGGCACCCAGGCGACCTCGATCTCCTGCTCCTCGCCCTCGGCGGCGTAGCGCTCGCCCTCGGCCGCCGCGAGGTCGGTGGCCAGGAACATCCGCAGCGCCTCGTCGGTGCCGCCCGGGGAGGTGTAGTAGTCGGCGAGGACCCGCCAGGTGCCGGCCTTGCAGTGGGCCTCCTCGTACAGCTCGCGCTGCGCGGCGTGCCAGGGGTTCTCGCCGGGGACGTCGAGCAGGCCGGCCGGCAGCTCCCACAGCCGCTGGCGCACGGGGTGGCGGTACTGGCGCAGGATCAGCACGCGCTGCTCGTCGTCCAGGGCGAGCACGGAGACCGAGCCGGGGTGGGTCTGGTAGTCGCGGCGGGCCCAGCTGCCGTCGGGCATCCGGACCTCCTCGCTGCGCACGCCGGTGACCTTGCCCTGGAACGGCGTCCCGCTCGCCCGGACCTCCCACTCCTCGGCCACGTCGGCGATCACCCGGTCGCTCTGCTCGTCCATCGCTCTCCCCTTTTCGTCAGTACGACACAATCTAACGCCGGACGGCGGCCCCGCGGGAATCGCGGGGCCGCCGTCCGGTGAACGACCGAGGCCGAGGAGAGGAAAACTACTCGGAGGCCGCGGTCTTGATCTCGATGGCCGCCTTGACCAGGCCCGCGAACAGCGGGTGCGGGCGGGTCGGGCGGGACTTCAGCTCCGGGTGGGCCTGGGTGGCCACCAGGTAGGGGTGCACCTCGCGCGGGTACTCGACGTACTCGACCAGGTCGCCCTTGGGCGAGAGGCCGGAGAACTGCAGGCCGGTCTTCTCCAGGTCCGCACGGTAGGCGTTGTTGACCTCGTAGCGGTGGCGGTGGCGCTCCTCGACGTACTGCTCGCCGCCGTAGACCTCGCGGACGATGGAGCCGTCGGCGAGCTTGGCCGGGTAGAGGCCCAGGCGCATGGTGCCGCCCAGGTCGCCCTTGCCGTCGACGATGGCCAGCTGCTCGGCCATGGTGGAGACGACCGGGTGCTTGGCGGCGGCGTCGAACTCGGTGGAGTTGGCCTCGGGCAGGCCGGCCAGGTTGCGGGCGGCCTCGATGACCACGCACTGCAGACCCAGGCACAGGCCGAGCAGCGGGACCTTGTTCTCACGGGCGAAGGTGATGGCGCCGACCTTGCCGTTGACGCCGCGGTCGCCGAAGCCGCCGGGGATGCAGATCGCGTCCACGTCGCCCAGCTGCTCGCGGGCGCCCTCGGGCGTCTCGCAGTCGTCGGAGGTGACCCACTTGATCTCGACCCGGGCGTTGTTGGCGAAGCCGCCGGCGCGCAGGGCCTCGGTCACCGACAGGTAGGCGTCGGGCAGGTCGATGTACTTGCCGACCAGGGCGACCTTGACGATGTGCTGCGGCTCGTGGACGCGGCGCAGCAGGTCGTCCCAGGTGGTCCAGTCCACGTCGCGGAACGGCAGGTCCAGGCGGCGCACCACGTAGGCGTCCAGGCCCTCGCCGTGCAGCACCTTCGGGATGTCGTAGATCGACTTGGCGTCGATGGCCGCGACCACGGCCTCCTCGTCCACGTCGCACATCAGCGAGATCTTGCGCTTGATGGCCTGCGGGACCTCGCGGTCGGCGCGCAGCACGATGGCGTCCGGCTGGATGCCGATGTTGCGCAGCGCGGCGACGGAGTGCTGGGTGGGCTTGGTCTTGAGCTCGCCCGAGGGGCCGATGTAGGGCAGCAGGGAGACGTGCACGAAGAACACGTTGTCCCGGCCGACCTCGTGGCGGACCTGGCGGACGGCCTCCAGGAACGGCAGCGACTCGATGTCGCCGACGGTGCCGCCGACCTCGGTGATCACGACGTCGACGTCCTCGGTCGCCATGCGGCGGATCCGGGACTTGATCTCGTTGGTGATGTGCGGGATGACCTGGACGGTGTCGCCCAGGTACTCGCCGCGGCGCTCCTTGGCGATGACGGTCGAGTACACCTGGCCGGTGGTGACGTTCGCCGAGCCGTGCAGGTTGGTGTCCAGGAACCGCTCGTAGTGGCCGATGTCCAGGTCGGTCTCGGCGCCGTCGTCGGTGACGAACACCTCACCGTGCTGGAACGGGTTCATGGTGCCCGGGTCCACGTTGAGGTACGGGTCGAGCTTCTGCATCGTGACGCGCAGGCCGCGGGCCTTGAGCAGGGCTCCGAGGCTGGAGGCGGTGAGCCCCTTGCCGAGCGAAGAGGCGACACCCCCGGTGACGAAGAGGTGCTTGGTCGTCACGGCTCGGCCGTTTGCTGCCTTGCCGGAATGGGGCTGTGCCAAGAGGGGGCTCCCGTGGGTCGCGTGTCGAAGGAGACGTGGGCGGGAGGCTCGGGGTTCGCCGGGCGACGGTGGCGGGTGCGGGGCACCGCGCTCGAAGAGTCGCCGGTTCGGCTGGTCCGGGGCGTTTGATCCCGCCGGTCCACGGGATACCAGGGTAACAGTGACCCGACCCGGACGCCGTTCGGGCCGCGCGCACCGCACCGGGGGCGCACGCCGGGCGCACCACCGGCGCATCATCCGCCGCACGTGTCACACCGGTCGCACGACCCGCCGGACCGGGCCAGCCGACGGTATCCGTCCGGGTCATGGCGACTCCTCCGCGAGGACCACCCGGAGGTGATCCTTCCGGACCATCCTGCGCCGCGCCCCCGCGATGCACGGCATTTCCGCCGAATTGCGGCGCCACACCGAGCGGCGCCCGCGTGCTTCGCCCCTTTCGTCCGTCGTAAGCTGCTCGGACGCATCGCCGACAGCACGAGCACGCGGAGGGCGTGGGAGGGTCAGGACACTCCCGGTCCCCGATGCGCGACCGGACCTCCCCGTATTTGCAGCTCCTCCCCACCCACTCCAGGGGCCCGAAAAGCCCCGCGCGGACACTCCAGCAAGGCCTGCCACCACCCCCCGGCAGACCGGACGTCCCGGGGTGGACCTCCGGCCCCGCAGACCGCTCCCTCGTCTCGCCGATGCCCTGACCACATTGCGAACTGGAGATCCACGTGGCCGGCCGTATCGAGGACTACGCACTCATCGGGGACATGCAGACCGCTGCCCTGGTCAGCAGGGACGGGGCAGTGGACTGGCTCTGCCTGCCCCGCTTCGACTCGCCGGCCGTGTTCGCCGGCCTGCTGGGCACCGATGAACACGGCTTCTGGCGGATCGGCCCCGCCGAAGCCGTCCCGACCGAGGTCCCCGCCCCCGCCACGGCCACCGCCCCCACCCCCGCGGGCCGGGTCCGCATCGCCGACACCGCCGACCTGCGGGTGCCGCCGCCCACCGCCGCCGCCCCCGCCGTGCCCGCCGACCGGCGCCGCTACCGGGGCGACTCGCTGATCCTCGAACAGGAGTGGGACGCCCAGGGCGGCACCGTCCGGGTGATCGACTTCATGCCGCCGCGCCCGCTGGCCGGCAAGGACGCCGTCCCCCAGGTGATCCGGATCGTCGAGGGCGTGGCCGGCACCGTCCGGATGCGCTCGGCGCTGCGGATGCGCTTCTCGTACGGCCGCATCGTGCCCTGGGTGCACCGCGTCGAGCAGGCCGACGGCACCCACCGCACCGTCGCCATGGCCGGACCCGACTCCGTCTGGCTGGACGGCGTCTCGGAGACCTACGGCCGCAACCTCACCACCTACGCCGACTTCACCGTCACCGCCGGCGAGCGGATCGCCTTCGCCCTCACCTGGCAGGCCTCCCACCTCGACGCGCCCCGGACCCCGGACGCCGAGGTGCTGCTCGACGCCACCGCCGACTTCTGGCACGAGTGGGCCGACCAGTGCACCTACCAGGGCCCCTACCGCGAGGCCGTGGTCCGCTCCCTGATCACCCTCAAGGGCCTCACCTACGCCCCCACCGGCGGCATCGTCGCCGCCCCCACCACCTCGCTGCCCGAGGACATCGGCGGCGAGCGCAACTGGGACTACCGCTACACCTGGCTGCGCGACGCCGCGATCACCCTCTC
>NZ_JBEORY010000043.1:0-71223 GCF_040302665.1 Kitasatospora sp. NPDC097691 | reverse complement strand
CTGCAGGGGGGACCCTGTGGGAGAGTAGGACGCCGCCGAACAATCATTGTGAAGAACCCCCATCCGGATTCCGGATGGGGGTTCTTCGCGTTTCCCGGACGTTTTCCGGAGCGTCCTCGCGGATCGTTCTCCGGAAGCCGGCCAGCCCCCGTCGACAGTCCCCTGAGTGACCCCCGCCGAGTGGCTGGTCCACCGTCAATATGTCGCTAAAACCGCCTGATCGGTGGACTGATCAGCGGAAAATCGCTGCTCACGCCGTAGTCTCGAAGGGAGGGGGAACAGGTGTCCGGGGGTGGCTCCCGGGCATGGCCGGATCAAGAATGGTGCTCATGGGACGAGGCAGGCTGCGCATCTACCTCGGGGCGGCCCCCGGGGTCGGCAAGACGTACGCCATGCTCGCCGAGGCGCACCGGCGGCACGAACGTGGCACGGACGTCGTGGTGGCGTTCGTCGAGGACCACGGCCGTCGGCGTACCGCCGACATGGTTGCCGGGCTGGAAGTCGTGCTGCGGCAGCAGGTGGTGCACCGCGGCGCGCGGTTCTCCGAGATGGACCTGGAAGCCGTCCTCGCCCGCCGCCCGCAGGTGGCGCTGGTGGACGAGCTGGCCCACACCAACGTGCCCGGCTGCCGCAACGAGAAGCGCTGGCAGGACGTCGAGGAGCTGCTGGCGGCCGGGATCGACGTGATCTCCACCGTCAACGTGCAGCACCTGGAGTCGCTGGGCGATGCCGTCGCCGGCATCACCGGCGTGCGTCAGCGCGAGACCGTCCCGGACGAGGTGGTCCGACGGGCCGATCAGATCGAGCTCGTGGACATGTCCCCGCAGGCGTTGCGGCGACGGCTGGCGCACGGGAACGTGTACGCGCCGGAGAAGATCGACGCGGCGCTCGCCAACTACTTCCGCCCGGGCAACCTGACCGCGCTGCGCGAGCTTGCGCTGCTGTGGACCGCGGACCGGGTGGACGAGTACCTGCAGAAGTACCGGGCCGAGCAGGGCATCGAAGGCACCTGGCAGGCCCGGGAGCGGATCGTGGTGGGCCTGACCGGCGGGCCCGAGGGGGCGACGCTGATCCGCCGGGCGGCCCGGATCGCGGCCCGGGTCTCCGGCGGTGAGCTGCTCGCCGTGCACATATCCCGCTCGGACGGCCTGGTCGGTGCCGGCTCGCCGCAGACGCTGATCGAGCAGCGGGCGCTGGTGGAGAGCCTCGGCGGCTCGTTCCACGCCGTCCTGGGCGACGACCCGGCCGGCGGGCTGCTGGACTTCGCCCGGGGCGTGAACGCCACCCAGATCGTGCTGGGCACCAGCCGCAGGCCCGGCTGGCAGTACCTGTACGGGCCGGGCGTCGGCACCACGGTGACCCGGGAGGCCGGGGACATCGACGTCCACATGGTCACCCATGAGCACGCCGGGCACGGGCGCGGCCGGATTCCCGTCCGCCGGACCACCGACCTGGGCCGGACCCGGACCGTCGCCGGCTGGCTGATCGGCCTGGCCGGTCCGCCGCTGTTGGCGATCGTGCTGACGGCGATCGGCGGGCTGGGGCTCTCCACCGACATGCTGCTGTTCCTGTCGCTGACGGTGTGCGCGGCGCTGGTCGGCGGGCTCCTGCCGGCGGTCGGCTCGGCGCTGGTCGGTTCCTCGGTGCTGAACTACTACTTCACGCCGCCACTGCACACCTTCACGATCAACGAGCCGCAGAACATCATGGCGGTGGCGATATTCACCATCGTCGGCATATCGGTGGCGTCCGTGGTGGACCTGGCGGCCCGGCGGACGCACCAGGCGGCCCGCAGCCAGACCGAGGCGCAGACGCTCAGCGCGTTGGCGGGCACGGTGCTGCGGGGCGCGCCGAACGGGGACGGGGTGCTGACCGCGCTGATGGAGCAGGTCCGGGAGACCTTCGGGCAGGAGAGCGCCGCGCTGCTGGAGCGCCCGGATCCGCTCGGTCCGTGGGTGCCGGTGGCCACAGCCGGGCTGCGGCCGCCGGAGCGGCCGGAGGAGGCCGACGTGGACGTCCCGGTCGGCGACAGCCTGGCGCTGGTGCTGCGCGGCCGGGTGCTGCCCGGGGCGGACCGGCGGCTGCTCGGGGCCTTCGCCGCGCAGGCCGCGGTGGTGCTGGAGCGCCGCCGACTGGCCCGGGAGGCAGCCGCGGCCCGGCGGGAGGCCGAGGGCAACCGGATCCGGACCGCCCTGCTGGCCGCCGTCTCGCACGACCTGCGCACCCCGCTGGCGGGGATCAAGGCCTCCGTGACCTCGCTGCAATCGGCGGACGTCGACTGGGACCCGGAGGACGAGGCCGAGCTGCTCGCCGGGATCGAGGCCGGGGCCGACCGGCTGGACCACCTGATCAACAACCTGCTCGACATGAGCCGGCTGCAGACCGGGACGGTCACCCCGCTGATCCAGGAGACCGACCTGGACGAGGTGGTGCCGTTCGCGCTCGGCGGGGTGCCGCCGGAGTCCGTCCGGCTGGACGTCCCGGAGACGCTGCCGATGATCCGGGCCGACGGCGGGCTGTTGGAGCGCTCGCTGGCCAACCTGGTGGAGAACGCCGTCAAGTACAGCCCGGACGGCGTCAAGGTACTGGTCAAGGCCGATGCGCTGGAGCAACCGGGGATGCCGGGCCGGGTCGAGCTGCGGATCGTCGACCGCGGGCCGGGAGTGCCCGAGGAGGCCAAGGAGAGGATCTTCGCGCCGTTCCAGCGTTACGGGGACGCGCCGCGCGGTGCCGGCGTGGGCCTCGGGCTCGCGGTGGCGCGCGGTTTCGTCGAGGCGATGGACGGTAGCGTCACCGCCGAGGACACCCCCGGCGGCGGCCTCACCATGGTCGTCAGCCTGCCGGCCGTCGAACGGCCACCGGAGCCGGAGGAGCCGGGTGAGCCGCACGGCGACGGGAGCGGTCCGCTCTCGGAGCTGATCACATGAGAGCCGGCGGGCCGCCCTCGGCCCTCCGCCCGTCGATCCCGTGCCGTACGCAGTACCGCACGCCGGCCCTGCAGCCCTCAAGTCCGACACCCCTCAAGTCCCGCAGCCCTCAAGTCCGACAGCCCTGAAAGGCGGAGCCCGTAAATGACCCGGGTCCTCGTGGTGGACGACGAACCGCAGATCGTCCGCGCGCTGGTGATCAACCTCAAGGCCCGCAAGTACGAGGTGGACGCGGCCCACGACGGCGCGAGCGCCCTGGAGCTGGCCGCGGCCCGCCATCCGGACGTCGTCGTCCTCGACCTGGGCCTGCCCGACATGGACGGGGTCGAGGTGATCCGGGGCCTGCGCGGCTGGACCCGGGTGCCGATCATCGTGCTGTCGGCCCGGCACGCCTCGGACGAGAAGGTCGAGGCCCTGGATGCCGGCGCCGACGACTACGTCACCAAGCCGTTCGGCATGGACGAGCTGCTCGCCCGGATGCGGGCCGCGGTGCGGCGGGCCGAGCCGGTGGCCGGGGAGGCGGACTCGCTGGTCGTCACCGAGACCTTCACCGTCGACCTCGCCGCCAAGAAGGTCAACCGGGACGGCGCCGACGTGCGCCTCACCCCGACCGAGTGGCACCTGCTGGAGGTCCTCGTCCGCAACGCCGGGCGACTGGTCAGCCAGACCCAGCTGCTCCAGGAGGTGTGGGGCCCCGCCTACCGCACCGAGACCAACTACCTGCGGGTCTACCTCGCCCAGCTGCGTCGGAAGCTGGAGCGCGACCCCTCGCACCCGCGTCACTTCATCACCGAGCCGGGAATGGGATACCGGTTCGAGAGCTGACCGCCGTTGCCCCCGGCGGCTGAACGACCTGCCGCCGGGGGCCCGGAAACCGGTACCCTTCCGACATGAGTGGTGACAACAGCAGCGGCCAGCCGCAGGGGCGGTTCCGCCGCATGCTCAGTCGGCTGACCTCCTCGACCGAGGAGCTGGAGGCCGAGGACCTGCGTCAGGAGAGCGCCGCGGAGTCGGGGTGCACGCCGATCGCCGGCTGCGCGGACCGCGCGCTGGTCACCGTCGCGGGCACGCTGCGCACGGTGACGCTGCGCCCGCGGGCCGGGGTGCCGGCCCTGGAGGCCGAACTCTTCGACGGCACCGAGGCCTTGGACGTGGTCTGGCTCGGCCGCCGCTCGATCGCGGGCATAGAGCCCGGCCGCAGGCTGGTCGCCAGCGGCCGGATCGGCCACGCGCGCGGGCGCCGCGTGCTGTTCAACCCCCGATATGAGCTGCGTCCGGTCGGACACGGGAGCGAATGAGCGTGAGCAACCAGCCCGGCGGCGAGGCCGCCCAGCTCGACCTGTCCCACGACGCGGCGGCCCGGGATGCCGCCCGCCAGGCCGAGGAGGCCGCGGAGGCCGCCCGCCAGGCGGCCTCCAAAGAGGCCGCCGACACCGTACTGAAGGCCTTCGGCGGCGTGCGCGGCATGATCGACATGACGTTGCCCGGCCTGGTCTTCATCGTCACGTACAACCTCACCCACCAGGTCAGCACCTCGGCGTGGGCCGCGCTCGGCCTGAGCGCGCTGTTCGTGGTGGCCCGGCTGGCGAAGCGGGAGACCATCCAGCACGCCTTCAGCGGGGTGTTCGGCGTCGCGCTCGGCGCCTGGATCTCGATGAAGAGCGGCCGGGCCGAGGACTTCTACCTGCCCGGTCTGCTCTGGAACGTCGGCTACTGCATCGCCCTGGCGGCCTCCGCGCTGGCGCGCTGGCCGATGATCGGTGTGATGCTCGGCCCGATCACCGGCGAGATGTTCACGTGGCGCAAGGAGAACCCGGGCCGGCTCGCCGCCTACACCAGGGCGACCTGGGCCTGGGTGGTGATCATGGGCCTCAAGCCGGTGATCCTCTTCCCGCTGTACTTCACCCACAACGTCAACCTGCTGGGCTGGCTGAAGGTCGCCCTCGGCATTCCGCCGATGCTGCTGGCGATGTACGTCACCTGGCAGATCCTGTTGAAGGCGCCGCCGCCGATCAAGGCGCAGCTGGACGACGAGGAGGAGGAGTCGGCGAAGTAGCCGCCTCCCCGCACGGCCGAGGGCCCGCACCCAGCAGGGTGCGGGCCCTCGGCCGTGGTTCCGTCGTCACTGCGCGCCGGTGGTGGCCGACAGCAGCTCCTCCAGCTCCTCCTCGCGCTCCTGCGCGGCGACGAAGAGCAGCTCGTCGCCGCCCTCCAGGGTGTCGTCCTTGCCCGGCACCAGCACCCGGCCCTCGCGGATGATGGTCACCAGCGCGGTGTCCGGCGGCCAGGCCACGTCGCCGACCCGGGTGCCGACCAGCTCGGTGTCGGAGGCCAGGGTCAGCTCGACCAGGTTGGCGTTGCCCTGGCTGAAGCGCATCAGGCGGACCAGGTCGCCGACGCTGACGGCCTCCTCGACCAGGGCGGACATCAGGCGCGGCGTGGACACGGCCACGTCCACGCCCCAGGACTCGTTGAAGAGCCACTCGTTCTTGGGGTTGTTCACCCGGGCGACGACCCGCGGCACCGCGTACTCGGTCTTGGCGAGCAGCGAGACGACCAGGTTGACCTTGTCGTCGCCGGTCGCGGCGATCACCACGTGGCAGCGCTGCAGGGCGGCCTCGTCCAGCGAGGTGATCTCGCAGGCGTCGGCCAGCAGCCACTCCGCCATCGGCACCCGCTCCACCGAGATGGAGTTCGGGTTCTTGTCTATCAGCAGGACCTCGTGGCCGTTCTCCAGCAGCTCGCCCGCGATCGAGCGGCCCACGGCACCGGCACCGGCAATGGCGACCCGCATCAGTGACCCTCCTCCTTCGGTCCCTGCGCGAACGCGGCCTCGACGGCCGTCAGGTCGGCCCGGCGCAGCATCACGTGCACCAGGTCGCCCTCCTGCACCACCATCTGCGGCGTGGGCAGGATGCCCTCGCCGAGTCGGGTGACGAACGCCACCCGGGTGCCGGAGGCCTCCTCCAGCTCACCGAACCGGTGGCCGATCCAGCGCGGGTCGTACGCGACCTCGGCCAGCTGCACGCCGCCGCTCGGGTCCTGCCACAGGGGCTCGGCGCCGCTCGGGAGCAGCCGGCGCAGCATCTGGTCGGCGGTCCAGCGGACCGTCGCCACGGTCGGGATGCCCAGGCGCTGGTACACCTCGGCGCGGCGGGGGTCGTAGATCCGGGCGGCGACGTTCTCGACGCCGAAGTTCTCCCGGGCCACCCGAGCGGCGATGATGTTGGAGTTGTCGCCGCTGGAGACCGCGGCGAACGCGCCCGCCTCCTCGATGCCGGCCTCGCGCAGAGTGTCCTGGTCGAAGCCGACACCGGTGACCCGGCGCCCGTTGAACCCGGCACCCAGCCGGCGGAAGGCGGTCGGGTCCTGGTCGACCACGGCCACCGAGTGGCCCTGTTTCTCCAGCGCTCTCGCGAGGGCCGAGCCCACGCGGCCGCAGCCCATGATGACGATGTGCACCGGCGCTACCTCACCCGTTCCGTCGGGGTACTGACCTGCGCAAACACCGTTCATCTCCCTTTCCCGCCCGGTCGTCCGGGACGAGCGTTCTCGTGGGGCGCCGGCCCCGGCAACACCTGACAACCCGAGTGTTGCCCACCGACTCGTATCCGACACGCTAGCCGGTCCGTAGAACGCAGTCGCGACGAAGGGGGGGACAAACGGCGGAGCCTTGACCGGGAAGCCCCTACGATTCCTTAACGTGCCTATGCCGAAAGACCTCCCGAAACGCCTCTTGATCGGGCGCGCGCTGCGCAGCGACAAGCTTGGCGAAACGCTTCTCCCCAAGCGGATCGCGTTGCCCGTCTTCGCCTCGGACGCGCTCTCCTCGGTCGCGTACGCCCCCGAGGAGATCCTGCTCACCCTCTCCGTCGCGGGCGTCTCGGCGATCCACTTCTCCTGGCAGATCGGCGTCGTCGTGGCGATCGTGATGCTCGCCGTGGTCGCCTCGTACCGGCAGAACGTGCACGCCTACCCCAGTGGTGGCGGTGACTACGAGGTCGCGACCGTCAACCACGGACCGGCTGCCGGTCTCGTCGTCGCCAGCGCGTTGATGGTCGACTACGTGCTCACCGTGGCCGTGTCCACCACCTCGGGCGTCGCCAACGTCGTCTCTGCCGTTCCCGCGCTGCGTGGCCATGAACTGACGCTGTCGGTGATCGTGGTCATCCTGCTGATGGGGATGAACCTGCGCGGTGTGCGCGAATCCGGAACCGCCTTCGCCATTCCCACCTACGCCTTCATGATCGGCGTCATAGGCATGGTCGGCTTCGGGTTCTTCCGGCACTTCGTGCTGGGCCAGGACATGCCCGCCGAGAGCGCCGGCTTCACCCTCACACCGACACCGGGCAACGAGTCGGTGGCCGGATTCGCGTTGGTGTTCCTGCTGCTGAAGTCGTTCTCCTCCGGCTGTGCCGCGCTCACCGGTGTGGAGGCGATCTCCAACGGCGTGCCGGCCTTCCGCAAGCCCAAGAGCAAGAACGCCGCGACCACGCTGCTGATGATGGCGAGCGTCGCCGTGGTGATGTTCATGGGCATCATCTGGCTGGCTCGCCTGACCGGCGTCCAGATGGCCGAGAACCCGGCGGAGCAGCTCGGCGGCGCCTCGTCCGGCTACCACCAGAAGACCGCGCTCGCCCAGATCAGCGAGGCCGTGTTCAGCAACTTCACGCCCGGCTTCTACTTCGTCGCCGCCGTGACCGGCCTGATCCTGGTGCTGGCCGCCAACACCGCCTTCAACGGCTTCCCGGTGCTCGGCTCGATCCTGGCCCAGGACCGCTACCTGCCCCGCCAGCTGCACACCCGCGGTGACCGGCTGGCCTTCTCCAACGGCATCATCCTGCTGGCGATCGCGGCGATCCTGTTCATCTTCGCGTTCGACGCCGACCCGAACCGGCTGATCCAGCTCTACATCGTCGGTGTGTTCGTCTCGTTCAACATGAGCCAGTCCGGCATGATCCGGCACTGGACGCGGCTGCTGCGCACCGAGACCGACCCGGCCGAGCGTCGGCGCATGCAGCGCAGCCGGGCGATCAACACGTTCGGCCTGGTGATGACCATGGCCGTGCTGATCGTCGTCCTGGTCACCAAGATCGGCCACGCCTGGATCGCGATCGCGGCGATGGTCGTGCTGTTCGTGATGATGAAGGGCATCCGGCGCCACTACGACCGGGTCTCCGAGGAGCTCACCGCAGCGGAGGAGCCCGACGACGTGGTGCTGCCCACCCGGGTGCACGCCATCGTGCTGGTCTCCAAGCTGCACAAGCCGGCGCTGCGGGCCCTCGCGTACGCCCAGCTGGCCCGCGCCCACACCCTGGAGGCCGTCACCGTCAACGTGGACCCGGCGGACACGGCGGCGCTGCGGCAGGAGTGGGACGAGCGCGGCATCGACGTTCCGCTCAAGGTGCTGGACTCGCCGTTCCGCGAGATCACCGGGCCGGTCCTGGACTACGTGAAGAACCTGCGGCGCAGCAGCCCGCGCGACGTGGTCGCGGTCTACATCCCCGAGTACGTGGTCGGCCACTGGTACGAGCACCTGCTGCACAACCAGAGCGCGCTGCGGCTCAAGGGTCGGCTGCTGTTCAAGCCCGGTGTGATGGTCACCTCGGTGCCCTGGCAGCTGGAATCCTCGGAGCGGCGCAAGCCGCAGAAGGCCTGGTCGGCGCCGGGTGCCGTCCGGCGTGGCGAGCCTCGGGCGCCGAAGGCCGTAAAGTCGAAGGATTCCGTCTTCACCGGTGCGAGTACCGGTGGCACCTCCGAGCGCAGCAAGGACTCCTCCCAGTGACCCGCAACAATCCGCCCCGCTCCTCGGGCTCCTCCGGCAAGGGCTCCCGCCGGGGCGGCTCCCAGCCCGGGCAGGTCGCCCGGCCGCGCTGGGGCCGGCCGTCCCGTCCGGAGGCCACCGACCGTGACGGCCTGACCGCCCGCACCGCTCCGATCGTTCCGGGGGAGCAGGTGCCGTCGGAGGACCGGAAGCCGGGCCGTGACACCGCCGGCAAGGGCGCGGGGAAGGGCGCTGCCGACAAGGGTGCTGCCGGCAAGGGCGCCGGCAAGGGCGCCGGTAAGGGCTCGGCCGGCAAGGGCACCGGGAAGGGCGCCGCCGCCGGTGCGGCCGGTGCCGCTCGGAAGGCGCCGCGCAAGCAGGCGGTGCGGCCGCCGAAGGCGCTGCGCACCGCCGCCGCGCGGACGCCGCGGCCGGAGGCGCCGTCCGGGGAGCCGCTGGCCGGGCAGCGGTACGAGGTCGAGGTCGGCCCGGTCGCGCACGGCGGTGGCCACTGCGTGGCCCGGCACGAGGGGCGGGTGCTGTTCGTGCGGCACGCGCTGCCCGGGGAGAAGGTCGTCGCCCTGGTGACCGAGGGGACCACCACCTCGCGGTTCCTGCGGGCCGACGCGGTGGAGGTCCTGGAGCCCGCCAAGGAGCGGATCGAGGCGCCGTGCCCGTTCGCCGGGCCCGGCAAGTGCGGCGGCTGCGACTGGCAGCACGTCACCCCGGGCGGGCAGCGCAAGCTCAAGGCGTCGGTGCTGACCGAGCAGCTGGCCAAGCTGGCCGGGCTCACCCCGGCCGAGGCGGGCTGGGACGGCAGCGTCGAGCCGGTCGGCGGCAAGCTCGCGGCCGGGCAGGTGCCGGCCTGGCGCACCCGGGTCCAGTACACGGTGGACGCGGAGACCGGGAAGGTCGGCCTGCGCAAGCACCGCTCGCACGAGGTGCAGCCGGTGGACCGCTGCCTGATCGCCGCCGAGGGCGTCACGGAGCTGGGCATCGAGGCCCGCGACTGGCCGGGCGTGGCGAGCGTCGAGGTGATCGCCGCGACCGGTTCCTCGGACCGCCAGGTGGTGCTGACCCCGCGCGACGGCGCGCAGCTCCCGCTGGTCGAGCTGGACAAGCCGGTGTCGATCGCCCGGGTGGACGACCAGGGCGACGTGCACAAGGTGCACGGGCGCGGCTTCGTGCGCGAGCGGGCGGCCGGGCGGACCTGGCGGGTCAGCAACGGCGGCTTCTGGCAGATCCACCCGGAGGCGCCGGACACCCTGGTCGACGCGGTGCTGGACGGCCTCGACCCGCAGTGGGGCGAGAGCGCGCTCGACCTGTACTGCGGCGTCGGCCTGTTCGCGGGCGCGCTGGCCGACCGGGTCGGCGAGGAGGGCGCGGTGCTCGGCATCGAGTCCGCCAAGCAGGCCGTGGTCGACGCCCGGCACAACCTGGCCGCGCTGGACAACGTGCGGATCGAGTGCGACCGGGTGGAGACGCTGCTGCCGCGCACCGGCATCACCGCCACCGACCTGATCGTCCTGGACCCGCCGCGCTCGGGTGCCGGGCGGGAGACCGTCGCGCACCTGGTCGGCCTGGAGGCGCGCCGGATCGCGTACGTGGCCTGCGACCCGGCGGCGCTCGCCCGGGACCTGAAGTTCTTCCGCGAGGGCGGCTACCGGCTGGTGTCGCTGCGGGCCTTCGACCTGTTCCCGATGACGCACCACTTCGAGTGCGTGGCGATCCTGGAGCCGGCCGGGGAGTGACCCGGTCGGCCGGTGGCCGGTCGGACTCAGGAGGCGGTGCCCGCTCGGCGGGTGCCGCCTCCTCGTCGTTGCGGGCCGGACGGGTGCCGTTGCGGGCGGGACCGGTGTCCTTGCGGGTCGCGCCGGGCCGGTGCGGTTGCGGGCCGGGCTCGATCAGGGCTCGTTGTGTTCCTCCTCGTCCACGCTGTGCGGAAGGTGGATGCCGTGCTGGGAGGCGAGCCGGAGCAGCGAGGCGATCCGGCCCTCGTACGCCTGGACGCCGTCGGCGTCCCCTTCGGCCCGTGCCGCCGCGAGGTCCCGTCGGGCCTGGGCGAGCTGCTCGCGCAGCTCCTGGTCGAACATGGCTGTCATTGCCGGCCTCCACACCGGTCGGTGCCGCTCAGTGGAACGCTCAGGGGAGATCAGAGTCCCGGATGGTGAAGGACTCTTCAAGTCTCGCTCGTCCTGCCGGGGGTGGGGCGGCGGTGGGCGGGTATGGAAGATGGGCGGCTTCGGCCGCGGCTCGAGGTGACGGTTTCGGGACGGGGAGGTTGCGTGGGGGCGTGCGGAAGGTGTGCGGGCGGTGGGCGTGCGCCCTTGTTGTGCTAGCACTTCGGCGCTAGCTTGAAGGGCATGGCCAAGAAGCAGCTGAACGTCCGCGTGGACGCCACGACCGCGGAGATGGCCCGGGAACGGGCGGAGCAGCAGGGGATCAGCATGAACCAGTACATCGAGCGCCTGGTCCAGCAGGACATGGGCGAGTCCGGACGGGCCTTCGTCGACGCGGCCGCCCAGTTCATGAAGGAGTACGAGACGGCGTTCCTCGCCGAGTTCGGGGAGCCCGGCGACCTCCAGGACGTGCGCCGTTGAACCTTGAGGTCGACCTCTCGTGGCTGCTCATGACCGCTGAGCAGTACACGCCCGGTGATCCGCAGGTCACCGACTACGGCTCACTGCTCGCGGCCGTCACCCGGCACCAGGCCGAGATATTCGACATCGCCGTCTACCCCGAACCGCAGGACCGCGCCGCCGCGTTGATGCACCAGCTGATCCGGGTGCCGGCCCTGGAGAAGACCAACGAGCTCTTCGCGACCGCCGTCGCGTACGCCTACCTCGTCGCCAGCGGTTGCACCGTCGCCACCACCGCCCGCGAGGTGCGCAGCCTCTCCCGGGCCATCCGCGAGGGGCGGATCGGGGTGTCCGGCGTCGCCGAGCGGCTGGCGGCGTGGGTGGTGGACGAGGCCGAGGGGGAGGGCGTCAGCGGCGCGGACGAGGAGGACGAGGACGACGACTGACCGTCGCCCGCGTCGTCCCCGCCCGCGTCGCCCGCGTCGCCTGCGTCGTCCAGTGCCGTCCGGCGCCGTCCACGCGGGTCGTACCGGGGGGTGTCCGCTGCGCCCCGTGGCCCGGCCGTGGTCCTCAGGCCTGGGGTGACGCGGCCTCCGCGATCAGGGCCGTCGCGAACGGGCGGAATCCGGCCCGGCGGTAGATCCGGGCGACGTCCTCGTCGGAGGCGGACAGGAACACCGTCCGCACGCCGTTGGCCCGGGCGTGCGCGACCAGGGCCGCCGTGACCGCGAGGCCCAGGCCGCGTCGACGGGCGGTGGGCAGGGTGCCCACGCCGACCACCTCGCCGACCGGGCCCACCGGGTTGTACTGGCCGGCGCACAGGACGGAGCCGTCCTCCAGCGCGGCGGCCTGCACGGTGACCCCGTCGGTGATCCGCTGGGCGATCCGTGCCACTCCGCCGTCGGCCGTCAACGTGGCCGTGCTCGCCGCCAGTTCGGCCGCGCCGGCCGCGCCGATGGCGGTGCCCGGGGCGCCGAAGGCCACGTGCGGGACGGCCACCGCCTGCGCCAGCTCGGGCGCGTCCGCGGCCAGCACCCGCACCTCGGTCCGCTCCGCGAGGACGGGCGCCGGAGCCGACTCGTCCTGCGGGCCCAGCACCAGCAGCGGGTGCTCGTGCACCGTCAGACCCGCCGCCTCGACGGCCGCGCGCAGCCCGGGGTTCTGCTCGGCCACCCACTCGAAGGCCTCCGGCGCGCCCAGCCCGCGCTGCCGCTCCAGCACCCGGCGGACGTCCTCGACCGTGGCGGCCGGGCCGTCGTGGCCGAGCGTCGGGCGGGCGTAGTAGTGCCAGCCGGTGTCGCCCGCGCGGACGAACAGGGTCAGCGGACCGAAGTCCTCGGCACGGGCGGCGCTGCGCGGCGCGGCGTCGTAGTAGCGCTCGATCTCGTCGAGCAGCGGGCGGTCGGGAGCTTGATCGGCAGGAGTCACGGCGTGCATCCAAGCAGGGGCCCGGGCGTGCCGCCACCGGTTTTGCGGCGTGCCGGTCCGATCGGAGGAGGGCCGTGCGTCGCGCCCGGGCGCCGATTGTTGCCGAACGCTTACCGGCCCGCAGCGATCTTGTGCGCACACAGCGTGCATGCTGATGCTTTTACAGCTCTGCCGAGGGGGACGGCGGACGTCTGCACTCGGCGAGGCAAGGGGGAAGACAGGCCCATGAGGCTCTGCTTTCTGGTGGAGGAACACTACCGGCACGACGGCATGCCGCTCGATGTGGCGCGTCAGCTCACCGCGTGGGGGCACCGGGTGGACGTGCTGCGCCCCGGGGACTCGCTGCTGGCGATCTCCGAGGCGGTCCGGGCCGGCAGCCACGACGCCTGGGTGCTCAAGACCGTCTCCGGCGGGCCCGGGCTGACCCTGCTGGAGGCGGCCGCCGCCGTCGGCCTCACCACGGTGAACGACGTGCGCTCGATCCGCGGCGTCCGGGACAAGGCGCTCGCCGCGGTGATCGGCAGCACTCGCGGGCTGCCCGTTCCGGTGACGTACGCGGCCGCGCGGTGGGAGCGGCTCGCGGAGATCCCGGTCGCCGAGTACCCGCTGGTGGTCAAGCCCGCGGACGGCAGCTCCGGGCGTGCCGTCCGGCTGGTGCGCAGCCCCGACCACCTGCTGGAGGTCGGGCCCGAGCTGGTCGGGGAGGGGCTGCTGATCGCGCAGCCGTACGTGCCGAACTCCGGGACCGACCTCAAGGTGTACTGCGTCGACGGCGAGCTCTTCGCGACGGAACGTTCCTCCCCGCTGCACCCCGGGCAGGGCGTGCGGGAGCGGCAGGTGCCGCTGCCGGGGAGCGTCGCGCGGATCGTGGCGCAGGTCGGGGAGGTCTTCGGGCTGGACCTGTACGGGGTCGACGTGCTGCTCGGGCCGGACGGGCCGGTGGTGGTCGACATCAACGACTTCCCGAGCTTCCGGCAGGTGCCGGACGCCGTGGCACGGGTCGCCCGGGCGGTGCTGCGGCTCGCGCGCAGCGGGACGGCCGTCTCGGTGCCCGGCGGACCCGCGGCCGCGCTGGTGTCGGCGGGCGGGGCACCGTACGGGCAACTGGGACAACTGGGCTTCGGCGAGGGGGACTTGCTGTGAGGATCGGGCTGATCACCGGGGATCCGGGGCACCCGGTGCTGGCGGCGACGGCCGCGCTGCTGGCGGAGCGGGGCCACGAGGTGGTGGCCGTTCCGCCGGCCGGGTCGGCGGGGGAGCTCGCGGTGGCGGGAGGGCGCGTGGTGGCAGGGGGGCTCGCTCCGACGGGGGAGCTCGCCGACGTCTACCTGCTCAAGGCCCGTACGCCCCGAGCGCTCGCGCTGGCAGCCGAGTTGGAGCGGCGGGGCGCGCCGGTGGTCAACTCGGCGGCGGCGACGGAACTCTGCCAGGACCGGGTGCGGATGGCCGACCTCGCGCGGGCCGCCGGACTGCCGTTCGCGGCCACGGCCGCCGCCGGGTTGCTGGGCGAACTCGTCGCGCCCGCCTACCCGTTCGTGCTCAAGAGCCGACACAGCCGGCGGCACGACCTGGTCGCGCGGGTCGACGGCCCGGCCCGGCTCCGCGAACTCGCCGAGCGTTGGGCCGAGGAGCCCGTCGTCACCCAGCCGTTCGTCCCCGGGACGGGGTGGGACCAGAAGCTGTGGGTGATCGACGGGCAGGTGTTCGCCGCCCGGCGGCGGTCCGAGCTCGCCTCCGAGCCGGGAGATCCGGGGCGGGCGGCGGACTGGGAGCCGCCCGCGGAGCGGGCCGCGCTCGCGCTGCGGGTGGGTGAGGTGTTCGGGCTCGACGTGTACGGGGTCGACCTGCTCGACGGGCCCGCCGAGCCCGTCATCGTGGACGTCAACGCCTTCCCGGGGGTCCGGGGCAGGCCCGGCGCGCCCGAGGCGCTCGCCGCGCTCGCGCTGCGGGTCGGGGCCGAGCGGGCGCGGCCACTGGCGGGGCGCGGGCGGTAGGTCGGGCGGTAGGTGAGGCGGGGCGGTGCCGGGCCGGCGCCGGGCCAGGCGTCGAGCCGCTTTGCGCGCAGGCGGGTCGGGGCAGCGGACGGCCCGGGTCGTTAGGCTGGCTGGCGCCCCGACCGGCCGGGGCGTACGGCGAGAGAAGACGGAACGTTGCTGCAGGACATCGAGCGCTACCTGGCCTGCCCCCTCTGCGCGCAGGCCCTCACCCGGCACGACCGCAGCCTGCGCTGCCCCGCCGGGCACAGCTTCGACCTCGCCAAGCAGGGCTACGCCAGCCTCCTCGCCGGTGACGCCCACACCGGCACCGGGGACACCGCCGAGATGGTCGCCGCCCGGGCGGACTTCCTCGCGGCCGGCCACTACCGGCCCATCGCGGACGCCCTCGCCGAGGCCGCCGCCGCGGCGCCCGCCGGTGAGCCCGACGGGCTGGTCGCCGACCTCGGCGCCGGCACCGGCCACTACCTGGCCCACGTCCTCGACGCCCTCCCCGACCGGGTCGGCGCCGCCCTCGACATCTCCAAGTACGCGCTGCGCCGTGCCGCCAAGGCGCACCCGCGGATCGGCGCCGTCGTCTGCGACGCCTGGCGCCCGCTGCCGCTGCGCGACGCCTCCGCCGAGCTGATGCTCAACGTCTTCGCCCCGCGCAACGGGCCGGAGATCCGCCGGGTGCTGCGCCCCGGAGGCACCCTGCTGCTGGTCTCGCCCACCGCCCGCCACCTGCGCGAACTCGTGGACGCGCTGGGGCTGCTGTCGGTGGACGAGGAGAAGCAGCGGCGGATCGACGAGAAGCTCGGCCCGTACCTGACCCCGGCGGGGCAGCGGGAGGTCGAGTTCACGCTGCGGCTCGACGCGCAGGACGTGCGCACCGTCGTCGGCATGGGGCCCAGTGCCTGGCACACCGACCCGGGGCGGCTCGGCGCCGCGCTCGCGGCGCTGCCGGACCCGGTCGAGGTGACCGCCTCGGTGACGGTGGCCGCCTACCGGCGCTGAGGGTGGCGGGGCGCGGTCCGGGGGCTTCCGGGGCTCAGGCCGCCCCGGGACCCGGATGGGCCGTGAGTGGGACCCGGGTGGGCCGCGGGCGGGGCGCGGACGGGCGGCCGTGGGCACGGCGCAGGCGGGACGCGCTGTCATCGCGTCGGGGTGAGGCGCCACGTTGGGATGAATCTGCTGAGCAGGCACGTTTCTGCCGGTCGGCCTGAGGCTAACGTCCGACAGGTGAACCGCGACGCCACCAGGCCCGCCGGGCCGGCCCACCTCCGACCGGACGCCCCGGGGCCCGACCGCTCGCCCGTGCCACGCCCCACCGTCGAGGAGCTCCGGCTCACCTCGTTCAAGTCCTACCGGCGCGCGGTCCTGCCCCTCGCACCCCTCACCGTGCTGCACGGCCCCGCCGGGGTCGGCAAGTCCAACGCCCTCGACGCGCTGGCGGTGCTGTCCCGGCTCGCGCTCGGCGAGGAGATCGCCGACTCGCTGGACGGGCTGCCCGACCGCACCGGTCCGCTCGCCCTGCCCGTCCGGGGCGGCCTGGACGGCTGCGTCCCGCACGGGCGGGACGCGATCATCCTCGGCTGCACCGTCCGCTCCCCGCACGGCCGGATCCGGCTCGACGTGGTGATCCGCACCGACGGTCCGGTCCGGATCGCCCGGGAGTCGCTCACCCTCGACGGCCGGACGCTCGTGGACACCGGCGAGCAGGACGTCCGCCACCGGCGGGTCAACGTCTGCTGGCACAACGACACCCGGCAGGGCGACATCCGGGCGCCCTTCCCCAGCGGCACCATGATCACCGCACAGCTGCCGCTACGGGTCGCCGGCTCTTCGGCCGGCGAGTGCCTGGTCCTGGCGGCCACCGAGGACCTGCTCACCGCGCTGCGCGAGGTGTTCCCGCTGCACCCCGTCCCCGCGCTGATGCGCGGCTGGGCCCGGGCCGACCCGCAGGCCCGGCTGCGCGGCAACGCCGCGAACATCTCCGCCGTCATCGCCCGGCTGGGCAACGAGTGCCCCCGCCGGTACGGGCAGCTGCTGCGCGTGGTGCAGTCCGCCGCACCGCACCCGCTGCTCGGGCTCACCGTGGCCGAGCGCGAGAGCGACGAGGGCGTGCGGCGCGTCCTGGCCGTCTTCGACGAGGGCGTCCTCGGGCGGACCGGAGCCGACCAGGCCTCCGACGGCATGCTGCGCCACCTCGCCTTCGCCGCGGTGCTGCTGACCGGGGCGGGGGTGCTCGACCTCGACGTGGCCGCCGAGGTGCCGTGGGCGCACCGGCAGCTGACCGTGCTGGCCGAGGACCTGGGGGCGGGGCTCGCCACCGAGCAGGCCGCCTCGCTGCTGCGGCTGGCGCGGGACATGGCTGAGCGCAGCCAGTTGCGGGTGGTGGCCGCGCTGCAGGAGCCGGCGGCGGTGCGGGAGGCGCTGGGCGGAGCGGGCGAGGCGCGGCCGGGCGAGGTGCGGCCGGGTGAGGTGCGCTCGGGGGACGCGCGGCCGGGCGCGGTGGCGGTGGTCGAGTGCCGGCGGGACCCGGACTCCGGGTTCACGGTGCTGCGGCCGGAGACGGCCCGGGTGCCCGTCCAAGGCGGACGAGGGGAGGTGGCCGACGGGGCCGCGGAGGGGGAGCGGCCGGGCGTGGAGGGGGCCGGGGCGGCGGCGGGCGGCGATGGGGTAGACCTGGAGGGGTGAGCGAACGAGTGACGGGACCGGGGGAGCCGGAGCCCACCCTGGAGTCCCTGCAGCAGCGGCTGGTGGACTTCGCGGCGGCCCGACGGTGGGAGCCCTTCCACACGTCGAAGAACCTGGCGGCGGCGCTGAGCGTGGAGGCGGGCGAGCTGCTGGAGATCTTCCAGTGGTTGACGCCCGAGCAGGCCGCCGAGGTGATGTCGGAGCCGGAGCGCGCGCACCGGGTGCGTGACGAGGTCGCGGACGTGCTGGCGTACCTGCTGCAGTTCTGCACGGCGGTCGGGGTGGATCCACTGGCGGCCCTCGCGGCCAAGATCGAGCGCAACGAGCACCGCTTCCCGGTGCCGGACGGAGCGGCCGACGTCAACCCGGACGTGGACGACCAACCCTTGTGAGGGACGGAAGTTATCCACAGCCCCGGAGTTGTCCACAGCTTCTGACAAGGCGGATGCGAGCCCGCGTCCTTCCTCGCACGCTGTCGCCATGACCACCCGGCCGCCGCTCGGCGGCCCCGGTCGACGGCGACAGCGAGCGAGAGGAGCGGTGGCCATGGAGGCGCTGCGACTGATCAGGACGGCCCGGCACGCCCTGGCCGAGGCCAGGCACGTACCGGATGTACTGGCCGAGGCGCGGCAGGCCGCGCTGCTCGCCGAGGCGATGGGCGCCCGGCTGGCGGAGTCGGAGGACGGGGAGCTGACCGGGCTGGGGCGGCAGCTCTCCGAGGCCGGGGCGCACGCGGCGGTCTGTCTGGACCGCTCGGTCGTCCGGGCCGCCCTGGTGAGCGGCGGCCGGGCGGCGCGGCTCACCGAACTCGGCGAGCTGGCACCGGCCTTGGGGGCACTGGACGGGCTGCTGCACGAGGTCGGGGAGACGCTCGTGGTGCTGGCCTGCGGGGCCGACACCGAGAGCCTCTACTGGACGTGCATCGACGGCGTCGACGCGATGTCGGAGTGCAAGGACCTGACCGGGCGGCTGCGGGAGGCGGCGGGCCGGGCCGACGGGCCGGCGTGCTCGGCGCTCGGCGGGGCCGTGCCGGAACGGGCCGCCTGCGGTTCGCCGTTACTCGTCCGGCTCGATCCGCCGGGCGGCGGAGGCGCACCGGACGGCGGAGGCGCACCGGACGATGTCGGCCCGCCGGGTGAGGCCGGGCCGACGGGGTCGGCGCGAACGGCCGGCTACCGGGCGCCCGGCGCGGCCGGGGTCCCGGAGGTGTCCGTGCCGGTCGGGTAGGCGGTGGGGTCGGTGCCCCGGGTGCCGGAGGACTGCAACGCGGCGAGATCCGCGGTGACCGCGGCGAGCAGTTCCTGCATCCGGTCCAGCAGGTTCTTGGCCGTGGTGGGCCCGGCCCAGGTGCCGTCGGCCGAGCCCGTCGGGCTGCTCGGGAGCTGCGGCGTGGCGGAGGGTTCGGACATGGCGGGACCTCTTCGGATCGGTGGTGCGGTGTGCAGCGGCCGACGCTGGCCCGGCCCGTACGGCCGGGGCGGCGGCCGCCCGGCCACCGGGGCGCACGTCCCCGCCGCAGCACCCAACGAACCGCTCCGGCGGCCGTCACCGGGCACCACTCGATGCGGTCCGACTCCGGGACGGCGTAAGCCTCCCGGGTGAGCCGGGGTTGCCGCCCCGGCGCGGGCTGGGCTAGGCGCGGCCGAATGTCGAGCTGGGCCTCGAGCGGGGCCTCGATCGGGTGCCGAGCGGGTACCGGGCGCCTGCGGAGCCCGCGCTGCCCGGGGCGGCAGCAGGGTGCCGCCCGCGAGAACGAAAGGAGGACCGGAAGTCGAGCCGGAAGAGACGGAAGGGGGAGTACCCACCCCTTGCCACTCTCAACGTATAGCGCACCGGGGGTCTTGCGGCAAGGCCCCCATGGTGGCGCACAATCGCAGGCCTCAGATCGGAGCTGATGCCATGACCCCCCTCACCACCAGCGCGTTCGACCTCCCAGACCGCCTCGCCGCCAAGGCCGACCCGGCACTGATCGGCGGCGACGAGCGGCACTTCGCGGCCGTCGCGCAGAGCCTGGAGCAGGCGATCGCCGAGCTGTCCGACCGCCTCGACACCCTGCGCCGGGCACCGGGTGGCCTCGGCCGGGAGGCGATGGACCGGGACATCGAGATCCACAAGCTGACCGGTCGGCTGCGCGCGCTGCGCCGCTTCGGTCTGGACCTGTGCCTCGGGCACGTCGTCGGCGCGGACGACCCCGAGCCGGTGTACATCGGGCGGCTCGGCCTCACCGACAGCGAGGGACGCCGGCTGCTGGTCGACTGGCGTTCGCCCGCGGCCGAGCCGTTCTTCGCGGCGACCCACGCCGACCCGATGGGGCTGACGAGCCGCCGCAGGTACCGCTGGACCGGCGGCCGGATCAGCGACTACTGGGACGAGGTGTTCACCGTCGCGGCTCTGGAGGGGCACGCTGCGCTGGACGACCAGTCCGCGTTCATCGCGAGCCTGGGCGGCAACCGTTCGGCCCGGATGCGGGACGTGCTGGCCACCATCCAGGCCGACCAGGACGCCGTCATCCGGGCCGGCTCCCGGGGCGCCCTCGTGGTCGACGGCGGCCCGGGCACCGGAAAGACCGTCGTCGCGCTGCACCGCTCCGCGTACCTGCTCTACTCCGACCCCCGGCTCGGCCACCGGCGCGGCGGCGTGCTGTTCGTCGGCCCGCACCAGCCGTACCTGGCCTACGTCGCGGACGTCCTGCCGAGCCTCGGCGAGGAGGGCGTGCGTACCTGCACCGTGCGGGACCTCGTCGCCGAGGGGGCGACGGCGGGGGCCGAGGCAGATCCGGAGGTGGTCCGGCTGAAGTCCTCGGTCGACATGGTGAAGGCGATCGAGAAGGCCGTCCGGTTCTACGAGGAGCCGCCGGCCGAGGGGATGGCGGTCACCACCCACTGGTCCGAGCTCTGGCTGAGCGCGCAGGACTGGGCGGACGCGTTCGACGCGCCGGACCCGGGCACCCCGCACAACGAGGCGCGCGAGCAGATCTGGGACGAGCTCGCCACGATCCTGCTGGACAAGCTGGACGCGGACGAGGAGGAGGTGTCGCCCGAGCAGTTCCGCCGGTCGCTGCGGCAGGACCGGGAGCTCGTGGAGACCCTCAACCGCGCGTGGCCGCTGCTCGAAGCGGCCGACCTGGTCGGCGACCTCTGGTCGGTGCCCGCCTACCTGCGGATGTGCGCGCCCTGGCTCGACCCGGAGGAGGTCCGCAAGCTGCGGCGCAAGGACGCGCCCCAGGCCTGGACGGTGTCGGACCTCCCGCTCCTGGACGCCGCCCGGCAGCGGCTCGGCGATCCGGAGGCGGCCCGGCGGCAGCGCCGACGCGAGGCCGCGGTCGCTGCCGAGCGCGCCCGCATGGCCGATGTCATCGGTGACCTGCTCCAGGCCGACGACGACGGCGAAGGCGCGGTGACGATGCTGCGCGGACGGGACCTCCAGGACACCCTGGTCGACGAGACCGCCCTGCCCGCCGCCGACCCGGAGCCGCTGGCCGGACCGTTCGCGCACATCGTCGTCGACGAGGCCCAGGAACTGACCGACGCGCAGTGGCAGATGCTGCTCCTGCGCTGCCCGTCCCGGAGCTTCACCATCGTCGGGGACCGCGCGCAGGCCCGGCACGGCTTCACCGAGTCCTGGCAGGAGCGGCTGGAGCGGATCGGGCTCGACCGCACCACCGTCGCCTCGCTGAGCATCAACTACCGCACACCGGAGGAGGTCATGGCCGAGGCCGAGCCCGCCATCCGGGCCGCGCTGCCGGACGCCAACGTGCCGACCTCCGTCCGCAGCAGCGGCATTCCCGTCACGCACGGGTCGGTGGCGGAGCTGGACGCGGTCCTGGACGGCTGGCTCGCGGAGCACGCGGAGGGGGTCGCCTGCGTGATCGGCGCACCGGACTTCCGGGCCCGGCCGCGGATCCGGTCGTTGACCCCGGAGCTGTCGAAGGGGCTGGAGTTCGACCTGGTCGTGCTCGTCGACCCGGAGGCGTTCGGCGGGGGAGTCGAGGGAGCCGTCGACCGCTACGTCGCGATGACCCGGGCCACCCAGCGGCTCGTGATCCTCAGGAGTTCATGAGACCGGAGGGACAGGAACCGGAGGGACAGGAGGGACAGGAGGGAAGCCGGGGGAGTGGGAGGAGACGAGGGGCCGGAACGCCCGTCGCCCGGTCGAGTGACACGGGTGTCGGCCGACGGCGTCCGGAGGCCAGACTGGGGCGATGGACGAGGAGGAGGAACCGCTGGCGTCGTGGGCGGCCAGGCGGGAGCAACGACTGCGGCCGGTCGGTCAGTTGCGGGCCGTACGGCTTGTGGACGAGCGGTCGCGGGGCGCCCATGTGGCGCCGGGCGAGCCGAGACTGATCGTACGCTGGGACGGTTACCAGTGGCTGCCGGAGACGGTGGCCGAGGACTACGCCGCCGCCCAGCGGATCCTGCACGGGATCGAGGGCGACGGCCTGGTGCGCCCCGCCCGCCGGGCCCAGCGGCCCGGGAAGTCGCCGGGGCGGCACCGCAAGCCCCGAGGGGTGTGAGGCGCCACCGCGCGTCCTGACCCCGCCAGCACCGTGGGAATGCGACGGGGACTCCTCGGGAACGGCAACCGGACCCCTCGGGAACGGCAACCGGGCCCCTCGGGAACACGACCGGCCCCCGGGAACGCGAGCGGGGCCCGGCGCCGCCTGGCGCCGGACCCCGACGGTCGCTGCCCGCAGGTCAGTTGTGGGCGTGCAGGTCCGCGTTCAGACCGCCCCAGGAGCCGGAGCGGGCGATGACCTCGACCGCGCCGGTCTGCGAGTTGCGGCGGAACAGCAGGTTGTCCTGGCCGGACAGCTCGACGGCCTTGGCCACCGTGCCGTCGGGCGTGGTGACCCGGGTGCCGGCGGTGACGTACAGGCCGGCCTCGACCACGCAGTCGCTGCCGAGCGAGATGCCGATGCCCGCGTTGGCGCCGAGCAGGCAGCGCTCGCCGACCGAGACGACCTGCTTGCCGCCGCCGGACAGGGTGCCCATGATCGAGGCGCCGCCGCCGATGTCGCTGTGGTCGCCCACGACGACGCCCGCGCTGATCCGGCCCTCGACCATGGAGGTGCCCAGCGTGCCGGCGTTGAAGTTGACGAAGCCCTCGTGCATCACGGTGGTGCCGACGGCCAGGTGCGCGCCGAGCCGGACGCGGTCGGCGTGGGCGATGCGCACACCGGTCGGGGCGACGTAGTCGGTCATCCGCGGGAACTTGTCGATCCCGTACACGGCCAGCTGGCCGCCCTGGGCGCGCACCGCGAGGCGGGTCTGCTCGACCTTGTCCACCGGGACGGGGCCGATGCTGGTCCACGCGACGTTGGCCAGCAGGCCGAAGATGCCGTCCAGGTTCTGGCCGTGCGGCTTGACCAGGCGGTGGCTGAGCAGGTGCAGGCGCAGGTACACGTCGTGCGTGTCGAGCGGCTTCTCGTCCAGGGAGGCGATGGTGGTGCGCACGGCGACCACCTCGACGCCGCGGCGAGCGTCGGCGCGCAGGGCCTCGGCGGCGCCGGCGCCGAGCTCGGCCTCGGCCTGCTCGGCGGTCAGGCGGACGGTGCCGGCCGGGCCGGCCTCGGCGGCCAGCGCGGGGGCGGGGTACCAGGTGTCGAGGACGGTGCCGTCGGCGGCGATGGTGGCCAGACCGGTGGCCACGGCGCCGGTCGCCGGGGAGGTGGATTCGAGCGAGGTGGATTCAGCAGTCACATCGTGCACGTTAGCCAATGCGGGGCCCCGGTGCCGAACACGCCCACCGTGCGGACGTGCCCGACGGACATCCCGGCCGCGGGGTCCCGGACGGGAAAACCCGGTGCTCAGGGCAGTGGTGCTGGGCAATACTTCGGCGGGTGTTCATGTCGATCTCCACCACCGGCAGCACCGAGAGCCCGGCGACGGATCTCGGGTTCCTGCTGCACAAGCATCCCGGCAAGGTCCAGCGGTTCACGACGTCGCACGGCGAGGCCCACGTCTTCTACCCGGAGGCGGGGGACGAGGTCTGCACGGCGGCGCTGCTGCTGGACATCGACCCGGTCGCACTGGTCCGCAAGGGCCGGGGCGACGGCAAGGGGCGCGGCGGGTCGCCCGACTTCGCGCTCGCCCAGTACGTCAACGACCGCCCGTACGCCGCGTCCTCGCTGCTCGCGGTGGCGCTGCGGACGGTGTTCCGGTCCGCGATGAAGGGCGCCTGCCCGGTCCGCCCCGACCTTCCGGGGCAGGCCCGCCCGCTGCGGATCGAGCTGCCCGCCGTGCCCGCGAACGGCGCGGGCGAGGGCGGCGGTCCGGGGATGGTGGCCCGGCTGTTCGAGCCGCTGGGCTGGCGGGTCGAGGCGGCGGCGATCCCGCTGGACGAGGCGTTCCCGGAGTGGGGCGACTCCCGGTACGTGCGGATCGCGCTCTCCTCCGACACCGTGCGGCTCGCCGACGCGCTCCAGCAGCTCTACGTGCTGCTGCCGGTGCTGGACGGCGCCAAGCACTACTGGGTCGCCCCGGACGAGGTGGACAAGCTGCTCGCCGCCGGCGAGGGCTGGCTGGCCGTCCACCCGGAGCGCGCCCTGATCACCCGCCGCTACCTGGCCCGGCGCTGGTCGCTGACCAGGGCCGCGATGGAGCGTCTGGAGCTGGCCCGGCTGGCGGAGGCGGACGACCGTGAGGTCGAGGAGATCGACAACGCGGTCGACGACCGGCCCGCGGAGGAGACCGGCCGGGATCACGGCGACGAGCACGCCGCGGAGCACAGCCGGGAGCACTGTGCGGACCACGCGGAGCCGGTGCAGCCCCGCCCGCCGTCCCTCGCCGAGCAGCGCCGCACCGCGATCCTCGACGCCCTGCGCGAGACGGGCGCCGCCCGCGTCGCCGACCTCGGTTGCGGCCAGGGCGAGCTGATCGGCGAACTGCTGAAGGACGCCCGCTTCACCGAGATCCTCGGCGTGGACGTGTCCGTGCGGGCGCTGCAGGCGGCGAACCGCAAGCTGCGCCTGGAACGGCTGCCGGAGCGGCAGGCGGCCCGGGTGAAGCTGGCGCAGGGTGCGCTGACGTACACCGACGCCCGGCTGAAGGGCTACGACGCGGCGGTGCTGTGCGAGGTGATCGAGCACCTGGACCTGCCGCGGCTGCCCGCCCTGGAGTACACCGTCTTCGGTGCCGCCCGCCCGAGGGCCGTCGTGGTCACCACGCCGAACGCCGAGTACAACGTCCGCTGGGAGACCCTGCCGGCAGGCAGCGTCCGGCACGCCGACCACCGGTTCGAGTGGACCCGCGCGGAGTTCCGCGCCTGGGCCGGGAAGGTCGCGGCCGCCTACGGGTACACCGTGGTGCTGCGCCCGGTCGGCCCCCAGGACGAGGAGGTCGGTGCACCGACCCAGCTCGCCCTGTTCACCACCGCCACGGAAACGTCCGCCGCCACGGAAAGGTCCGCCGCCACGGAAAGGTCCGCCGCCACGGAAAGGTCCGCCGCCACGGAACCGTCCGCGACCACGGAACCGTCCGCGACCACGGAACCGTCCGCGACCACCGACCCGCCCGCGACCACCGACCCGACGACGCCCGAAGGAGGCGAACCCCGATGACCGACGCCGCAGTCGACGGAACCACCGAGAGCACGAACCCCCGCCGCCTCCCCGTCACCGACGTCTCCCTCGTCGTCCTGATCGGCACCAGCGGTGCGGGCAAGTCCACCTTCGCCCGCCGTCACTTCCTGCCCACCCAGGTCGTCTCCTCCGACTTCTGCCGCGGCCTGGTCGCGGACGACGAGAACGACCAGTCCGCCTCCGCCGAGGCCTTCGACCTCCTGCACTACATCGTCGGCAAGCGCCTGGCGGCCGGCCGGCTGACGGTCGTGGACGCCACCAACGTCCAGCCCGAGGCACGCCGCCAGCTGGTGCGGATCGCCCGCGAGCACGACGTGCTGCCGATCGCGATCGTCCTGGACGTGCCGCCGGGGGTGTGCGCCGAGCGCAACCGCTCCCGCCCGGACCGTCAGCTGCCCGCCCACGTGATCCCGCGGCAGAACCGCGAGCTGCGCCGCTCCCTGCGCGGCCTGGAGCGCGAGGGCTTCCGCAAGGTGCACATCCTGCGCGGCGAGGCCGAGGTGGCGTCGGCCGAGATCGAGCTGGAGAAGCGCTACAACGACCTGCGGCACCTCACCGGCCCGTTCGACATCGTGGGTGACATCCACGGCTGCCGCTCGGAGCTGGAGACCCTGCTCACCCGCCTCGGCTACGCCCTCACCCGGGACGCGCAGGGCCGCCCGGTGGACGCCGCGCACCCCGCGGGCCGGACCGCCGTCTTCGTCGGCGACCTGGTCGACCGCGGACCCGACACCCCGGGCGTGCTGCGCCTGGTGATGGGCATGGTGGCGGCCGGCCACGCCGTCTGCGTGCCCGGGAACCACGAGAACAAGCTCGGCCGGGCGATGGACGGCAAGAAGGTCACCGTCTCGCACGGCCTGCAGGAGTCGCTGGACCAGCTGGCGGGCGAGTCCGAGGAGTTCAAGGCCGAGGTGCGCGCCTTCATGCGCGGCCTGGTCAGCCACTACCTGCTGGACGGCGGCGCCCTGGTGGTCTGCCACGCCGGTCTGCCGGAGAAGTACCACGGCCGCAACTCCGGCCGGGTCCGCTCGCACGCGCTGTACGGGGAGACCACCGGCGAGACCGACGAGTACGGCCTGCCGGTGCGCTACCCGTGGGCGGAGGAGTACCGCGGCCGGGCCCTGGTGGTCTACGGCCACACCCCGGTGCCGACCGCGAGCTTCGTCAACAACACCATCTGCCTGGACACCGGCTGCGTCTTCGGCGGCAGCCTGACCGCGCTGCGCTACCCGGAGCGCGAGCTGGTGAGCGTCGAGGCCGAGCGCGAGTGGTACGCCCCGGTGCGTCCGATGATCACCGACGCGCCGGGTGCCCGCGAGGGCCGTCCGCTGGACCTCGCCGACGTGGCCGGTCGCCGGATCGTGGAGACCGCCCTGCACGGGCGGGTCGCCGTCCGGGAGGAGAACGCGGCGGCCGCGCTGGAGGTGATGAGCCGCTTCGCGCTGGACCCGCGACTGCTCGCCTACCTGCCGCCGACCATGGCGCCGAGCGCGACCTCCCGCCGGGACGGCTACCTGGAGCACCCGGAGGAGGCCTTCTTCGCCTACCGTGCGGACGGTGTGCGGCACCTGGTGTGCGAGGAGAAGCACATGGGCTCGCGCGCGGTGCTGCTGGTCGCCCGGGACGGCGCCGCGCTGGAGCGCCGCTTCGGTGTGGCCGGCCCCGGCGCGATCTGGACCCGCACCGGCCGCGCCTTCCTCCAGGACGACGGGCTGACCGCCGCCGTGCTCGACCGGGTGCGGGAAGCCGCCGAGCGCGCCGGCCTCTTCGAGGAGCTGGGCACCGGCTGGCTGCTGCTGGACGCCGAGCTGATGCCGTGGTCGCTGAAGGCGGTGGAGCTGCTCCGTCGTCAGTACGCCGCGGTGGGTGCGGCGGCGGGTGCCGCCCTGCCGGAGGTGCTGTCCGCGCTGGAGCGGGCGGCCGGGCGCGGTCTGGACCTGGCCGACCTGACCGCCCGCCAGCGGCAGCGCTCCGCCGACGCGAGCGCGTTCACCGAGGCGTACCGGCGCTACTGCTGGCCGACCGAGGGCCTGTCGGGCATCCGGCTGGCGCCGTTCCAGCTGCTGGCCGCCGAGGGGGCGAACCTCGCGGTGCGCCCGCACGACGAGCACCTGGCCTGGATCGACCGCCTGGTGGCCGCGGATGCCGACGCCGCCGGTGCCACCGACGGGAAGGAGCCGGTGCTGCACCGCACCGGCCGGATCCTGGTGGACACCGAGGACGAGGCCTCGACGGCCGCCGCCACCGCCTGGTGGGAGGAGCTGACCGGGGCGGGCGGCGAGGGCATGGTGGTCAAGCCGCTGGCGTCGCTGGTGCGGACCTCGCGCGGCGAGGGCCGTCCGGGCGGCTTGGTGCAGCCCGGGGTGAAGGTCCGCGGTCGGGAGTACCTGCGGATCATCTACGGCCCGGACTACACCGAGCACCTGGACCGGCTGCGGCAGCGCGCGCTGGGCCACAAGCGCTCGCTGGCGCTGCGCGAGTACGCGCTGGGCCTGGAAGCGCTGGACCGGCTGGCGGCCGGGGAGCCGTTGTGGCGGGTGCACGAGCCGGTGTTCGCGGTCCTGGCGCTGGAGTCCGAGCCGGTCGACCCGCGCCTGTAGCGGTGCCGTGACCCCGCAGGGGGAGCACGGGTGAGGGGAGTCCCGGAGAACGGGACTCCCCTCACCCGCCCTGTTCCTGTATAGAAATTCCGAACATCGTATACACTTGCCAGCCTTCCCCCTCGTCCCGTCACCCCAGGAGCCCGGCATGGCCTTCAACCTCCGGAACAGGCACTTCCTCAAGGAGCTCGACTTCACGCCCCAGGAGTTCCGCTTCCTGGTGGACCTCGCCGCCGGGCTCAAGGCGGCGAAGTACGCGGGCACCGAGCAGCCCCGGCTGCGCGGCAAGAACATCGCGCTGATCTTCGAGAAGACCTCCACCCGCACCCGCTGCGCCTTCGAGGTCGCCGCCCACGACCAGGGCGCCACCACCACCTACCTGGACCCGTCGGCCTCCCAGATCGGCCACAAGGAGTCCATCAAGGACACCGCCCGGGTGCTCGGCCGGATGTTCGACGGCATCGAGTACCGCGGTCACGGCCAGGAGGTCGTCGAGGAGCTCGCCGCGCACGCCGGCGTCCCGGTCTGGAACGGCCTCACCGACGAGTGGCACCCCACCCAGATGCTGGCCGACGTGCTCACCGTCACCGAGCACACCGTCAAGCCGCTGACCGACGTCGCCCTCGCCTACCTCGGCGACGCCCGTTCCAACATGGGCAACTCGCTGCTGGTCACCGGCGCGCTGCTCGGCATGGACATCCGGATCGTCGCCCCGCGCGCGCTCTGGCCGACCGAGGACGTGCAGAAGTCGGCGCAGGCCCTGGCCGAGTCGACCGGCGCCCGGATCACCCTGACGGAGGACGTGGCCGAGGGCGTGGCCGGCGTCGACTTCCTCTACACCGACGTCTGGGTCTCGATGGGCGAGCCCAAGGAGGTCTGGGCCGAGCGGATCGAGCTGCTCAAGCCCTACCAGGTCTCCATGGACACCGTCCGGGCCACCGGCAATCCGGCCGTGAAGTTCCTGCACTGCCTGCCCGCGTTCCACGACCTCGGCACGGTGGTCGGACGGCAGATGTACGAGGCGACCGGCATGACCGAGCTGGAGTGCACCGACGAGCTGTTCGAGTCGCCGCACTCCATCGTGTTCGACCAGGCCGAGAACCGCCTGCACACCATCAAGGCGGTCCTGGTCGCCACCCTCGGCTCCTGAAGCCTGAAGCCTGAAGCCCGCAGCCCGAAGCCTCCGGCGTCCAGGCCCTGGGCTCCTGAGGCCCTGGGCTTTCGTAGCGCTCGGTGCTCGGTGCTCGGTGCTCAGTGCTCAGTGCTCCAGCTTGACGCAGGCCACCCGGTCGCCCGCCCCGTGCCGGCCGGCGACCGGGGTGCCCGCGTGCAGCACCAGCGAGCGCGCCTCCCCGGGCCGCGGCTGCCAGTCCACCGCAGTGGTGGCGGTGCCCTCGCCGCGCTCGTCGGTGCGCAGCACCAGTCGCAGCTCGTTGCGCTCGTTGGCGTACGCCGGGTCGGTGGACGGCTGCACCGGGTCCCGCAGGTCCTGGTAGTGCGGCCCGGAGGACGCCGGGTCGGCCCCGCAGCCGCCGGTGTGCAGGTGCGCCGGGAACTCGTGGTCGGGGGCGAGCCCGGACGCGGTCAGGGTGAGCACCGTCCGCCCGGGCACCGAGCGGTCGGTGACGACCACGGCGTGCGAGCCGTACGGCACCAGGTCCGCCGCGTAGCTGACGGCGGACGGCGGGACGAAGGCGGTGGCGGGGTCGAAGTCGGCCTCGACGACGGAGACCGGCGAGGCGGCGGGGGCGAGCAGGGCCAGCGGCAGCAGGGCGGCGGCGAGCGGAGCGGTCATCGGTCGGGCCTTCCACGGGCAGGGCGACGGTCACCCTGCTAACGGCGCCGGCCCGCGGAGGACACCGCGGGGCAGGACACCGCGGGGAAGGACACCGAGGGGAAGGGCACGGGGCGGGACGCCGAGGGGAAGGGCGTTGTCCTCAGGCCGGTTCGCGCCGGATCCCCCGGATCTCGCAGCGCGGCCCGCTGGCCCGCATCAGCCGCAGGTCGGCCGTGACCAGCGGCGCCCCGTACCGCTCGGCGACCGCGACGTACGCGGCGTCGTCCGGGGTCAAGTTGTCCTTGAGCTCCCAGATCCGGCCGAGCAGCGGCGCCACCTCGACCTTGCGGATCGCCACCGCGGCCAGCTCGCCGGTGAGTTCGGCGACCCGCGCGGCGGTCAGCTCCTTGGCGAGGTAGAGGCCGCGCAGCGACTGCATCACCTCGACCACGATGTGCTCGGGCGCCAACCACTCGCTGTCGGAGGCGAGTTCGGCCCGGGCGGCGGCCCCGCGCGGGCCCTCGTCGGCCAGCGCCAGCACCAGCGCGGACGCGTCCACCACGATCATCGGAGGCCCCCTCTGCCTGTCACGTCACGGGCCACCGTACCGGCCCGGGGCCGGGCCCACGGAGAAGGACGGGGCGCTGGCCCACGGAGCCGGACGGGGCGCGGGCCCACGGAGGAGGACGGGGCGCTGGCCCACGGAGCCGAACGGGGCGCGGGCCCACGGAGCCGGACGGGGCGCGGGCCCACGGGGACGGACCGGGCGCGGGCCCGCTCGGCGGGCGCCGGCGGATCAGCCTCCGAGCAGGAATCCGGCGAGCACCGAGGCGGCGTTGGCGGTGGCGGAGGCGGCCCAGGGCAGTGCGGTGCGCGGCGGCAGCCCGGCGAGGGGGACGAGCAGGGCACCCTCGACCAGGCAGACGCCGGCCTCGCCGAGGCCGAACGCGGTCCAGTACGCTGCGGCGGGCCCGGCGGCGTACGGCCGCAGGGACCACCAGAGCAGCGGGTGCGTCAGCAGGTTGACCAGGACGGCGGCACCGGCGGCCCGGGACGGCCGCAGCCCGCCCGCCCGGGTGAGCGCGACGATGTAGACGGGGACCTCGACCAGCAGGGTGAGGGCCAGAGCGAGGGCATAGGGCACGGCGGGGATCGTGCCACGGGGAGGGGACCATGGCCACCGGGGTCGTACCCGCACCGGCGTCGGCGGCCGCGCCGGTCTGGCCCGGGCCCGGCCCGGCCACCCGGCTGGGTGCCGCGCCGTTCGTGGGGTTCGCGCTGTCGGCCGCCCTGGCGCTGGTGGTGGCCCTGCGGGCGCCGACCGGCCTGGCGGTGCTGGGCCTGGCCGCCTTCGGTGTGCTGCACAACGTGCTGGAGCTGCGCTACGTGGCGGGCCGGTTCGCGGTCGTCCTGGCCGGCCCGCTGCTGCGGCTGCTGCTGGCGCTGGTGACCGGCATCGTGCTGTGTCGCCTGCTGCCGCCTTCCCGGGCCGCCCAGACGGCGGAGATCCTGCTCGCGTACGGCCTGCTGGCGGCGGCTTGCCGGTACGGGCTGCGCGGTCGGCCGCGGGCGCTGGCCGGGAGCGCGGTGTTGCTGGTCGGGGCCGGGGCGGCCTCGCTGGCCTTCCCCGCGTACCACTTCGTGGTGCTGGCCCATCTGCACAACGTGGTGCCGCTGCTGTTCCTGGCCGAGTGGTCGCGCCGGTTGCCGCGGGGGCGGTGGGCGTTCCTGGCTGTGCAGTCCGGCTGGGTGCTGCTGGTGCCGGCCCTGCTGCTGAGCGGGCTGCTGGACGGGTTGCTGTCCCAGCGGCCCGGCGGCTGGACGGATCGGCTGGCGGCGGCCTACACCCCGCCGGCCCTGCTGACGCCGGAGGCGGGGCTGCGCTTCCTCGCGGTGTTCGCCTTCCTGCAGACGATGCACTACGTCGTCTGGGTCTGGTTCCTGCCCCGGTACGCGCCGGAGGCGGCGGAGCGTTTCGACGCCCGGGTGCCGGCGCTGCGCGGCGGCCGGGCGTGGGCGCTGGGCGTGGGGGCCGGCGCGCTGCTGGCGCTGCTGTTCGCGGTGGACTACGCCCAGGGCCGGTCGCTGTACGCGGCGCTGGCCGGTTACCACGCCTACCTGGAGTTCCCGGTGCTGCTGATGCTGGTGCTGGGCCTCGGTGCGGACCGGGTCGCGGACCGGCCGTGGGCCGGGGGACCGGCGGGTGGACCGGAGGAGAACGCACAGGGAGGGGAGGTGAAGACATGAGGACGATCCTGCTGGCCGACATCGCCCCCTCGCCGACCGACGGTTCCGGTGGTGAGCTTGTGGTGGTGCTGCTGATGGCGGCGGCCGTGGTGGCGGGAGCGGTCTGGCTGATCAGGCTGGAGCGCAAGCGGCGCGGCCCGGACGACCAGTGAGTCACGGCATGCACTATGGTTTATCTCGACATCGAGATAACTGCCCCTTACGATATATCTCGACATCAAGATACTTGCCGAGAGGCGCTCACCGGCGATGCGGGCAAGGCAAGCCTAACTAAGGCTGACCTTACCACCGCGTGGCGGCCGGATATCGCACGAAGCACCCAGAAGGAGTCAGTCGTGTCCGCGAACAGCTTCGACGCCCGCAGCTCGCTGCAGGTGGGCGACGAGTCGTACGAGATCTTCAAGCTCTCCGCCGTCGAGGGTTCCGAGCGGCTGCCGTACAGCCTCAAGGTGCTGCTGGAGAACCTGCTCCGCACGGAGGACGGCGCGAACATCACCGCCGACCACATCCGGGCCCTCGGCGGCTGGGACGAGAACGCCCAGCCGAGCCAGGAGATCCAGTTCACCCCGGCCCGCGTGATCATGCAGGACTTCACCGGTGTGCCGTGCGTGGTCGACCTCGCCACCATGCGTGAGGCCGTCAAGGAGCTGGGCGGCGACCCGGCCAAGATCAACCCGCTGGCCCCGGCCGAGCTGGTCATCGACCACTCGGTCATCGCCGACAAGTTCGGCACCAAGGACGCGTTCACCCAGAACGTCGAGATCGAGTACGGCCGCAACAAGGAGCGCTACCAGTTCCTGCGCTGGGGCCAGACCGCCTTCGACGAGTTCAAGGTCGTCCCGCCGGGCACCGGCATCGTCCACCAGGTGAACATCGAGCACCTGGCCCGCACCATCATGGTCCGCGGCGGCCAGGCGTACCCCGACACCTGCGTCGGCACCGACTCGCACACCACCATGGTCAACGGCCTGGGCGTGCTGGGCTGGGGCGTCGGCGGCATCGAGGCCGAGGCCGCGATGCTCGGCCAGCCGGTCTCCATGCTGATCCCGCGCGTGGTCGGCTTCAAGCTGACCGGCGAGCTGCCGGCCGGCACCACCGCCACCGACCTGGTGCTCACCATCACCGAGATGCTGCGCAAGCACGGTGTGGTCGGCAAGTTCGTCGAGTTCTACGGCGACGGCATCGGCTCCATCCCGCTGGCCAACCGCGCCACCATCGGCAACATGTCGCCGGAGTTCGGCTCGACCTGCGCGATCTTCCCGATCGACGCCGAGACCATCAACTACCTGCGTCTGACCGGCCGCGACGAGCAGCAGCTCGCCCTGGTCGAGGCCTACGCCAAGGAGCAGGGCCTCTGGCACGACCCGTCGGTCGAGCCGGTCTACTCCGAGTACCTGGAGCTGGACGTCTCCACCGTCGTCCCGTCGATCTCCGGCCCGAAGCGCCCGCAGGACCGCGTGATCCTGGCCGAGGCTGCCGAGAAGTTCGCCGAGGCGCTGCCGACCTACTCCGCCGAGGCCTCGAAGCCGACCGCCGTCACGGCCCCCGACGGCTCGACCTACGAGATCGACAACGGCGCGGTCGTGATCGCCTCGATCACCTCCTGCACCAACACCTCCAACCCCTCCGTCATGCTGGGCGCCGCCCTGCTGGCGAAGAAGGCCGTGGAGAAGGGCCTGCACGTCAAGCCCTGGGTCAAGACCACCCTGGCGCCCGGCTCCAAGGTCGTCATGGACTACTACGAGAAGGCCGGCCTGCTCCCGTACATGGAGAAGCTGGGCTTCAACCTGGTCGGCTACGGCTGCGTCACCTGCATCGGCAACTCGGGCCCGCTGCCCGAGGAGGTCTCGGCCGCCGTCAACGAGTCCGACCTCGCGGTCGTCTCGGTGCTCTCCGGCAACCGCAACTTCGAGGGCCGGATCAACCCCGACGTCAAGATGAACTACCTGGCCTCCCCGCCGCTGGTGGTCGCCTACGCCCTCGCCGGCAACATGAACATCGACATCACCAAGGACGCCCTGGGCCAGGACGCCGACGGCAACGACGTCTTCCTCGCCGACATCTGGCCGTCCGAGCAGGAGGTCGCCGACACCGTCGCCGGCTCCATCGACGAGGCCATGTTCGACAAGGGCTACCAGGACGTCTTCGCCGGCGACCACCGCTGGCAGTCGCTCCCGGTCCCGACCGGCAACACCTTCGAGTGGGACGCCGAGTCCACCTACGTCCGCAAGCCCCCGTACTTCGAGGGCATGGCCAAGACCCCGAGCCCGGTGACCGACATCGCCGGCGCCCGCGTCCTGGCCAAGCTGGGCGACTCGGTCACCACCGACCACATCTCCCCGGCCGGCAACATCAAGCCGGGCACCCCGGCGGCGCAGTACCTGACCGCCAACGGTGTGGAGAAGCGCGACTTCAACTCCTACGGTTCCCGTCGTGGCAACCACGAGGTGATGATCCGCGGCACCTTCGCCAACATCCGCCTGCGCAACCAGATCGCGCCGGGCACCGAGGGCGGCTACACCCGCGACTTCACCCAGGCCGACGCGCCGGTGTCGTTCATCTACGACGCCTCGCAGAACTACCAGGCCGCCGGTACCCCGCTGGTCGTCCTGGCCGGCAAGGAGTACGGCTCCGGCTCGTCCCGCGACTGGGCCGCCAAGGGCACCGCGCTGCTCGGCGTCAAGGCCGTCATCGCCGAGTCCTACGAGCGCATCCACCGCTCGAACCTGATCGGCATGGGCGTCCTGCCGCTGCAGTTCCCGGAGGGCGAGAACGCCGACTCCCTCGGCCTGACCGGCGAGGAGACCTTCTCCTTCACCGGCGTGACCGAGCTCAACGAGGGCCGCACCCCGAAGACCGTCAAGGTCAAGGCGGGTGACAAGGAGTTCGACGCGGTCGTCCGCATCGACACCCCCGGTGAGGCGGACTACTACCGCAACGGCGGCATCCTGCAGTACGTGCTGCGCTCGCTGATCGGCTGAGCCGACCTGCACAGCGCCTGAAGGGGCCGGACCGTACCCGCGGTCCGGCCCCTTTCATGGCTCTTGCCCTGCGAATATCGACGTTCGTCCCAATGGTGACGTAGGGCGACGGTATGATCACGGCCGTGAAGATCGTGGCGCAGGTGAAGCTCCTGCCGACGCCCGAGCAGGCGTCGGCGCTGGAGTTCACCCTGCGGACCGTCAACGACGCGGCGAACTGGGTGGCCGGCATCGCATTCGAGCGCGGTGTTCCGCGTGAGTACGAGCTTCGCTAGCACGCCTACCCGGAGCTGAAGTCCCGTGGGTTGGGGGCACAGGCAGCACAGCACACGATCAAGAAGGTCCGGGACGCCTACACCTCGTTGAAGGCGAACATCCAGGCCGGGAACCTCGGCAAGCCGGGATCGAAGCGCCGGACCAAGGCCGAGTCCAATCCCGTCGCCTTCCGACCCGAAGCGGCACAGCCGTTCGATGACCGCTGCAGCGGGGCGTCAGTCATGCGTCCCAGAGCCAGCCTGACGGCAGCTCTCAGATGTGGGAGGCCACGCGCCAGCCAGTCGCGCCCTACTCGCAAGCTCGGACCCTCAGGGCCGGCCAAGTTGACAGAACAGGTCCGGTACGAGACGACGACCGGGGCAGCGCGATCGCCGCCCTCTACCGCGGCCTGCACCGCGACTGACACGCGGAAGGGGGCCCACCGCACCGGTGGGCCCCCTTCACCCGAGGACGGTCAGGCCCGGTCGCAGGCCTGCGCCCGCAGCGCGCGGGCCAGGTCGTCGCGGCGCTCCACCACCAGGCGGCGCAGCGCCGGCGCGGCCTGCGGGTGCCCGTCCAGCCAGGCGTCGGCCTCGGCCAGGGTCTGCTCGCCGGTCTGGGCGCTCGGGAAGAACCCGCTGACGAAGCGCATCGCGATCTCGATGGTCCGGTCGGCCCAGATCTTCTCCAGCAGCTTGAAGTACGGGGCCGCGTAGAGGGCGGTCAGGTCGCGGTGGGCGGGCAGCGCGAAGCCCGCGATCTCGGCCTCGACCAGGGCGTTCGGCAGCTCGTCCGAGTCGACCACGGCCGACCAGGCGGCGGCCTTGGCCTCCGGGGTGGGCCGGGCGGCCAGGCACTGGGTGTACTGGCGCTTGCCGCTCGCGGTGTTGTCGGCGGCCAGCTCGGCGGCCAGCTCCTCGTCGGTGGCCTGGCCGGCGGCGGCCAGGGCCAGCCACAGCGACCAGCGCAGCTCCTGGTCGACGTCCAGGCCGTCGATCCGGGCGCTGCCGGCCAGCAGGCCGCGGACCAGGCCGAGGTGCTCGGCGCCGCCCGCGGTCTGGGCGAGGAAGCGGGCCCAGGCCAGCTGGTGGTCGCTGCCGGGGACGGCGTCGCGCAGCTCGCGCAGGGCGCCGTCGGCGAGCAGCCGGCCGCCCTCGCCGCGCCAGGCCGGGTCGGCGTACAGGTCGACGGCGGTCTTGGCCTGGGCGTGCAGCGACTGCAGCACGCCGATGTTGCCCTCCTGGCCGGCGAAGCGCAGCACCAGGGCGACGTAGTCGCGGGCCGGCATCAGGCCGTCCCGGGTGAGGTTCCAGACGGCGGACCAGGCCAGCGCGCGGGCCAGCTGGTCGTCGATGTCGCCGAGGCCGGTGCGCAGGGTCTCCAGGGAGTCCTCGTCGAAGCGGATCTTGCAGTAGGTCAGGTCGTCGTCGTTGAGCAGGACGAGCGCCGGACGGGGCTTGCCGGCCGCCGCGGTGACGACGGTGCGGGCGCCGGTGACGTCCAGCTCGATCCGGTCGGTGCGCACCAGGGCGCCGTCGGCGTCCCGGTCGTACAGCCCGACCGCGATCCGGTGCGGGCGCAGGACCTCCCCGTCCTGCAGGACGGCCAGTTCGGTGATCCGGCCCTCGGCGTCGCTGGTGACCTGCGGGGTGAGCGCGTTGACGCCGGCGGTCTGCAGCCAGGCGGCGGCCCAGGCCTTGAGGTCGCGGCCGCTGGTCTCCTCCAGGACGTCCAGCAGGTCGGTGAGTTCGGTGTTGCCGAAGGCGTGGCGCTTGAAGTAGCGGCGGGCGCCCTCGAAGAAGGCATCCGAACCGACGTACGCCACCAGCTGCTTGAGGACGGAGGCGCCCTTGGCGTAGGTGATGCCGTCGAAGTTGAGCTTGGCGTCCTCCAGGTCCCGGATGTCCGCGGTGATCGGGTGCGTGGTGGGGAACTGGTCCTGCCGGTAGGCCCAGGCCTTGCGCTGGTTGGCGAAGGTGACCCAGGCGGAGGAGTAGCGGGTGCGGGCGCCGATCAGGCCGTAGGAGCCCATGAAGTCGGCGAAGGACTCCTTCAGCCACAGGTCGTCCCACCAGCGCATGGTGACCAGGTCGCCGAACCACATGTGCGCCATCTCGTGCAGGATGACGTTGGCCCGGCCCTCGTAGGCGGCGTCGGTGACCTTCGAGCGGAAGACGAACTCCTCGCGGAAGGTGACGCAGCCGGGGTTCTCCATGGCACCGATGTTGTACTCGGGCACGAAGGCCTGGTCGTACTTGCCGAAGGGGTACGGGTAGTCGAACTCCTCGTGGAAGAAGTCGAGTCCGAGCTTGGTGATGCCGAGGATCTCGTCCGCGTCGAAGTACGGGGCGAGGGACTTGCGGCACATCGCGGAGAGCGGGATCTCCAGGGTGGTGCCGTCGGCGAGCTCGCGGCTGTAGTGGTCGCGGACGACGTGGTACGGGCCGGTGACGACCGCGGTGAGGTAGGTGGAGATCGGCTTGGTCGGCGCGAACTCCCAGGTGCGGGCGCCGTCCTCGGCGGTGACGGACTCGTGCGGGGCGTTGGACCACACGTCCCAGGCGGCCGGGGCGGTCACCGTGAAGGTGAACGGGGCCTTCAGGTCGGGCTGTTCGAAGGTCGCGAACACCCGGCGGGCGTCGGCCGGCTCGTAGTGGGTGTAGAGGTAGGTCTCGCCGTCCACCGGGTCGACGAAGCGGTGCAGGCCCTCGCCGGTGCGGCTGTAGGCGCAGTCCGCCTCGACGGTCAGCACGTTCTCGGCGGCGAGGCCCTCGACGTGCACCCGGGCGCCGTCGTAGGCGGTGGCCGGGTCGAGGGTGCGCCCGTTGAGGGTGACCGAGCGGACGGCCGGGGCGAGCAGGTCGAGGAAGGTGGCCGCGCCGGGCTCGGAGCAGCGGAAGGAGATCGTGGTGGTGGAGCGGAACGTCGCGGCCTCGCGGTCCGGGGCCGAGGTCACGTCCAGCCGGACCCGGTAGCCGTCCACGGCCAGGATGCTGGCCCGCTGCTGGGCTTCGTCGCGGCTGAGGTTCTTGCCCGGCACGGCGGTACTCCTTTGTCCGGCTCGCACGGTGGTGCGCGTGTGGGTGGTGCGGTCTCGGTGCGCGGTGTCCTCCGTGCACGCGGGACCATCCTGTCACGCCCCGGGCCGCCGGTACCATTGCACAGACCGACGCGTCCGTACCGGAATCAGCGGCGTCCGGCGGGTGTTGGGGCCTGTGGGGGAACCACCCCTGCCCGGATCACCTCACGAAGGACGACACGCAGTGACTGCTGCCGCTGAGCGCAAGACCGCCGACTTCTGGTTCGACCCGGCCTGCCCGTGGGCGTGGATGACCTCCCGCTGGCTGATCGAGGTTCAGCAGCTGCGCCCGGTCGACGTGCGCTGGCACGTGATGAGCCTGTCGGTGCTGAACGAGCACCGGGACCTCCCGGACAACTACCGCGAGCTCCTGAACAACGCCTGGGGCGCGGTGCGGGTGTGCATCGCCGCCGCGGAGAAGCACGGCGAGGAGGTGCTCGGCCGGCTCTACACCGAGCTGGGCGTGCGCTTCCACAACCAGGGCCTGCCGCAGGACCGGGAGACCATAGCAGCCGCCCTGGTGGCCGCGGGCCTGCCCGTCGAGCTGGCCGACGCGGCCGACACGGACATCCACGACGAGGCCCTGCGCGCCTCCCACAAGGAGGGCATCACCCTGGTCGGCGAGGACGTCGGCACCCCGGTGATCGCCGTCGAGGGCGCGGACGGCGAGCGGGTCGCCTTCTTCGGCCCGGTGGTCACCCCCGCCCCGAAGGGCGAGGCCGCGGCCCGGCTGTGGGACGGCACCCTGCTGGTGGCCTCCACCCCCGGCTTCTACGAGATCAAGCGCACCCGGACGGCCGGCCCGTCCTTCGAGTAGCCCCCCGCCGCCGATGACGGCGGCGACGCGAAGGGCCCGGTACCGGCAGCGGTACCGGGCCCTTCGGCGTCCGGGCTCAGCGGGCGGCGGCGTCCCGGCGCTGCTTGAGCAGTCCGGCGCCGATCAGCGCGGCGACCAGCACCCCGGCCGCGTACAACTGCTCCCGGTTGCCCTCGGTGGTGGTCATCAGCGCGAGGATGCCGGCCACGGCGGCCATCGCGACCCACGTCAGGTACGGGTAGCCCCACATCTTCACGGTGAGCAGCTCGGGCGCCTCGCGCTCCAGCCGGCGGCGCATCCGCAGCTGGACCACGCAGATGAACAGCCAGACCACCAGGATCGCCACACCGGTGGTGTTCATCAGCCAGGTGAACACCGTCTCCGGCCAGAACTTGGCGGCCAGCACGGCGCCGAAGCCGAACAGGCAGGAGGCCAGCACGGCCCGGCGCGGCACCCCGCCGCCGATCTTGGCCAGCGCCTTGGGGCCCTGGCCGCGGCCGACCAGCGAGTACGCCATCCGGGAGGCGCCGTAGATGTTGGCGTTCATCGCCGACAGCAGCGCGATCAGCACCACGACCTGCATGATCGCCCCGGCGCCGGGCACGCCGAGGTGGCGCAGCACGGTGACGTACGGACCGTCGGTGACGACCGCCGGGTCCTTCCAGGAGACCAGGGTGACCACCAGGGCCATCGAGCCGATGTAGAAGATCGCGATCCGCCACACCGCGGTGCGCACGGCGTTGGCGACGTTCTTCTTGGGGTCGTCGGACTCGGCGGCGGCGATGGTGACGGTCTCGAGGCCGCCGTACGCGAAGACCGAGGCGAGCAGGCCGACGATCAGTCCGCTGACACCGGTGGGCAGGAAGCCGCCGTGGCCGGTGAGGTTCTCTGCGCCGGGGGCGCCGGGGCCGATCACCCCGGCGATGCCGAGCCCGCCGAGGACCAGGAAGGCGATGATCGCGGCGACCTTGATGGTGGCGAACCAGAACTCGAACTCGCCGAAGTTCTTCACCGCGGTGAGGTTGCTCGCGCAGAAGAAGACCATGAACAGGGCGACCCAGACCCAGGAGGAGACGCCCGGTATCCAGCCGTTGACGATCTTCCCGGCGGCGGTGGCCTCGGCGGCGACGCCGCAGCAGAGCATCACCCAGTACATCCAGCCCGCGGTGATCCCGGCCCAGGGGCCGATCTCCTTCTCGGCGTGCACCGAGAACGAGCCCGAGGCGGGGCGGGCCGCGGACATCTCGCCGAGCATCCGCATGATCAGCATGACCAGCAGGCCGGAGAGCACGAAGGCCAGGATGATCGCCGGGCCGGCTGCCGCGATGCCCGCGCCGGAGCCGACGAAGAGGCCCGCGCCGATCACCCCGCCGAGGGCGATCATCGACAGGTGACGCTGCTTCAGCCCGTGCGAGAGCTGCTGGCTTCCCGGCGCCGACTCGGTGGCGTCGGTGGTCCCGGGCGCCGTGGGCGCGGAGGTGGGGGCCATAGGTGCGGTTCCAGACTGTGCGGTATGCGACATGAGCTGTCCAATATCCGGGGACACCTCCGCCCGTGCCAAGAATGTCCGGCGCGGGCCCACATTGCGGACCGGGCGGTCGCGTCGGGTGTCCGACCCGTCACTGCCGGTCATTTCGGGCCGGAACCGACAACGCCCGAGGGCGGGGCTTTGTCCGAAACCGTGCAGCTCGCGCAGTGGATCACCGCGTAGGTTCACAGGTGTTCACTCACCTGGACCCCACGGAGGATCCCCCGATGGCCACCGCCACCACCCCGATACCGCGCCGCGCCGTCCTCGCCGACCTGCTGCCCGCCGCCTCCACCCGCCTCGGCGGCCAGGTCCGCGACCTGGCCCTGGTGGCCGGCGGCGCCGCGCTGACCGGCGTGGCCGCCCAGCTGTCGGTGAACGTCCCCGGCTCGCCGGTGCCGGTCACCGGCCAGACCTTCGCCGCCCTGCTGGTCGGTACCGCGCTCGGTGCCCGCCGCGGCGCCGCCTCGCTCGCCCTCTACCTGCTCGCCGGCATGGCCGGCCTGCCCTGGTTCGCCGAGGGCACCTCCGGCTGGGCGATGCCCTCGCTCGGCTACGTGCTCGGCTTCGTCCTCGCCGCCGCCCTGACCGGCGCGCTGGCCCGCCGCGGCGCCGACCGCACCCCGGTGAACACCGTCGTCACCATGGCCCTCGGCAGCCTCGCCGTCTACGCGGTCGGCGTCCCGTACCTGGCCCTCTCGCTGCACGTCCCGCTCGCCCGCGCCGCCGAGCTCGGCCTCTACCCGTACCTGGTCGGCGACGCGCTCAAGGCCGCCTTCGCCGCCGGTGCCCTGCCGCTGGCCTGGAAGCTCCTCGGCCGCCGCTGAAGCCCCCGTTGTCGGGCCCGGGCGCACGCGCATGCCACACTCATGGCATGCGCGTGTACCTGGGCTCCGACCATGCCGGATACGAACTGAAGAACCACCTCGTGGAGTGGCTGAAGGGGGCCGGCCACGAGCCGGTCGACTGCGGGCCGCACATCTACGACGCCGAGGACGACTACCCGCCGTTCTGCCTGCGCGCCGCCGAGCGCACCGCCGCCGACTCCGAGGCCCTGGGCATCGTGATCGGCGGCTCGGGCAACGGCGAGGCGATCGCCGCCAACAAGGTCAAGGGCGTCCGGGCCGCGCTGGCCTGGAGCACCCAGACCGCCGAGCTCGGCCGCCAGCACAACAACGCCAACGTGATCTCCATCGGCGGCCGCATGCACACGCCGGAGGAGGCCACCGAGTTCGTCGAGATCTTCCTCAACACCCCCTACAGCGGCGAGCCGCGGCACACCCGCCGGATCGAGATGCTGAGCGAGTACGAGACCACCGGCGAGCTCCCGCCGATCCCGGCCCACCACCCCCAGGGCTGATCCCCCCACCCGTCCTCCCACGGCCGGCCGCGCACTCCCGCGCGGCCGGCCGCCGCCGTCCCGGGCACCCCCGCCGGAGCCGTCCGCCCTGTGGGATCGGCCACAGGACCCGGCGCGCGGACGATCCCGCGCGCGGGGTGCACACGCCACCCGCCCGTTCCGTACATCCAACCGGTGCAGGCCTCCTGACGGCGCGCCCGCAACCGTTCCGATCGGCCGAAAGCCGCTGAGCGCCCCGCGCACCGGCGCACCCGCCCGCGTCCGGGCCGTCGACGCAGGGCCGTGCCCGTGGATAGGGTCGGGCCCCATGGCTGGCAGACCGCCGGGCGCACCGCCCCAGACGACTGCGACGAGGCCCGGCGCCACCCCCGCGTCCGAGCCCGTGACGGCCCGGTTGCGCAAGAGGCTCCGCCGGGTCCGCCGAAGGCTGCGCACGGCCGGTGTGGACTACTTCCGCGGCGGCGCCGCCGACTGGCCGGTGCTCTGCGCGCTCGCCCTGCTCCTCCCCCTGCTGATCCTGCTCAACATCTGGATCCCCGACTGGGCGCCGCCCACCTCCCTGGTCCTGCCGATCCTGGCCGGCGCCCTGCTGCTGCGCCCCGGCAGCCTGGTGGTGCTCTACGCCCTGGCCGCGCTCGGCCTGTCCGCCGAGTCCGTGATCCACACCGGCCAGCGGGTCGCCAGCGACAACCCGGAGGCCTACGTCTACGGCGTCACCCCCGGTGCGGCCCTGGTGGTCGGCGCCGCCGGGGTGGGCGGCCTGCTGCTGGCCCAGTTCCGGGCCCGGGTCGGCGTGCCCTGGTGGGGCGGCTCCACCATGCTCTTCGACCTGCGCGAGCGGCTGCGGGTGCAGAGCCGGGTGCCCGCGCTCCCGGCTGGCTGGCACGCGGACATGGCGCTGCGCCCGGCCGGCGGCCAGTCCTTCTCCGGGGACTTCGTGGTCGCCGCCCGCACCGGCCCCGGCCGGCGCCTGCTGGAGGTGGTGCTCGCGGACGTCTCCGGCAAGGGGATGGACGCCGGCTCCCGCGCGCTGCTGCTCTCCGGTGCCTTCGGCGGCCTGGTCGGCTCGCTGCCCGCGCACGACTTCCTGCCCGCCGCCAACGGGTACCTGCTGCGCCAGTCCTGGGAGGAGGGCTTCGCCACCGCCGTCCACCTGGTGCTGGACCTGGACACCGGCGAGTACGAGCTGCTGTCGGCCGGGCACCTGCCGGGCATGCAGCGCCTCGCGGGCGCCGGCCGCTGGGAGGTCAAGGAGGCCGAGGGACCCCTGCTGGGGATCTACGACGGTGCCAAGTTCGAGGGCGTGCGGGGCCGGCTGAACCGGGGCGACGTCCTGATGCTGTGCACCGACGGCATGGTGGAGGCGCCGGGCCGGGACCTCACCGAGGGCATGGACCGGCTGATGGGGGAGGCCGACCGGCTGGTGCCGGGGGGCGGCACGGGAGCGGGCGCCGGTGCCGCCGCCGCGCTGATCGAGACGGTCGCGCGGGACATCAACGACGACCGCGCGGTGCTGCTGCTCTGGCGCGACTAGCGCCACCGCGTGGCCGGGGTGGGCCGTGCGCGCGGCGCTAGCCCTCGACGGCCCGTCCCACGGGTGGGGCGGCGGCACATGCCGGGGGCAGCAACTGTCAAGCCTGGCAGCTGATCTTCGGCCAAATCGGACGGCCCGTCGGCGGACCGGACCAGCGGCTTCCGTTAACCGCCCCCGACCGTTTCCCGGCCGCTCAGCACGGCCCCGCCGACGATTCGTCAGGACGACTCGGCTATCGTCCCGGTCGGCGGAAACTCGTCCCGCAGCGCAGGATATCGGCGTTGGGCCGACTGTCAGACCTTTACGCAATCGGCACGGTCGACCACACTGAGTCCGGGCGGGACTGTTCAGGATTCGGGGGATAGGGGGCGTCACGTGCGGCACGACAGACAGCGGTCGATCGTGGGCTCCCTCACCGGCGGTGCGTCGGACGGTCCGCGATTCCGCCTCGGGACCGTCGGACATGCCGGGGTCCGGCTTTCGCTGGTGTCGCCGGGTGGTGGCACCCCGCTATGAAAACGAGGAAGTGAGTCCGGGTGGCACTCTCCGTCTCCGCGCTGGTCCTGTTCGCGATCCTGAGCATCATCTTCATCCGCAACAAGCAGATGAAGATCCCGCACGCGATCGTCGCCGCCCTGTTCGGCTTCATGCTGCACGAGACCACGGTCGCGACCTCGATCAACTCCCTGCTGGCCAACCTCGCGCACAGCATCTCCAGCATCACCGGAGGCTGATCAGCCCGGGCCGTCCGCACCCCCGCCCGGGGGTCACCGGCCGGCCCGCCTGGCCTGCCGCCAGCGAGCGAACAAACCCCGGGGCCGCGCCGCCGCCGGGGCCGGAACGCGCATCGGTGCGGGTGCCACGGCACCCGCCGGTGCGGCGGCCTGCTCCGGGTCCTCCCGTTCGGCCGTCAGCAGGACGAACAGCCGCGCCCAGCACAGCCGTTCGCCCCGTGGCCAGTCCAGCGCGCGCAGCGCCGCCGAGGCCGCCTCGGACACCTCGCCGCCCACCCGGACCTCGGCGACGTCGTCCCCCGCCTTCCCGCCCAGGAAGAGCTTCACCCCGACCGGGCCCGGCCCGGACAGCTCCGACCGCAGCGCGGGCGCCAGCGCCGACAGCACCCGGTTCTCGGCGAGCCAGCCCGCCAGGTGCTCGTTGCCGAAGCCGAACACCGCCGCCGGCCCCTGGACCGCGCGCCAGCCCGGGAGTTCGGGCAGGTCCGGGTGGTCGGCGTGCACCCCGCGGCCCTCCGCCAGCTCGACCAGCACCGAGGCGGTGGTGGTCGCCCACATCTTCACCGCGTTGGCGAGCTTCTCCTCCTCGGTCTTGCCGAGGCCGGCCGCGCAGTCCCACACCACCGGCGCGTCCGCCCGGCCGAGCTGCAGCACGAAGCCGAGGTCCACGTGCCCGGCGCCGTCGTCCCCCGGGTGCTCACGCACCGCCACCGCCGTGGTGCCCGGGCCGCGTACGACCTCGCCGTCCAGGCGGAACACCTGGCCCAGCCGCGCCATCTCCCGCACCACGCAGTGCTGTATGACGGCCAGTCGCTCCTGCGGACGCACCGGGACTCCTCCACCTCGGGAGCGCGGCCGCTGAGCTCGCGCTCGAACTGCGCTCGAACGGGCCCGAGGCTATCGGCCCGGCACCCAACCGGGAAACCATCCGGACCGCCCGGCCCTCCGGTCGCGAAAATGTCCTGAATGCCCCACTTTGGGCAGCGGAACCCGAACGACTTCCGCCCGGAGAGCCCGCATGCCCCGCACCACCGACCTGACGACCCCTCCGCCCCCGCTCCGACCGGTCCGGCTCCGGCCGCTGCCGCCCGGCCCGGACGGCTCCGCCCTGGTCGCCGAGATCGAGGCGTACCTCGCCTCGCTGCCCGCCCCCGCACGCACCCCCGCGCCGTACGTCTGCCCGTACGGCAGCACCCCGCGCCCCTGGCAGGCCGGCCACCCGGTGCCCCGCGCCACCCTGCTCGACCGGGCGCTGCGCCGCCCCGCCCGGCCCGTCCCGGTCACCGCGGCCGACCACCTCCGGCTCGCCTCCCGCTACATCGGCGCCCACGGCTGGCTGCAGGGCGCGATGTGGGACGAGGCCGGCCGGGTCTGCCTGCTCGGCGCCCAGGCCGCCGTGCTGGCGCACGGCTACGGCACCCCGGCGACCGTCCGCACCGCGCGGGTCCAGCTGATGGAGGTGCTGCACGGCACCGGCCGCCCGGTGCGTTCCCCGGACGAGTTCAACGACCGCGCCACCACCCGGGAGGGCGACGTCCACCTGCTGCTCGACCGGGCCGCCGCCCGGGCCGCCCGCCTCGGGCTCTGAGTGGCGCGGGGAGTCCCCGGGGCCCCGGGCCGGTGCGGCCCCCGGAAACGCAGCCGGCCCCGGCGCGCTGAATGCGCACCGGGGCCGGGCGGAGAGCGGGCGACGAGAATCGAACTCGCGTGACTAGTTTGGAAGACTAGGGCTCTACCATTGAGCTACGCCCGCATGATCCCCCAGCCGTGACGGCCGGAAGTTCGGGGAACAGCGTACCTGGTCCGGCCGCCCGTGTGCACACCGCATTCCGCACACCCCGTTTCCGCCCCCCGCGCCCGCGCGGGATCCGGCGCCGTCGCGCCCGCGCCCGCGCCCGAATAGGCGGCGAGCCGAACAGGCCCGCCGTGTACGCTTCCTCTCGGCACCACGGGGTGTGGCGCAGTTTGGTAGCGCGTCCGCTTTGGGAGCGGAAGGCCGTCGGTTCGAATCCGGTCACCCCGACAGTGCGGCAGGGTCTCGCCCACCGGGGCGGGGCCCTGTTCTGTTCGGCCGGTACGGTGGCGCCTGGCGTCCGCCTTTCGTGGTACCGGTAGGATGGGGCGCTGGCGGTAGTCCCTGTGGCGTCCACCCAGGTCAACCGCACGAGGGCGAGGAGTCAAGCTCACCGTCCACCCCACGGGAGATGCAGCTCCAACCGCCCATCGCCCGTCTCGTCCGACCCACCCGTACGGCTCCGGCCGGACGGCGGGGACGGGCGGAGACAACCTGACCGCAAGCCCCTAGGAGACCTAACCGTGAAGAGCGCCGTCGAGACTCTGAACCCGACCCGGGTTCGACTCACCGTCGAGGTGCCCTTCGAGGAGCTCAAGCCCAGCCTCGACGCGGCGTACAAGAAGATCAACCAGCAGGTCACGGTTCCGGGCTTCCGCAAGGGCAAGATCCCGGCTCGCGTCATCGACCAGCGCTTCGGCCGTGGTGCCGTGCTGGAGGAGGCCGTCAACGACGCCCTGCCGCGCTTCTACACGCAGGCCGTCGACGAGGGCAAGATCGAGGTCCTCGGCCAGCCCGACATCACCAACATCGAGGGTGTCGAGACGATCGCCGACGGTGGTGACCTGAAGTTCACCGCCGAGGTCGACGTTCGTCCCGAGGTCACCCTGCCGGAGTTCTCCTCCATCGAGGTGACGGTCGACCCGATCGCCGTCTCCGACGAGGACATCGAGAAGTCCCTGGAGCAGCTGCGCGAGCGCTTCTCCTCGGTCAAGGACGTCGAGCGCGCCGCCGCCGCCGGTGACATCGTGGTCGTCGACCTCGTCGCCAAGGTCGACGGCGAGGTGCCGGACGACGGCACCGCCACCGGCGTCAGCTACGAGATCGGCTCGGGCCGCCTGATCGACGGCATCGACGAGGCCGTCATCGGCCTGTCCGCCGGCGAGGAGAAGACCTTCGAGACCGAGCTCAAGGGTGGCACCCAGGCGGGCAAGACCTCCGAGGTCACCGTCACCGTCACCGCCGTCCAGGAGAAGGAGCTGCCCGAGCTGGACGACGAGTTCGCCCAGCTGGCCAGCGAGTTCGACACCCTGGAGGAGCTGCGCGGCGACTCCCGCAAGCGCCTGGAGCGCATGAAGGAGTACGACCAGGCCACCCAGGCCCAGGAGAAGGTGCTGGACGCCCTGCTCACGCTGGTCGAGATCGAGTACCCGGAGAAGCTCCTCAAGGACGAGATCGAGACCCGCAAGCACAACGTCGAGCACCACCAGCTGGAGCCGATGGGCCTGAACATCGACACCTACCTGGAGACCCAGGGCAAGTCCCGCGAGGAGTGGGACGCGGAGATCGAGGAGCAGGCGAAGAAGGGCATCAAGACCCAGTTCGTCCTGGACCAGATCGTCGCCAACGAGGAGCTGGGTGTTAACCAGGAGGAGCTGACCGAGCACCTCATCCGCCGCGCCGCCGGCTCGGGTCTCACCCCCGACCAGTTCGCGCAGCAGGTCGTCCAGGGCGGCCAGGTGCCGATGCTGGTCGGCGAGGTCGCCCGCGGCAAGGCGCTGGCCACCGTGGTCGAGGCCGCCAAGGTCGTCGACACCGAGGGCAACGAGATCAACTTCGACGACGAGGACGAGACGGGCGAGACCGTCGAGGCCGCCGCCGAGGAGACCTCCGAGGAGAAGACCGAGGCCTGAGCCCCGGCAGCCCCCTGAGGCACGCAGCGGGCCCGGACGCCGTCATGGTGTCCGGGCCCGCTGTCTTCCCGCCCGCGGGACGCCACGACCCTGCGCTCACAGCGAACAGTTCTGCGTGAGGGATTCTGCGGCCGGGCGTGCGCGTTAGGGTCCTTGGACAGCAACAATCACGACGTGATACCCGGAAGCTGTGCGACATCGTGAGAGCCGCGGAACGGCCCTCCAAATCGACTGAGCAGGTGGCTAAGTGACGTTCCCGCAGATGCAGATGCCTGGCCCGATGGCGCCGCACGCCGCCGCTGGTGACGTGCTCGGCGGCCTTGGCGACCAGGTCTACAACCGGCTGCTCAACGAGCGGATCATCTTCCTCGGCCAGCAGGTCGACGACGACATCGCCAACAAGATCACCGCCCAGCTGCTGCTGCTGGCCGCGGACCCGGAAAAGGACATCTTCCTCTACATCAACTCCCCGGGCGGCTCGATCTCGGCCGGCATGGCGATCTACGACACCATGCAGTACATCAAGAACGACGTCGTCACCATCGCGATGGGCATGGCCGCCTCGATGGGCCAGTTCCTGCTGACCGCCGGTGCCAAGGGCAAGCGCTTCTCGCTGCCGAACGCCAACATCCTCATGCACCAGCCCTCCGCGGGCCTCGGCGGCTCCGCCACCGACATCCGCATCCAGGCCGAGCAGCTGCTCCGCACCAAGAAGCGGATGTCCGAGCTGATCGCGTTCCACAGCGGCCAGTCCTTCGAGCAGATCACCCGGGACTCCGACCGCGACCGCTGGTTCACGCCGGAGGAGGCCCTGGAGTACGGCCTGATCGACGCGATCATGCACAGCGCCGCGGACGTTCCCGGCGGCGGCGGCACGGGCGCCTGAGCCTCGGCCCGGCCAACGAGACCACTGCCCCAACGCCCCGGAGGACAAGAATCCCCATGAACATCCCCAGCCTGTCGGCCGCCCAGGCCCGCGTCGAGGACATGCGCGCCGAGGGCCGCTACATCGTCCCGCGCTTCGTCGAGCGCACCACGCAGGGCATCCGCGAGTACGACCCGTACGCCAAGCTGTTCGAGGAGCGCATCATCTTCCTCGGCTCGCAGGTCGACGACGTCTCGGCGAACGACATCATGGCGCAGCTGCTGTGCCTGGAGTCGATGGACCCGGACCGCGAGATCCAGATGTACATCAACTCGCCCGGCGGCTCGTTCACGGCGCTGACGGCCATCTACGACACGATGCAGTACGTGAAGCCGGACATCACCACGGTCTGCATGGGCCAGGCGGCCTCCGCCGCGGCAGTGCTGCTCGCCGCCGGCACCCCCGGCAAGCGGATGGCGCTGCCGAACGCCCGGATCCTGATCCACCAGCCGTACACCGAGACCGGCCGCGGTCAGGTGTCCGACCTGGAGATCCAGGCCAAGGAGATCTTCCGGATGCGCGAGCAGCTGGAGGAGATGCTCTCCAAGCACTCCAACAAGTCGGTGGAGCAGGTGCGCGAGGACATCGAGCGCGACAAGATCCTCACCGCCGAGGAGGCCGCGGAGTACGGCCTGATCGACCAGATCATCTCCACCCGCAAGACCTCGCTGACCTCCTGAGGTCGGCTCCCTCCGCGCCCCGAGGGGCGGGAGGGCCCCGTCGGGGCGGGACGCGCACCCCTGGTGCGCGTCCCGCCCCAACCCATCGGCGGGCCCGTGCCACGGCATCTGTTCGGTATCAATTCGCCCAGGGCGTAGGGCAGACCTGGCGAAGAGGACGGAATCAAGGGCCCGGCAGAGTACCGTCGGATAGCGAGACCGAGCGCCGTCGGCGTTGGCGGTCCACAGCACCAGGCCCCGGAACCCCTGCGGGGCCCCTGGCGAAGGGGAAGCACCTCGTGGCACGCATCGGAGACGGTGGCGACCTGCTCAAGTGCTCGTTCTGCGGCAAGTCGCAGAAGCAGGTGAAGAAGCTGATCGCCGGCCCAGGCGTGTACATCTGCGACGAGTGCATCGACCTGTGCAACGAGATCATCGAGGAGGAACTCGCCGAGACCTCCGAGGTGCGCTTCGAGGAGCTCCCGAAGCCCCGCGAGATCTACGAGTTCCTGGACCAGTACGTGGTCGGCCAGGACCTCGCCAAGAAGGCGCTGTCGGTAGCCGTCTACAACCACTACAAGCGCGTCCAGGCCGGCGAGGCGGGCCGCAGCGGCGGCAACGGCCGCGAGGACGCCATCGAGCTGGCCAAGTCCAACATCCTGCTGCTGGGCCCCACCGGCTCCGGCAAGACGCTGCTGGCGCAGACCCTGGCCCGGATGCTCAACGTGCCGTTCGCGATCGCGGACGCCACCGCGCTGACCGAGGCCGGCTACGTCGGCGAGGACGTCGAGAACATCCTGCTCAAGCTGATCCAGGCGGCCGACTACGACGTCAAGAAGGCCGAGACCGGGATCATCTACATCGACGAGATCGACAAGGTCGCGCGCAAGAGCGAGAACCCGTCGATCACCCGGGACGTCTCCGGCGAGGGCGTGCAGCAGGCCCTGCTGAAGATCCTGGAGGGCACCACCGCCTCGGTGCCGCCGCAGGGCGGGCGCAAGCACCCGCACCAGGAGTTCATCCAGATCGACACCACCAACGTGCTGTTCATCGTCGGCGGTGCGTTCGCCGGCCTGGAGCGGATCATCGAGGGCCGCGCGGGTGCCAAGGGCATCGGCTTCGGCGCCAACATCCGCTCCAAGCGGGAGTCGGACGCCAGCGACCACTTCCGCCAGGTGATGCCCGAGGACCTGGTGAAGTTCGGCATGATCCCCGAGTTCATCGGCCGCCTGCCGGTGATCACCAGCGTCCACAACCTGGACCGCGAGGCGCTGCTTCAGATCCTCACCGAGCCGCGCAACGCGCTGGTCAAGCAGTACCGCAAGCTCTTCGAACTCGACGGCGTGGAGCTGGAGTTCTCCCGGGACGCGCTGGAGGCAATCGCCGACCAGGCGATCCTGCGCGGCACCGGCGCGCGCGGGCTGCGGGCCATCATGGAGGAGGTGCTGATGTCCGTGATGTACGAGGTCCCCTCGCGCCAGGACGTCGCCCGCGTGGTGGTCACCGGGGACGTGGTCTCCAAGCACGCCATCCCCACCCTCGTCCCGCGCGACATGATCAAGCGCGAGCGCCGCGAGAAGAGCGCCTGACCCGAGGCCGTCACACGAAGGGGCCCCGCACCGGATCCGGTGCGGGGCCCCTTCGCGTGGCGGCGTGGCGGCGGACGCTACTTGGCGACCTTCATGGCGTCGCGGATCGCCCGGGTCTTGTCGGCGGCCTGGGAGGGGGTGAGGGCCGAGCCGCCGGTGCCCCCGGTCGCGCTGAGGCTGACCTTGGTGAAGGTCACGCGGGCGTAGGTCGACTTGTCCGCCCAGATGCAGACCGCGGACTGGGTCTTGCCGGCCAGCAGCGAGTAGACGCCGCAGGCCAGCCGGCCCGAGGAGCTGTGGCTGTCCTGTGCCGGGAAGTCGGCCAGCGGCGTGGTCCAGGTGAGGCCGGTGCCGCCCTTCTTGGAGTCCTCGATGATCTGGTCGGGGTCGTTGATGGTCCCGTACAGGCCGGCCACCGAGAGGCCGTCCGTCGCGTCGCCGCCCTTGCTGTAGCTGGCGACCACGACGGTGAGGTCGCTGCCGTACTTGCCGGCGTCCTTCGCGTCGGGCTTGGACGGGTCGACCGCCTCCTCCTTGGCCGACTTCTGGGTGTAGCCGTCCGGGAGGCTCTGCGGGGTGGAGATCTTGTAGCTGCCGCCCGAGTCGCTGCCGCCGAGGAACTTCCACGCGGCGAAGCCGCCGCCGCCCAGCACCAGGGCGCCGATCACCAGGCCGATCACGAGGCCGCCCTTGCCCTTCGACGGCGGGGCCGCCGGGTAGCCCGGCTGGCCGTACGGGGCCTGCTGTGGTGCGCCGTACGGCTGCTGCGGCGCGCCGTAGGGCTGCTGCTGCGGGTAGCCGTACTGGGGCTGCGGGGCGCCGTACGGCTGCTGCGGCGGCTGGCCGTACGGCGGCTGGCCCCCGTAAGGCTGCGGCTGTCCCTGCGGATACTGCTGTCCCTGGCCGTACATCTGCGTCTGTGCTCCCCCGCCGCACCCGCGGCCTGTCTCGGTGTGGAGTCGTTCCGTGCACGTCCGGTCAACCGGACGAGTGCCCGGGCACGCTACCGCACGGTGCCGGACGCGGGCCCGTTCGGGCGTGGCGCGTCCGCGGACCGAAAGCGGTTCGTAACCCGCCCCCCCGGTTACGTAAACTGTGCGTCGTGACCGACACGACGAACCAGCGCCCCGTGAGCACCTCCGCCGGGGACGAAGCAGCAACCCTCCCGACGACCTACACCCCCGCGGACGTAGAGGGCGAGCTGTACGAGCGCTGGGTGGAGCGTGGGTACTTCAGCGCCGACGCGAAGAGTGACAAGCCGCCGTTCACCATCGTCATCCCCCCGCCGAACGTCACCGGCAGCCTGCACCTGGGCCACGCCTTCGAGCACACGCTGATCGACGCCCTGGTCCGCCGCAAGCGCATGCAGGGCTACGAGGCGCTGTGGCAGCCCGGCATGGACCACGCCGGCATCGCCACCCAGAACGTGGTCGAGCGCGAGCTCGCCAAGGAGGGCAAGTCCCGCCACGACCTGGGCCGCGAGGCCTTCGTCGAGCGCGTCTGGAAGTGGAAGGCGGAGTCCGGCGGCCAGATCTCCGGCCAGATGCGGCGCCTGGGCGACGGCGTCGACTGGTCCCGTGAGCGCTTCACGATGGACGAGGGCCTGTCCCAGGCCGTCCAGACCATCTTCAAGAAGCTCTTCGACGACGAGCTGATCTACCGCGCCGAGCGCATCATCAACTGGTGCCCGCGCTGCCTGACCGCCATCTCCGACATCGAGGTGGAGTACCAGGACGACGACGGCGAGCTGGTCTCGATCCGCTACGGCGAGGGCGAGAACTCCATCGTCGTCGCCACCACGCGCGCCGAGACGATGCTGGGTGACACCGCGGTCGCCGTCCACCCGGAGGACGAGCGCTACAAGCACCTGGTCGGCACCGAGATCGAGCTGCCGCTGACCGGCCGTCGGATCCCGATCGTCGCCGACGCCCACGTCGACCCGGAGTTCGGCACCGGCGCCGTCAAGGTGACGCCCGCGCACGACCCGAACGACTTCGAGATCGGCCAGCGCCACGGCCTGCCGAACATCGCGGTCATGGACGAGCACGCCGTCATCACCGCGCACGGCCCCTTCCTCGGACTGGACCGCCTGGAGGCCCGCTCGGCGATCGTCGCCGCGCTGCGCGCCGAGGGCCGGATCGTCGCCGAGAAGCGCCCGTACGTCCACTCGGTGGGCCACTGCTCGCGTTGCAAGACCACCATCGAGCCGCGGCTGTCCATGCAGTGGTGGGTCAAGGTCGGCCCGCTGGCCGAGGCCGCCGGCGACGCGGTCCGCGACGGCAAGGTCAAGATCCACCCGCAGGAGATGGAGAAGCGGTACTTCGACTGGGTCGACAACCTGCACGACTGGTGCATCTCGCGCCAGCTGTGGTGGGGCCACCGCATCCCGGTCTGGTACGGCCCGAACGGCGAGGTCGTCTGCGTCGGCCCCGACGAGCAGCCGCCCACCGGCGAGGGCTGGCACCAGGACACCGACGTCCTGGACACCTGGTTCTCCTCCGGCCTCTGGCCGTTCTCCACGCTCGGCTGGCCGGAGCAGACCGACAGCCTCGCGAAGTTCTACCCGAACTCCGTCCTGGTCACCGGCTACGACATCCTGTTCTTCTGGGTCGCCCGGATGATGATGTTCGGCCTCTACGCGATGGACGGCACCCCGCCGTTCCACACCATCGCGCTGCACGGCATGGTCCGTGACCAGAACGGCAAGAAGATGTCGAAGTCCTTCGGCAACGTCGTCAACCCGCTGGACTGGATGGACAAGTACGGCTCCGACGCGCTGCGCTTCACGCTGGCGCGCGGTGCCAACCCGGGCGTCGACGTGCCGATCGGCGAGGACTGGGTCCAGGCGGCCCGCAACTTCGCCAACAAGATCTGGAACGCCACCCGCTTCGCGCTGATGAACGGCGCCACCGTCGAGGGCCCGCTGCCCGCGCCGGAGGAGCTGACCGCGGCCGACCGCTGGATCCTGTCGCGCCTCAACAGCACCGTCGCCGAGGTGGACGGGCTGTACGAGGACTACCAGTTCTCCAAGCTCTCCGAGGCGCTGTACCACTTCGCCTGGGACGAGGTCTTCGACTGGTATGTCGAGCTCTCCAAGACCACCCTGGCCAAGGGCGGCCCGCAGGCCGACGCCGCGCGCCGGGTGCTCGGCGAGGTCCTGGACGTCACGCTGCGCCTGCTGCACCCGATCGTGCCGTTCGTCACCGAGACCCTGTGGACCACGCTGACCGGCGCCGAGTCCGTGGTCATCGCGGACTGGCCGAAGGACAGCGGCTTCCGCGACGCCGCGGCCGAGGCGGAGATCGCCACGCTGCAGCAGGTCGTCACCGAGGTCCGCCGGTTCCGCACGGACCAGGGCCTCAAGCCGGGCCAGCGCGTCCCGGCCCGGCTGGAGCTGGCCGGCACCGCGCTGGCCGCCCACGAGGACGCGATCCGCTCGCTGCTGCGGCTGACCGCGCCCGAGGAGGGCTTCTCGGCCACCGCCTCGCTGCCGGTGGCCGGTGCCACCGTGGCGCTGGACCTCTCCGGCACCATCGATGTCGCGGCGGAGCGCAAGCGCCTCGCCAAGGACCTCGCGGCCGCCGAGAAGGAGAAGGCCCAGACCACCGCCAAGCTCGGCAACGAGGCGTTCCTCGCCAAGGCGCCGGACGAGGTGGTCGCCAAGATCAAGGGCCGCCAGGAGGCCGCGGACGCGGACATCGCCCGGATCACCGCCCAGCTCGCGGCGCTGCCGCAGGGCTGAGCCCGTACCGGCCCGGGAGGGGCCGCACTCCGCGACGCGCGGGGTGCGGCCCCTCGGCGTTTCGCGGGTTCCGCGGGTTCCGCGTCCGGCGCCGCGTCGGGGGCCGCTTTCATTACGCCTAATAGCGCAGCAACATTGCTCCCTTCCGGCGAATATTCATCCTGGACCGGGTGAGGTCCTATTCCGAGCGAATTGATTCCGGTCTTGCCCGCGCGCGTTCGCGGAAGTTTGCAGGTCGGATGTGTACGGTGTGCACGGAGTTTCCGAAGGGCGTTTCTGCTGAGCGTTCCTGCGGGGTGTTCCCGATGGGGCGACGACGGGAGGGCACGGCGTGGTGGTGACCGAGGAGTTGGCCGACGAACTGCCTGCCGAGGTGGTCGAGGAGGCCAAGGCCAGGGCGGCGACCCTGTTGCTCGCCTTTCGGCACGGCAACCAGCTCGCGTTCGACCACGAGCTCGAAATGCTGCTCGCGGAACAGTCCGAGCGCGAGGTGACCACCCTGCTCGCCTGGATCGCCGCCGAGGCCGTCCGCAAGGCCTACGCCCCCGAGGTGGGCGACCGGGTGCTGCGGTCGATGGCCCGGCGTGCTCCGGCCGACACCGGCGCGGTCGCGGTGGACGAGGAGAGCGCCGACGCCGCCCGGCTGATCGAGGCGGTGGCGGCCGGCGAGGTGGCCGAGGTTCGCGGGCTGGTCGCCTCGACGGCCGACACCACCTTCCTGCTGGGCGGTCTGCTGCAGGGCGTGGCGATGATGCTGCCGCTGCTGCCCGAGGGCGAACTCGCCGAGATCACCTCCGAGTTGCGCCGCCGGCACGGCGCCGCCGCCCTCGTTCCGGAGGCCCGGGCCGGGGTCTGACCCGGCGGTGCGGCCGGGGTGCCGACGGTGCACGCGGGCCTGGATCGGGTCAAGTCCCCTTTGCTGACGGAGACTTGACCCGATCCAGGCCGTCGGTGCCTCAGGCCGCCAGCAGCGCCGCCTCGGCCGCGGTGGACCCGGCGGCCCCGGCGAGCGCGGCGGTCAGCGCGGCGATCCGGGCGGAGGCCAGGCCGTCGCCGTACGGACTCGGGGTGGCCGCGAGCCGGGCGAGGCGCTCGGGGGTGTCGCGGAGCCAGGCGCGGGCCAGCTCGCCCAGTTCCTCACCGGGCTGCACCAGTGCGGCGAATCCGGCCGCCACCGCCTCCGGGCGCTCGGTGGAGCGGCGCACCACCAGCAACGGCCGGCCGAGCACGGTGCACTCCTCCTGCACGCCGCCGGAGTCGGAGACCAGCAGCGCCGCGTGGCTCGCCAGGCCCAGGAAGTCGCCGTAGCCGACCGGGCCGGTGACGGCCAGGCGCTCCAGCAGGCCGTCCAGGCCGAAGCGCTCGACGGCGGCGCGGGTGCGCGGGTGCATTGGGAACAGCACCGGGGTGCCGGCCCGGGCGATCCGGTCCAGCTCGGCGAGCACGGCGCCGAGCGCCTCGGCGGTGTCGGTGTTCTCCGGGCGGTGCACGGTGGCCAGCACGTACCCGTCCGGGCGCAGCCCGTGCGCGGCGAGCAGCGCGGCGCGGGCGGCGCTGTCCGGCAGCCGGCGGCGGACCACCTCGACGACGGTGTTTCCGGTGAGCTCGATCCGGTCCTCGGCCAGGGACTCGGCGCGCAGGTTGGCCACGTTGTCGTCGGTGGCGGCGCAGAGCAGGTCGGAGACGTGGTCGACCATCACCCGGTTGTGCTCCTCGGGCATCGCCCGGTCGAAGCTGCGCAGCCCGGCCTCGACGTGGACCAGCGGGATCTCCCGGGCGTTGGCGGCCAGCGCCCCGGCGAGGGTGGCGTTGGTGTCGCCCTGGACGACCACGGCGGCGGGGCGGTTCTCGGCGAAGGCGGCGTCCAGCTGGCCCAGGGACCGGGCGATCTGGCCGGCCCGGGGGCGGCCGCCGACGCCGGTGAGCAGCTCGGGCCGGGGCAGGCCCAGGTCGCGCAGGAACCGGCCGGACATCGCCTCGTCCCAGTGCTGGCCGGTGTGCACCAGCCGGGTGGCGTCGCCGAGTTCGTGGATCAGCGGGGCGAGCTTGACCAGCTCGGGGCGGGTCCCGAGGACGACGGCGACGCTGGACGGGGGCAGGCACGTGCTCATGCGGGGGCTCCGGGGGCGTGGGGAGGAAAGCGCGGGGGAGGGGCGGCTCAGGATTCGAGCGCGGTGGGGGCGCCGACGGCGACCTTCTCGGCGTTGCGGCGGGTCTTGGCCCAGCCGTTGCGGCCGAGCAGCAGCCGGACGGCGGCCCGGGCGGCGACCACGAAGAGGTGGTAGGCGTAGAGCCACACCAGGACGCCCCAGAGGAGTCCGGTGAGCCGGCTGCGGTCGGGGTGGACGGCCTTGCGGTAGGCGAGGCCCCAGAACACCATCGGCAGGGTGGCGAGCACGAAGACCAGCAGCATCCACGGGCCGAACCTGAGCTGGAAGTCGGCGGTCTCGGCGGGGAAGAGCACCAGTCCGGCGGCGGTGATCCCGAGCGAGAGCGGGAACAGCAGCACCAGCAGCACGCAGACCACGGGCTGCAGGAAGGTGTACATCACCTCGGCCTTGCCGGCCCGGGTGTAGTGCGGGGAGCGCAGGACCCGGCCGGTGTAGCGCAGGCACTGCATGTTGCCCTGGGCCCAGCGGGTGCGCTGGGTGAGGAAGCGGCGCGGCGAGACCAGGCCCTCCTGGGAGACCTGGGTCTCGGTGACGTGGGTGAGCCGCCAGCCGGCCAGGCGCAGGTCGAGGCCGGACTCGTAGTCCTCCAGCAGTGCGCGCTCGGGCCACGGGCGCCCGGCCCGGCCCTCCTCGGCGGTCAGCGAGTCGAGGGCGGTGAGCCGGACGAACTGGCCGTTGCCGCCGAGGCCGACGCTGCCGGTGCGGCGGCGCAGCAGCTGCATGCCGGCGTTGTTGGCCTGGAACTCGACGTCCTGCATCCGCACGAGCGCGCGGGCGAGGGCGTTGGCGGTGCGGCCGCGGCCGGGCAGCGGGCGTTCGTCGTCGGCGTTGCGCATCCGGACGCCGATCTGGACGGCGCCGGTGTCGGGGCGGCCGAGGGCCTTGTCGTTGCAGACCTGGGCGAGGGTGCCCGGGTCGAGCTGCCCGTCGGCGTCGACCACGCCGATCACCACGCGGGAGCGGTCGGTGTCCGCGGGGAGCCAGGCGGAGATCTCCCGGTAGGCGGCGTTGAGGGCGGCGCCCTTGCCGATCCGGGCGTGCGGGCGGCGACGCTGGACGAGGTGGACGCGCGGGTCGCGGGCGGCCGCGGCGAGCACGAGTTCGCGGGTGGCGTCCTCGCTGTCGTCGTCGATCACCCACAGGTGGGCCTCGGGCGCACTGGCCCGCAGGCCGTCCAGGGTCTGGGTGACCACGGCCTCCTCGTCGCGGCAGGGGATCACCAGGTGCCACCGGAAGGCGGCGGGGTCGCCGGGCTCGGCGGGCCGGTTGCGCAGGTACGCGTGGCGGGAGCCGGCCCAGTACACGAGGAAGCGTCCGAAGACGAGCGCCATGTAGCCCACGAGGGCCAGGGAGATCAGTCCGGCGACCCGGACGACGGCGTCCTGGCGAAGCGTGATCCAGTCGTGCAGGGCGTCGGGCATGGCGCAGTGCTCCTCGTGATCAAAGGTTGGCGGCTCCTATCGGCTGCGAATCGATGCTTCATTGCGGGTCGAACTCGCTAAATAGATAGTAAAGGGATCAAACTGGAAGCGGCAGGCAAAGCCGGGGCAAAGTGGTCGTTCTCACCACCGCCCTCACCCTGTGAGAACGCCCCGCCAGCGCTCCGTAGACTGTGGTCGTGAGCGACAAGGCCGACCCGAACCCGTACACCATCCGCCCCGCCGACGGCGGCACCGGCGACGCCCTGCGCGACGTCGAGATGGAACTCTCCGAGCGCTGGCCGGAGAACAAGCTGGAGCCCTCGCTCGACCGCATCGAGGCGCTGATGGACATCCTGGGCCAGCCCCAGCGGTCCTTCCCCTCCATCCACATCACCGGCACCAACGGCAAGACCTCCACCGCCCGGATGATCGAGCAACTGCTCAACACCTTCGAGCTGCGCACCGGCCGCTACACCAGCCCGCACGTGGAGTCCGTCACCGAGCGGATCAGTCTGGACGGCGCCCCGATCGCCCCCGAGCGCTTCGTCGAGGTCTACCGCGACATCGAGCCCTACGTGCGGATGGTCGACGCGGCGCAGCCGGTGCCGATGTCCTTCTTCGAGGTGCTGACCGGCATGGCCTACGCCGCCTTCGCCGACGCACCCGTGGACGTCGCCGTGGTCGAGGTCGGCATGGGCGGCTCCTGGGACGCCACCAACGTCATCGACGCCGCCGTCGCCGTGATCACCCCGATCGGCCTCGACCACACCGACAAGCTCGGCGAGACCACCGGCGAGATCGCCGTCGAGAAGTCCGGGATCATCAAGTCCGGTGCCGTCGCCGTCGTCGCCCAGCAGCAGCTGGACGCCGCCCAGACCATCCTGCGCCGCGCCGTCGAGGTCGACGCGACGGTCGCCCGCGAGGGCATGGAGTTCGGCGTGATCCGCCGCGAACTCGCCGTCGGCGGCCAGCTGGTGACGCTGCGCGGACTCGGCGGCGAGGAGTACGAGGACGTCTTCATCCCGCTGCACGGCGAGCACCAGGCGCACAACGCGGCGCTCGCGCTCGCCGCGGTCGAGGCCTTCTTCGGGGTCGGCGGCGCCCGCGGCGGCCGGCTCGACGTCGACAAGATCCGCCAGGGCTTCTCCGGCGTCTCCTCGCCGGGTCGTCTGGAGGTCGTCCGCCGCAGCCCCACGATCGTCCTGGACGCCGCGCACAACCCGCACGGCGCCCGCGCCACCGTCGCCGCGCTCACCGAGTCCTTCGGCTTCACCCGGCTCGTGGGCGTGATCGGCACCTCCGGGGACAAGGACGTGGCCGGCGTGCTGGAGGCCTTCGAGCCGATCCTGGCCGAGGTCGTCATCACCCAGAACTCCACGCACCGCGCGATGGACGTCGACGAGCTCGCCGCCCTCGCGGTCGAGGTCTTCGGCGAGGACCGCGTCCAGGTGGAGCCCCGCCTCGACGACGCGATCGCCGCCGCCGTCACCCTCGCCGAGGAGGAGGGCGACCTCGGCGGCGCCGGGGTGCTGGTCACCGGTTCGGTCATCACGGTGGGCGAGGCCCGCCTGCTGCTCGGGAGGAAGTGACATGAGGACGCTCTGCTCCTCGACCTTGATCGGCGAAGCGTTGCTGATCATGTTCGCGGCACTGGTCGCGATGCGGCTCACTGACGTCTCCAGCGGGGAGATCTGGACGGTCAGCGGCATCGCGATGGCCCTCTGCATCGCGCTCTGCGGCATGATCAACCGGCCCGGCGCGGTGCAGATCGGCTGGGTGCTGCAGGTCGGACTGATCGCCAGCGGCTTCATCCTGCCGACCATGTTCGGGCTCGGCGTGGTCTTCGCCGGACTGTGGTGGTGCTCGGTGCACTACGGCCGCAAGGTGGACGAGTTCAAGGCCGCCCGCACCGCCGCCACCGAGGCCGCCGCCGTACACGCCTAGCGGCGGGACTGGCGCACCGACACGCCGTGTACGCAAGGTAACCTCTGCCGTGTCGGCCCACGCGTCGACCCGACTGTCTGCCGAACCGATTCCCCAGGAGACGCACCGTGTCCCAGCGCACTCTCGTCCTGCTCAAGCCCGACGCCGTCCGCCGCGGCCTGGCGGGCGAGATCATCAGCCGCATCGAGCGCAAGGCCGGCTGGAAGCTCGCCGCCGTCGAGCTGCGCACCTTCGACCGGGCGACGCTGGAGCTGCACTACGCGGAGCACGTCGGCCGCCCGTTCTACGAGCCGCTGCTGGAGTTCATGACCTCCGGCCCGTCGATCGCGCTGATCGTCGAGGGCGAGGAGGTCGTGCCCGGCATCCGCATGCTGGCCGGCGCCACCAACCCGCTGGAGGCCGGGGCCGGCACCATCCGCGGCGACTACGCGACGATCACCCGCGAGAACCTGATCCACGCCTCCGACTCCCCGGAGTCCGCCGAGCGCGAGATCAAGATCTTCTTCCCGGCGCACGCCTGAGCCGGGCCGGGCGACACGCCCGGAGGACCTCGGGACTGCCCCGGTCGGGACCATTGGCCCGGCCGGGGCATTCTTATCGTGAAATAGGGAACTGGGGATGCCGACACGGCGTCCCAATCCTCGGAGAAGCGATCACGCTCCGGACAATGGACGCTATGCCCCACCTCGACGTCCGTACCGCGCGGCGTGACTACGATGGACGCGACTCACGGGCCCGGTAAGGCAGCTCAGCTGGTCTCCGCCCAAGCGTGGGCGCCCGCAGTCGTCCACCCACCATGAACTCCGAGCCCGGGAAGGCACCCACACCCCATGGCGAGCAACCTGTCGTTCATCGGCCGCGACTTGGCGATCGACCTCGGAACTGCCAACACGCTGGTGTACGTCAGGGGCAAGGGCATCGTCCTGAACGAGCCGTCGGTCGTCGCGGTGAACACCAACACCGGTGGCATCCTCGCCGTCGGCGCCGAGGCCAAGAAGATGATCGGCCGCACCCCCGGCAACATCGTCGCCATCCGCCCGCTCAAGGACGGCGTCATCGCCGACTTCGAGATCACCGAGCGGATGCTGCGGTACTTCATCCTCAAGATCCACCGCCGCCGCTACCTCGCCCGCCCGCGCGTCGTCGTCTGCGTGCCCTCCGGCATCACCGGCGTCGAGCGCCGCGCCGTCATCGAGGCCTCCTCGCAGGCCGGCGCCCGCCAGGTGCACATCATCGAGGAGCCGATGGCCGCCGCCATCGGCGCCGGCCTGCCCGTCCACGAGGCCACCGGCAACATGGTCGTCGACATCGGCGGCGGCACCACCGAGGTCGCCGTCATCTCCCTCGGCGGCATCGTCACCGCCCAGTCCATCCGAGTGGCCGGCGACGAACTGGACAACGCGATCGTCCAGCACATCAAGAAGGAGTACTCGCTCCTCCTCGGCGAGCGCAGCGCCGAGCAGATCAAGATGAGCATCGGCAGCGCCTTCGGCCTGGAGGGCGAGAAGGACGAGCACGCCGAGATCCGCGGCCGCGACCTCGTCAGCGGCCTGCCCAAGACCGTCGTCATCTCCGCCGCCGAGGTCCGCGAGGCCATCGACGAGCCGGTCAACTCGATCATCGACGCGGTCAAGACCACCCTCGACCAGTGCCCGCCCGAGCTGGCCGGCGACGTCATGGACCGCGGCATCGTGCTCACCGGCGGCGGCGCCCTGCTCCGCGGCCTCGACGAGCGACTGCGCCGCGAGACCGGCATGCCGATCCACATCGCCGAGAACCCGCTCGACTCGGTCGCGCTCGGCTCCGGCAAGTGCGTCGAGGAATTCGAGGCCCTCCAGCAGGTACTCGACGCGCAGCCGCGCCGTTAGCACCACGCAGCACGACATCCGACACGACTGAACGGGCAGCCGCCCGGGCCCCACAGCCCCGGGCGGCCGCCAGGTACGAAGGGGCAGTACCAGCACCGTGAGGGACACACGAGAGAGCCGGCTGCTGCTCATCCTGCTGGTGGCCGTCGCCTTCGCGCTGATCACCGTCGACATCAAGGGCGGTGAGGACTCCCCGCTCGGCCCGGCCCGGCACGCGGCCGCCGGCGTCCTCGGCCCCGTCGAACGCGGCGCCGCCACCGTCGTCGACCCCGTCGCCGACACCGTCCGGGCCTTCCGGGACGCCGCCACCAACAGCGGCCGCACCGACCAGCTCGCCCGCGAGAACACCGAACTGCGGCAGAAGCTCGCCTCCTCCGACATGGCCGCCGGACGCACCAAGCAACTCGACGACCTGCTGCGCACCGCCGGCGCCGGCGGATACACCGTCAAGGCCGCCCAGGTCATCGCCATCGGCCCGGCCCAGGGCTTCTCCTGGACCATCACCGTCGACGCCGGCAGCGACGACGGCCTCACCCGCGACATGACCGTGATCAACGGTCAGGGCCTGGTCGGCCGGATCACCACCGTCGGCCCGACCACCGCCACCGTGCTGCTCGCCTCCGACCCCGGCTTCTCGGCCGGCACCCGCCTGGAGGGCACCGGCGAGATCGGCTTCGCCTCCGGCGGCGGCGACAGCCCCATGAAGGTCTCCCTGCTCAACGGCAAGGCCCAGGTCAAGCCCGGCGACCGGCTGGTCACCTTCGGCTCGCAGAGCGGCCGCCCCTTCGTGCCCGGCGTCCCCGTCGGCAAGGTCACCGAGGTCCAGGCCAACGCCGGCCAGCTGACCAAGACCGTCCTGGTCGAGCCCTTCGTCCAGTTCACCCGGCTGGACCTGGTCGGCGTGGTGGTCGTGCCGCCGCGCGCCGACCCGCGCGACGCCGTCCTGCCGCCGGCCCCCGCCCCGGGCCAGGCCCCCGCCGCGCCCGCCCCGGGCCAGGCCCCGGCCACCGCGCCCGCCGCCCCGCCCGCCAAGCCCAATGGGGGGAACTGAGCCATGCGCCTCGCCCGCATCCCCGTCTCCGTCGGCCTGATCCTCTTCGGCCTGATCCTCCAGGTCAGCGTCTTCGGCCGGCTCCAGCTCCCGGGAGCCACCCCGGACATACTGCTGCTCGTCGTGGTCGGCCTCGCTATGGTCTACGGACCCACCGGCGGCTGCCTCGTCGGCTTCACGGGCGGCCTGCTGGCCGACCTCGCGCCGCCCTCCGACCACGCCATCGGCCGCTACGCACTGGTGCTCTGCCTGATGGGCTACGCCGCCGGACTGCTGCGCCCCGAGCACGGCCGCCAGCGCTCGGTCTCCAGCGCGCTCCTGGTGGTGGGCGCCGCCGCGGTCGCCTCCACCCTGCTGTACGCCCTGGTCGGCGCCCTCGTCGGCGACACCGCCGCCCGGCACGTCGGCCTCGGCGGCCTGGTGATCAGCGCCCTGCTCTACGACCTGCTGCTGGCGCCGTTCGTGGTGCCGCTGGTGATGCTGCTCGGCCGCCGCTTCGGTCGTGACCCGGTGGCCGCCGCCGACGACGACCAGGGCGGCCCGGGCCCGGGCCTGGGCTCGCTGGCCCGCTACCGCACCACCCGCGAGGTCTCGTCCGGCCCCTCCTACAAGAAGCGGCGCGTACCCGGCTTCGCCCGCCGCCCGTAACCGGTCCCGCCCCGACCTCCCGACCTCCCCCGCATCCTGGAGCGCACGAGACGTGAGCAACATCCCCGAGACCGGCCGCACCCGACGGGTGACGATCCGTCTGGTGGTGCTGCAGATCCTGGTGCTGTCGCTGCTCGCCACCCTCGGCGGACGGCTGTGGTACCTGCAGATCCGCAACGCCAAGGAGTACACCGCCAAGGCGACCGGCAACCACATCCGTGAGGTGGTCGAGCCGGCCGTCCGCGGCGAGATCCTGGACGCCTCCGGACGGGTGCTGGCCGGCAACGAGACCCGGCTGGTGGTCTCGGTCAGCCGCACCTCCCTGCTGCAGCAGAAGGACGGCGGCAAGGCGGTGCTGTCCCGGCTGGCCGAGGTCCTGGGGATGCCCGCCAAGGACGTGCAGGAGAAGGTCCGGCTCTGCGACGCCAAGACCCCGCAGCCCTGCTGGAACGGCTCGCCCTACCAGCCGATCCCGGTCACCAAGGAAGCGACCACTCAGCAGGCGATGCAGATAATGGAGCGCCGCGAGGACTTCCCCGGGATCACCGCGCAGCCCACCGCCGTGCGCCGCTACACCGGCGCCGAGGGCGCCAACATGGCCCAGGTGCTCGGCTACCTCTCGCCGGTCACCGACGAGGAGGTCAGCAAGACCGCCGACAAGAGCGGCCTGGACCGCTACCTGCCGGCCGACCAGATCGGCCGGGCAGGCCTGGAGTCGGTGTACGACCGCGACCTGCGCGGCACCGCCGGCATCACCAAGCTGGAGGTGGACAACCTCGGCCGGGTGATCGGCACCGCCGGCGCCGTCGCCCCGAAGACCGGCGACAACCTGGTCACCAGCATCGACGCCCGGGTGCAGAAGGTCGTCGAGGACAACCTGGCCCAGGCCATGTCGGACGCCCGGAACACCTTCGACAAGGTCACCAACCGCAACTACGAGGCCGACTCCGGCGCCGCCGTCGTGATGGACGTGCACACCGGTCGGATCATCGCGATGACGAGCGCCCCGACCTACGACCCGAACCTCTGGGTGGGCGGCATCAGCGGCAAGGACTACCAGTCGCTGACCAGCAAGGAGTCCAACTTCCCGCTGCTGAACCGCGCCATACAGGGTCAGTCCGCCCCCGGTTCGACCTTCAAGGTCGTCTCCACCACCGCCGCCGTGCAGGCCGGCTACTCGCTGGACGGCACCTACCCGTGCCCGAAGAGCATGACCATCGGCGGCCGCGAGTTCAAGAACTTCGAGAGCGAGAGCTTCGGCTCCATCACGCTGGAGAAGGCGCTCGAAGTCTCCTGCGACACCGTCTTCTACGGCCTCGCGAACGACCAGTGGCTGAAGGACGGCGGCATCAAGCCGAAGAAGGAGCCGGCCGACTGGTTCTTCAAGACCGCCCATGAGTTCGGCCTCGGCGCCAAGACCGGCATCGACCTGCCGTCCGAGGTGACCGGCCGGGTGCCGGACCGCCAGTGGAAGCAGTCCTTCTTCGACAACAACAAGGACGCCTGGTGCGCCCAGGCGAAGAAGGGCGGCAACAGCTTCTCCGACCAGATCGCGCGGGAGAACTGCGTCGACGGCTACCAGATGCGCGCCGGTGACGCCGTCAACTTCGCGATCGGCCAGGGCGACACCCTCGTCACCCCGGTCCAGATGGCCCGGATCTACTCGGCGCTGGCCAACGGCGGCACCTTCTACCGGCCGACCATCGCCAAGGCGGTGATAAGCCCGAGCGGTGAGCTCGTGCGCGAGATCGCCCCGCAGGCGGACGCCAAGTTCCCCGGCGACCAGAAGCTGCTCAGCTACATCGACCAGGCCACCGCCGGTGTCATCACCAGCGGTACCGCCGCCTGGAAGTTCGCAGGGGCCGGCTGGCCGCAGGACAAGATCGCGCTGCACGCCAAGACCGGCACCGCCGAGGTCGAGGGCAAGCAGACCACCTCCTGGCTGACCACGTACAGCAAGGACTACGCGGTCATCATGACGATAAGCCAGGGCGGCACCGGCTCCGGCGGCTCCGGCGACGCCGTCCGCCGGATCTACCAGGCGCTGTACGGCGTGGACGACAAGGGCAACGTCGACAACGGCAAGGCGCTGCTGCCCGCGCCGCAGACCGAGCTGCCGAAGTTCAACCCGGACGGCACCGCGATCATCAAGCCGGCCTCCTACACCGCCGGCTCGACCCCGGCCGGCGGTGCGTCGGGCCCTTCGGCCGCCGTGCCCGCCCAGGCTGCAGCCCAGCCCGCGGCGCCGACCGTGGTCCCGGCCCCGGCCCCGGCCCCGATCCCGGTCCCGGTTTCCGCCGCGGCCGCCGCATCGCTGCCGACGCCGACCACGCTGCTCGACCCGGCGCAGGCCGACCCGGCCCCGGCGGCCTACCTCGACCAGGCACCGCCGACCGACCGCCAGGCGTCGTACACCGCGGCCGACGCCGCGCTCGAACCCGGCCGCGGCCCGGGAAGGGGACGGGCATGACCTCCTACGGCTCCTACCGGCAGCTGCGGCTGGCGCCGCAGCGCAACGGGGTCTCCAAGGCCCTCGCCAAGGACTCCACGCTCTGGCGGCTGGACTGGATACTGCTGTTGGCCGCGCTGGCCCTCTCGGCCGGCAGCTCGCTGCTGGTCTGGTCGGCCACCCGCGGACGCGACTCGCTCACCCACGGGGACCCGCAGTACTTCCTGTACCGGCACCTGACGAACTTCGTGGTCGGGCTGGTGCTCTGCTCCGTGGTGATAGCGATAGGGAGTCGCCGCTTCCGCACCATCGTGCCGTTCCTGTACGTCGGCGTGATCGTGCTGCTGCTGGCGACGCTCAGCCCGCTGGGCTCGACCATCAACGGCGCGCACTCGTGGATCCAGCTCGGCGGCGGCTTCTCCATCCAGCCCGCCGAGTTCGCGAAGCTCGGGATCGTCCTGGCGATGGCGGTCGTGCTGTCGGACCAGGTCGACGCGGGGGAGCGGGAGTTCCCCTCGCACCGGGCCGTGTTCCGCGGCCTGCTCTGGGCCGGACTGCCGATGGGCATAGTGCTGCTGATGCCGGACGCCGGCTCGGTGATGGTGATGGCCGCGATCGTGCTGGGCATCCTGCTCGGCTCCGGCGCGGCGAACCGCTGGGTCCTCGGGCTGCTGGTGGCGGGCGCTGCCGGGTGCGTGGCGATCTGGAAGTTCGGGCTGCTGAGCAAGTACCAGATCGACCGCTTCGCCGCCTTCGCCAACCCGCAGCTGGACCCGAACGGCGTCGGCTACAACACCGCGCAGGCCCGGATCGCGATCGGCTCGGGCGGGCTGACCGGCAAGGGCCTGTTCCACGGGACGCAGACCACCGGGCAGTTCGTGCCGGAGCAGCAGACCGACTTCGTGTTCACCGTCGCCGGCGAGGAGCTGGGCTTCGTCGGGGCGCTGGCGATCATCCTGCTGGTCGGCGTGGTGCTGTGGCGGGCCTGCCGGATCGCCCGGCAGGCGACCGACCTGTACGGCACGATCGTGGCGGCCGGGATCATCGCCTGGCTGGCCTTCCAGGCCTTCGAGAACATCGGGATGTGCCTGGGCATCATGCCGGTCGCGGGCATCCCGCTGCCGTTCGTCTCGTACGGCGGGTCCTCGATGTTCGCGAACTGGATGGCCGTCGGGCTGCTCCAGGCGGTTCGCAGCCAACGGCCGATAGCGGCCTGAGCGGGTGCACGGCGGGGCCGGTCCGGGGACTCCCGGGCCGGCCCCTTCGTCTGCCCGCACGGCGGTCGGCGGCGGTCGACGGTCGACGGCGGCGGTCGGGGGCGATCGGCGGCGATGGGGGCAGTCGGGACGGTCGACGGCGCCTCAGGTCGTCTGGAGCAGGCAGTCGGCGGCGGTGAGGACGGCCCGCGTCTGGTGCGCCAGCTGCTCCTGGACCGGCACCCAGCGGGCGCCGAAGCGGTGGCGCAGCCCGTCCAGTCCGGCGGCGACGACGGCGCGGGCACGCTCGCGGGCCGCCTCCGCGCCCGGGCCCCGGGCGTCCGCGAGCAGGCGCAGCAGGATCGACGCCGCCCGCAACGGCAGCCGGGCCGCCACCAGCCCGGCGGTGGTCACCCGCGAGCAGGAAAGCGGCTCGGGGCGCCAGCGCTCCAGCCACTCCTGCGCCACCCGCGGCGCCACCGCCAGGCTGAACTCGGCGGTGCGCACCAGCGCGCCGTACGCCTCGTGGCCGTGCACGGGGACGTGGGCGAGCAGGGAGGTGAGCTCCTCGGCGCGCGCGGTGAGGTCGCGGGCGGCGGCGGTGAGGGCCTGCGGCCCGGCCGGGTGCGGGCGGGCGTCGCCGACCGCGTCCACGGCCCACATCGGGACCTCCAGGACGGCGGTGACCGCGCCGAGCCGGGCGGCGTAGGCCCAGGTGGAGAGCTCGGGCTCGTCCGGCAGCGCCCGGGAGACCCCGGTGCTGTCCGGGGTCGGCATCAGGTAGGTGCCGGGGGCGGGGCTGGCCCAGCCGATCGCGTCGTAGGAGTCCACGTCGAGCGGGAGTCCGGCCCGTTCGGCGGAGCGGGCGAAGCGCTCGGCCAGTCCGGGCACCGGGCCGGTGAGCTGGACGAAGGCGCCGCCGAAGTCCACCCCGTGCAGGGAGCACTGCAGGAACGGGCGCAACTCGTCGATGAGGTCGGTCAGCGCCAGGCTCTCCGGCATCGGCGGGCGGCCGGTGCCGGGGGCGGGCAGCAGTTCGGGCTGTTCCTCGAAGGCCGGACGGAAGAAGTGCTCGTAGTGGCGGCGCATGGTGAGCGGGCCGTCCAGCCAGCCGGCGTTGAGCGCGGCGCCGTCCGGGTCGAGGCAGAGCAGCAGGTGCCAGGAGATTCCCGGGCGCGCGGGGCGGTCCAGCAGCAGCTCGGCCAGCCGGACCGCCCCGGCGGTGCCGATCGGCTCGTTGGGGTGCGGACCGCCGACCACGAGCACGGCGCGCGGGCCGCGGTCGACCGAGAGCAGCAGCAGCGGGCGCCCGGCCCGGGAGCGGCCCACCTCGCGCAGCCGGCAGCGGTCCGGGTGGCGCAGGGCGAGCCGCCGGGCGGCGCACTCGGCCTGGGCCGGCGTGGGGTAGCGGGCCGGCCGGGTCTCGAGGGGCCGGAGGGGGCGGATCCGCCGACCGGTGTCGGTCATGGTTCTCCTTGCGCCGGTCGTACGGCTCGTACGGCCGCCGGGGCGCGGGAACGCCGGTGCGCCGCCGGGCACGGAGTGCGGGCGGGGGACGGGGCACCGCGGGCCGGGGACGGCGGCCGGGCGGACACGGGACGGGCCTGGTGAGGGTGGACTGGGCCGTGTGCGGGGGGAGGGAGAGGGCAGCGCCGGGGGAACTCCGACGAGGGCCGAGCGTACGACCCAACTCCCTTGTCCGGAAGGGGCACAGGGGTTCTTGGCGGGGCCCTGTCAGTACCGCACGGGCCGTCCGGGCGTGTCAACGGCGGACGGCGCGGGGCGGCGGGCGCGCACTGCGCGTACCGGAGCGGGTGCGCAACGGCCGGGTCGCGCCGGAGTGCGGAGGGCCCGCGCTCCGGGGCAGACGGGCCGATCCCCGGATTGGGCTACCCTTGAGGGTCACCCCTCCCATGCCGACTCGCGGCACCGAATCACGTCGTAAGGGTTCCTAGTACATGACTGTCGAATCGGTCTTCCCACGCCTGGAGGCCCTCCTCCCGCACGTCCAGAAGCCGATCCAGTACGTCGGCGGCGAGCTCAACTCGACCGTCAAGGACTGGGACGCCTGCGACGTCCGCTGGGCGCTGATGTACCCCGACGCCTACGAGGTCGGGCTCCCCAACCAGGGCGTCATGATCCTCTACGAGGTGCTGAACGAGCGCGAGGGCGTGCTCGCCGAGCGCACCTACAGCGTCTGGCCGGACCTCGAAGCGCTGATGCGCGAGCACGACGTCCCGCAGTTCACCGTGGACGCCCACCGCCCGGTGAAGGCCTTCGACGTGTTCGGCCTGTCGTTCTCCACGGAGCTCGGCTACACGAACATGCTCACCGCGCTCGACCTGGCCGGCATCCCGCTGGAGGCCAAGGACCGCACCGACGAGGACCCGATCGTCCTCGCCGGCGGCCACGCGGCCTTCAACCCGGAGCCGATCGCGGACTTCCTGGACGCGGCGGTGGTCGGCGACGGCGAGCAGGCCGTGCTCGACATCACCGAGATCATCCGCGCCTGGAAGGCCGAGGGCCGCCCGGGCGGGCGCGACGAGGTGCTGCTGCGGCTGGCCCGCACCGGCGGCGTGTACGTCCCGCGGTTCTACGACGTCGAGTACCTGGCCGACGGCCGGATCGGCCGCGTCGTGCCGAACGCCCCGGGCGTTCCGTGGCGGGTGTCCAAGCACACCGTGATGGACCTGGACGAGTGGCCGTACCCGAAGCAGCCGCTGGTCCCGCTCGCGGAGACGGTGCACGAGCGGATGTCCGTGGAGATCTTCCGCGGCTGCACCCGCGGCTGCCGCTTCTGCCAGGCCGGCATGATCACGCGCCCCGTGCGGGAGCGAAGCATCACCGGCATCGGCGAGATGGTCGAGCGCGGGCTGAAGGCGACCGGCTTCGAGGAGGTCGGCCTGCTGTCGCTGTCCAGCGCCGACCACACCGAGATCGGCGACATCGCCAAGGGTCTGGCGGACCGCTACACCGAGGACAAGATCGGCCTGTCGCTGCCGTCCACCCGCGTCGACGCCTTCAACATCGACCTCGCCAACGAGCTGTCCCGCAACGGGCGCCGCTCGGGCCTCACCTTCGCCCCCGAGGGCGGCAGCGAGCGCATGCGCAAGGTGATCAACAAGATGGTGTCGGAGGAGGACCTGATCCGCACCGTCGCCACCGCGTACGGCAACGGCTGGCGCCAGGTGAAGCTGTACTTCATGTGCGGCCTGCCGACCGAGACCGACGAGGACGTGCTCCAGATCGGCGAGATGGCGAAGAACGTCATCCAGAAGGGCCGCGAGGTCACCGGCCAGAACGACATCCGCTGCACCGTCTCCATCGGCGGGTTCGTGCCCAAGCCGCACACCCCGTTCCAGTGGGCCCCGCAGCTGTCCGCCGAGGCCACCGACGCCCGTCTGGCCAAGCTGCGCGACTCGATCCGCGGCGACCGCAAGTACGGCAAGAACATCGGCTACCGCTACCACGACGGCAAGCCGGGCATCGTCGAGGGCCTGCTCTCCCGTGGCGACCGCCGGATCGGCGCGGTCATCCGCGCGGTCTACGAGGACGGCGGCCGCTTCGACGGCTGGCGCGAGTACTTCTCGTACGACCGCTGGATGGCGTCCGCCGAGAAGGGCCTGGCCGGCACCGGCGTCGACGTCGACTGGTACACCACCCGCGAGCGCACCTACGAGGAGGTGCTGCCCTGGGACCACCTGGACAGCGGCCTCGACAAGGACTGGCTCTGGGAGGACTGGCAGGACGCGCTGGAGGAGGTCGAGGTCGACGACTGCCGCTGGACGCCGTGCTTCGACTGCGGCGTGTGCCCCCAGATGGACACCCACATCCAGATCGGCCCCACCGGCAAGAAGATGCTGCCGCTGACGGTCGTCAACAAGTAGCCGTCGGTCGGCGGCCGCGGCCGTCGGCGAGTGACGGTTCCCACACCTAAAAAAGATAGACCTTGACCATGACATGGTCACGGCGCTATGCTCCGCGACTCCCCAT
>NZ_JBEORY010000042.1:0-71238 GCF_040302665.1 Kitasatospora sp. NPDC097691 | reverse complement strand
CGCCCAGTTCCAGTGCTTCAGCCAGATCGTGAAGCGCGAGAGCGGCTGGGACTACACCGCGACCAACAAGAGCTCCGGCGCGTACGGCCTCGTCCAGGCGCTGCCCGGCTCGAAGATGGCGTCGGCCGGTGCCGACTGGCGCACCAACCCGTCCACCCAGATCAAGTGGGGCCTCGACTACATGAACAGCCGCTACGGCAGCCCCTGTGGCGCCTGGTCGTTCTGGCAGGCCCACAGCTGGTACTAGGAGCGGCTGCCGCTGCGGCGGTGCACTCCGTACGGCCCCGGCCGCTCGCCCTTTCCGGGCGGGCGACCGGGGCCGTCGCCGTTCCGGTGCCCCGGGCAACCGGCGAGCGGCCGGGAGGAAGGCCGGGAGAAGGCCTGGGAGAAAGCCCGGGAGAGAGACGAACCGCGCCGCCCGGGCTGCGCTGACCAGTGCGCTCTCGGGCGGTGCGGTCCTGGTTGCGGACGCGGGGCGCGGGGAGGGGTCCTGGTTGCTCCCCGCACCGGCCGGTCCGCCGGCGGTTGGCTCTCGGTGCCCTCCGGAGCTGTGGTCTCCGGGGTCTCGTCCCGACTCCTCCCCAACGAAGTGCATCCGAAACACCGGGAAGATGACGATTTGCCCTGGTTCTCGGAAGCGGGTCGTCGAATCGAACTGACCGGCGGCCGGACTCGCCGCACCCTTGCCGGGTAGCGTCATCCCTGACGGCCGCGGCGGGACCCGCGGCGTACCGCCGGGCACGGCGGACCGGGCAGGGGATCGGTGGTAGCGAGGATGGCGCGGGGCGGAAAGGCCTTCAAGGCCGTGGCCAAGGGCATGGCCGTGGTGGCGAGCGCGGCTGCCGTGATCGAACGGCGCAGGCGCGCCGCGATGGCGGCCGACCCGCACGAGCTCGCCGTGCCCGTGCTCACGGAGGGTCACGCGCTCGTCGAGGCGCAGGTGCCGGTCGTCGAGGCGCCCGGCCCGGTGCCGGTCCCCCGGGTCGACCCCGCCCCCGCCTCCGCCCCGGCGCCGGCCGTGCCGACGGGGGCGCCGGCCGCCGAGGCTCCCGCGCCCGCCGCACCGGCTCCGGCCGCACCCGCCGCGCACGGGGGGCTCGGCCGCGAGTACCACCCGGGTCGGCCCGCCACCCCCGCCGAGGCGGTGCCGTGGGGCCTGCGGGTGGCCGCCGAGTCGACCTGGCGGCTGCTGCTGCTCGGGGCCGCGCTCTACGTCGTCTTCTACGTGGTCGACATGCTGCGGCTGGTCGCCTTCTCGGTGCTGGCCTCGCTGTTGATCGCCGCGCTGCTGGAACCCTCGGTGTCCTGGCTGCGCCGGCGGGGGGCGCCGCGCTCGCTGGCGGCCGGCGTGGTGTTCCTGAGCGGTCTGGCCGGGATCGGACTGGTCGGCTGGTTCGTGGTCTGGCAGGTGAGCACCAACCTGCCGGATGTCACCGCCCAGGTCAAGGACGGTGTCAACCAGCTGAGGGACTGGTTGATCACCGGGCCGCTGCACCTGACCCAGCAGCAGATCAAGGACTTCGCCGACCAGATCACCAAGGCGATCACCACCAACACCGATCAGCTCACCTCGGCCTCGATCACCGGCGCGCAGATCGCCGTCGAGGTGCTGACCGCGCTGCTGATGACCTTCTTCACCACCTTCTTCCTCCTCTACGACGGCGAGCGGATCTGGAACTGGGCGCTGCGCGGGCTGCCCCGGCACTCCCGCTTCGCGATGGCCGGAGCCGGCCCGAAGGCCTGGGCGACGCTCACCGCCTACGTGCGCGGCACCGTGTGCGTGGCCTTCATCGACGCGGTCTGCATCGGGATCGGCATCGACCTGCTGGGCGTCCCGCTGGCGATGCCGCTGGCCGTGATCATCTTCCTGGGCGCCTTCGTCCCGCTGGTCGGCGCACTGGTCACCGGCACCGTCGCCGTCCTGATCGCCCTCGTCACCCAGGGGCCGTGGACGGCGCTGATGGTGCTGGTGGTGCTGATCGCGGTGATGCAGGTCGAGAGCCACATCCTGCAGCCGCTGATCCTCGGCCGGGCCGTCCGGGTGCACCCGCTGGGCGTGGTGCTCGGCGTCGCGGCCGGCGGCATCATCGGCGGCATCGGCGGCGCGGTCGTCGCCGTCCCGCTGATCGCCGTCACCAACACCGTGATCACCCACCTCCGCCGTCGCAACGAGGCCGGCCAAGCCGTCTTCACCGCCCTCGAAGCCGCCCGCGAAGCCGCCGAACGCACCGCCGCCACCCACCCCGCCCCGGCCGCCCAGCCGACCCCTGTCGCTCAGCCGGCTCCGGTCGGCCGGCCCGCCACGGACTGACCGCCACGGACTGACCGCCGCGGGCAGGAGCAGGGCCGTCGGCAGGACGGCGCGGAGCGAGAGCACCGGGAAACGGCGGCGGGCCCCTCGCGGACGTGAGTCCGGGAGGGGCCCGCTCGGGTGCCGGGTGGGTCAGGCGGTGACGGCGGCGAGGGCGGCCTCGGAGTCGAGGACGCCGGCCACGGCCTGCAGGACGGCGGCGATCTTCATCGAGGCCTGGACGACCTCGCGCTCGACGCCGGCCTTGCGCAGGACGGCCTCGTGCGAGTCGAGGCACTGGCCGCAGCCGTTGATGGCCGAGACCGCGAAGCACCAGAGCTCGAAGTCGACCTTCTCGACGCCCGGGGTGCCGATGATGTTCATCCGCAGACCGGCCCGCATCGTGCTGTACTCCTTGTCGGAGAGCAGGTGCAGCGTCCGGTAGTAGACGTTGTTCATCCCCATGATCGCGGCCGCGCCCTTGGCAGCGGTGTACGCCTCGGGGGAGAGGTTGGCCTTGGCCTCCGGCTCCAGCTCGCGCAGCAGACCGGCGCTGCGGCTGGCCATCGCGCAGGACAGCACGGTGCCCCAGAGCTGCTGGGCCGGGAGGTCGGAGTTGCCGATGACCGAGCCCAGGTTGAGCTTGAGGTCCTTGGCGTAGTCCGGGAGGGCGGCCTTCAGGTCGTCGAGAGCCATGGGTCAGCCCGCCAGCAGGGCCTGGGCGTCGAGGGTGTCCTCGCCCTTGTTCCAGTTGCACGGGCACAGCTCGTCGGTCTGCAGGGCGTCCAGCACCCGCAGGACCTCCTTGGGGTTACGGCCGACGGAACCGGCGGTCACCATGACGAACTGGATCTCGTTGTTCGGGTCGACGATGAAGACGGCGCGCTGGGCGGTGCCGTCCTCGGCCTCGACGCCGCAGGCGCGCATCAGCTCGTGCTTGATGTCGGCCAGCATCGGGAAGGGCAGGTCGCGCAGGTCCTTGTGGTCCTTGCGCCAGGCGTGGTGCACGAACTCGGAGTCGCCGGAGACGCCGAGGACCTGGGCGTCACGGTCGGCGAACTCGTCGTTCAGCTTGCCGAACGCGGCGATCTCGGTCGGGCAGACGAAGGTGAAGTCCATCGGCCAGAAGAAGACGATCTTCCACTTGCCCTCGTAGGTCTTGTGGTTGATGTCAGCGAAGGCGCTCGCGGCGTCCAGGTCGACACAGGCCTTGAGGTCGAACTCGGGGAACTTGTCACCGATCGTGAGCACGTTCGCTTCTCCTGAAGTGAGATGAGGGGAGCTTTGTCCGGATTCCGGACACCCAGCACGATTCCACATCGTGGACTGATCAGGGAAATAGCTACACTGGATGTGTCTGATCGGAGATTGTTATCAGTACCGAATCCCCCACGTCGCGGCCGGGCTCCCGGCGCAGCGCCGCCGCCAAGGCCGACCCGACTGTGACGAGCGCCACGGTCCGCAGCCCGCGCACCCCGACCGTCGCCCAGCTGCGGGCCTTCGTGGCAGTGGCCGAGCACCGGCACTTCCGGGAGGCCGCCGCGGCGACCGGGACGAGCCAGCCGGCGCTGTCCGGCGCGGTCGCGGCGCTGGAGGAGTCGCTGGGCGCGCAGTTGGTCGAGCGTACGACGCGCAAGGTGATCGTCACACCGCTGGGGGAGCGCGTGCACCGGCACGCCCGTCGGGTGCTCGCCTCGCTGCAGGCGCTCACCGAGGAGGTCGAGGCCGCCCGCCGCCCGTTCACCGGGCCGTTGCACCTGGGCGTCATCCCGACCGTCGCGCCCTACCTGCTGCCCACCGTGCTGCGGCTGGTCCGCGACCGCTTCCCGGAGCTGGAACCGCACGTCCACGAGGAGCGCACCCCCTCGCTGCTGGAGGGCCTGGCCTCGGGGCGCCTGGACGTCCTGCTGCTGGCGCTCCCGGCCGGCGGGGCCTCCCCGACCCTGGACATCCCGCTCTTCGACGAGGACTTCGTCCTGATCACCCCGCCCGGCCATCCGCTCGCCGGGCGGATCGACGTCCCGCGCGACGTGCTGCTCGACCTGGACGTCCTGCTGCTGGAGGAGGGCCACTGCCTGCGCGACCAGGCGCTGGACATCTGTCGCGAGGTCGGCGCCGACCCTTCGGGTTCGACCACCCGTGCGGCCGGGCTGTCCACGCTGGTCCAGCTGGTCGCCGGCGGCCTCGGGGTGACCCTGCTGCCCGCCACCGCGCTGGACGTCGAGGCCGGGCGCGCCGACCGGCTGGCCGCCGTCCGCTTCGCCGATCCGGCGCCCGGCCGCCGGATCGGCCTGGCCGTCCGCCCGGGCTCGGCCCGCGGCGACGAGTTCGAGCGGTTCGCGGCGGCGCTGCGCGAGGTGCTGCTCGACCTGCCGGTCCGGATCGTCGGTTCCTGACCGTTCGGCCCTGAACGCCCGCCCGGCCGTCGGCTTCTGATCGGCCGTCAGCTCCCGTCGGTCGCGGGTGCCCGGAGGTCGGCGGGCGTGCCCAGGCAGAGCCCGACCGCGGTGGCCACCAGGACGTCCAGGGCCCGCAGGGTGTCCGGGCCGGGCTGCTCGCCGGGGGCGCGCAGCGACAGGTAACGGTCGGTCAGGCCGTGGAACCCGGTCAGGAAGTGGACGGCGATCTCCTCGGCGGGCGTGGCGAGTTGCAGGCCGTGCGCCTCGGCGAGCGCGGTGATCATCTCGGTCGCGGTGCCCTCGCTCTCCTGCTGGAGTCCCCGCATGATCTCCTGCAGGTCGGGGTCGCGCATCGCCAGCGCCGAGAACTCGGTGAGCAGCAGGCAGCGCCCGTCCGGCCCGGTCGAGCTCTCCCAGAGCGCGTGGACCAGTGTCCTGACCTGCTCGGCGAACGAGCCGTCGCCGGGGTAGGCGTCGCGGACGTAGCCGATGAACTCGGCGGTCAGCTGCTCGATCACGGCCCGGTAGAGGTCCTTCTTGGTGCCGAAGGTGTAGTGCACCGTCGCCTGTGCCACGCCCAGTTCGGCCGCGATCGCCCGGGTGCTGCCGGCGGCGATCCCCTCCCTGGCCATCAGGTCGATGGCGGCCTGGATCAGCTGCGGGCGGCGTTCGGAGGCGGGGACATGAGCCATTCAGCCAGGGTATCGCCATGGTCGGTCAACCGTGTCGGGCGATCCGGTCGGCTGCATCTGTCGAGCGACTTTGTCATGCGACAAACTTGCGCGTACGGTGGAGCGAGACCTGCGCTGACCGACTCCGAGGGACTGCCCATGGCCACGTACCTGTACCGACTGGGCCGCTTCTGCTTCCGGCGACGGCGCGCCGTCCTGGCCGTCTGGATCGCCGTGCTGATCGCGATCGGCGGGGCCGCCGGTGCCTTCGCCGGCAAGACCAGCGACGAGTTCAAGGTGCCCGGAACCGAGGCGCAGGCGACCCTGGACCGGATCAAGGACACCTTCCCGGCGCAGGGCCACGCCTCCGCCCAGGTCGTCTTCGCCGCCCACGCGCCCGGCGGCGCCACCGCGCCCGAGGCGGCCGAGGCGGTCGGCGAGGCCGTCGAGCGGATCGCCCACGTCCCCGGTGTGGCCGCGGTGCCCGACCCGTACGCGACCGGCGCCGTCTCACCGGACGGCCGGGTCACGATCGCCCTGGTCTCCTTCGACCACAAGCTCGCCGACGTCACCGACCGGCAGCGCGACGCGGTCGAGGCGGCGGCCGAACCGGCCCGCGCGGCCGGGCTGGACGTGGCCTTCGGCGGCGACGCGTACAACAAGTTCGCCCAGATCGAGGGCGGCTCCGAGTCGATCGGCCTGCTGGTCGCCGGGGTCGTGCTGGTGATCACCCTGGGCACGCTGGTCGCGGCCGGGCTGCCGCTGCTGACCGCGCTGGTCGGCGTCGCCGTGTCGATGGCCGGGCTGCTGGCGCTCACCGGCTCGTTCCAGATCATCACCACCGCGCCGGTGCTGGCCCTGATGGTCGGCCTCGCGGTCGGCATCGACTACGCGCTGTTCATCCTGTTCCGCCACCGGCGCCACCTGGACGAGGGCCTGGAACCGGAGGAGGCCGCCGCCCGTGCCACCGCGACCGCCGGAAGCGCCGTCGTCTTCGCCGGCCTGACCGTGGTCGTCGCGCTCGCCGGGCTCGCCGTCGCGGGCGTCCCGTTCCTCACCGTGATGGGCCTGGCCGCCTCCGGCGCCGTCGTGGTGGCCGTCCTGGTCGCGATCACGCTGCTGCCGGCGGTGCTGGGCTTCGTCGGCCGCTCCGTCGACCGGCTGCCGGTCTGGAAGCGGGCCCTGCGCACCTCCGGCCGGACCACCATGGGTGAGCGCTGGGCCCGCTTCGTGGTCCGCCGGCCGCTGCCCGTCCTGCTCGTCGGCCTGGCCGGGCTCGGCGCCATGGCAGTGCCCGCGGCGAGTCTGGACCTCGGGCTTCCGGGCGGCGGCTCGCAGGCCGTCGGGACGGACGCGCGCAAGGCGTACGACCTGGTCGGCGACAGCTTCGGGCCGGGCTTCAACGCGCCCCTGGTGGTGGTCGTGGACACCCAGGGCGCGCCGCACCCCGAGCAGGCGGTGCAGGGCGTGGCGGGCAAGCTGCAGACCCTGAAGGGCGTCCGGACGCTGCTGCCGCCGCAGGTCGACCGGAGCGGCCGGACGGCACTGGTGCCCGTCATCCCGCAGACCGGCCCGGACGACGAGGGCACCAAGGCGCTGGTCGACGAGATCCGCGGCCAACGCGCCGAGCTGAAGTCCGCCACCGGCGCGGACATCGCCGTCACCGGTACCGCCGCCGCCAACATCGACGTCTCCACCAAGCTCGGCCAGGCCCTGCCGCCGTTCGTCGCCGTGATCGTCGGCATCGCACTGGTGCTGCTCGCGCTGGCCTTCCGCTCGGTGCTCGTGCCGCTCAAGGCGGTGCTCGGCTTCCTGCTCAGCATCGGCGCCTCGCTCGGCGCGGTGGTCGCGGTCTACCAGTGGGGCTGGCTGGACGGCGTGATCGACGTGCCGAAGGTCGGCCCGGTGGTCAGCTTCGTGCCGATCCTGCTGATCGGGGTGCTGTTCGGGCTGGCGATGGACTACGAACTGTTCCTGGTCTCCGGGATGAAGGAGCAGCACGTCCACGGCAAGGCGCCGCGCGAGGCGGTCGTGGGCGGGGTCAAGGGCGGCGCCCGGGTGGTGACGGCGGCCGCGCTGATCATGATCTCGGTGTTCGGCGCCTTCGTCTTCGGCCACGACCCGATCGTCCAGCCGATCGGCTTCGCCCTCGCGGTGGGCGTGCTGGTGGACGCCTTCGTGGTGCGGATGGCGCTGGTGCCGGCCGCGATGGCGCTGTTCGGCAGGGCCGCCTGGTGGTTCCCGAAGCCGCTGGAGAAGGTCGTGCCGAAGGTGGACATGGAGGGCGAGCAGCTGATCGCGCGGCTGCAGGAGCAGCCGACGAAGGAGCCGGTCGGGGTCTGAGCACCCCGGTCGAGGCGCCCGGGACGAACCCGGGAGGCGTGCGAGGCGCCCGGTGGGAACCCGGGGAGGCGCCCGGTGGGATCCCGTCCGCCGGGCGCCCGCTCATGTCCCGGCGGGCACGCGGCCTTCGGGCGGCCTACGGCTGCGGCAGCCGCTGCTCGAACCAGACCACCTTGCCGGTGCCCAGCCGGGTCGCGCCCCAGCGGTCCGCGCACCTCGCCACTATCTGCAGCCCGCGGCCGCGCTCGTCGTCCGGGCCGGCCCGGCGCGGGCGCGGCAGCAGCGGACTGTCGTCGCCGACCTCGCAGCGCAGCCGGGTGGTGCGCACCAGGCTCAGGGTGATCGGCCGGGTCGCGTGCTGGACGGCGTTGGTCACCAGCTCGCTGACCATCAGCGCGGTCGCCTCGCTGAGCTCGTCCAGCCCCCAGCGGCGCAGGGTGTGCGCGGCCAGCCGGCGCGCCCGGCCCGGCGTCTCGTTGCGCGGCTGCAGGTACCAGTGCGCGACATCCCCGGCCGGGATGCCGTCGAAGCAGGCGCCGAGCAGGGCGATGTCGTCGCCGCGGTCGCCGGGCGGCAGGATCCGCAGCGCCTCCATGCACAGCTGCTCGGGGGACTGCCATCGGGCGGCGGCGATCCGGGCGCGCAGCACCTCCAGGCCGTCGCTGATCGGGCGGCTGCGGGTCTCCACCAGGCCGTCGGTGAACAGCAGCAGTGCCGAGCCGGGCGGCGCCGGCAGTTCGACCGAGTTGAAGTCCACCCCGCCGACCCCGATCGGCGCCCCGGAGTCCAGCTCCACCAACTCGGCGCTCCCGTCCGGGCGGACCAGCACCGGCGGGACGTGTCCGGCGTTGGCCAGCACCACCCGGTTGGCGATCGGGTCGTAGACCGCGTACACGCAGGTGGCCAGGTGCTGTTCGCGGCCGAGCCGCTGGGCCTGCTCGTCCAGGTGGTAGAGCACCTCGTGCGGCGGCAGGTCGAGGGCGGCCAAGGTCTGGGCGCTGGTCCGCAGTTGGCCCATGATGGCGGCCGAGGTGAGCGAGTGGCCCATCACGTCGCCGACGATCAGGGCGACCCGGTTGCCGGGCAGCGGCACGGCGTCGTACCAGTCGCCGCCGACCTGCGCGCCGCGCTCGCCGGGCAGGTAGCGCTGGGCGAGCCGGACCCCGTGCGGCTGCGGCAGCCGCAACGGCAGCATGCTGCGCTGGAGTTCGTTGGCTATCTCCCACTCGCGGGCGTACCGCAGGGCGGTGTCCACGGCCAGCCCGGCCTGGGTGGCGAGGTGCGCGGCGGTCGCGGTGTCCGCGGCGTCGAAGACCGGGCGGCCGGTGCGTTCGGGAGGGCGGCGGATCAGCACCAGCAGCCCGAGGACGGCCTTGCGGCCGCGCAGCGGCAGGGCCACCACGGAGGTGCCCGCGGCCAGCCGGGCCACCCCGCGGGTGCCGTACAGCTCGCGCAGCAGCACCTCGGTGCGCTCGGCGCCGGGCGTGCCGATGACGGCCGCTTCGGCGGGGCGACGGCTCAGCAGGGCGTGCGCGAGCGCCCCGCCGCGGGTCACCGGGGTGGCCGGGCCACTGTCGGCGGTCGAGCGGGCGCCGTAGCGGGAGCGGCGCCGGTCGTCGAAGCCGCCCGGGCGGCCGCGGCGGCCGATCCGGGTGCCGGTGCTGTGGTGGATCCGCAGCTCCTCCGGGAAGCCGGGCTCGCGTTCGACGTTGGGCAGCGGGTCGCGGAGGTGGACCACCGCGGCGTCGGCCAGGGTCGGGACCAGCACCCGGCCGATGTTGCGCAGCGTCGCGGCCAGGTCGAGGGCGCTGTTGATCCGCCGGGTCGCCGAGTCGAGGTAGGCGAGGCGGTCCGCCACGTCGGCGCGCTCCGGTCGCGCGGCCGGCGGCCTCGCCGGGGCCTGCGCCCGGGCCGGGACCTGGCGGCGCTGGCCCGGGACGGCGGGCGGCTGCTCCGCCTCGGTCTTGAGCTGGTCGCGCACGGGTGCCTGTCCTGGATTCGGTGTGGTCGGTGGGTGTTCTGGTCGGGGTGTTCCAGTCTGGGGTGTTCCGGTCGATCGGTCGATCAGCCGACGCGTCGACAACACAGGAACAGCTGTTCCTCCGGCGGCAGCGAGGTACTGGCCGGCGCGTACGGATGCCCCGAACACTCCTCGACGGCGAAGCCGGCCGCGACCAGAACCCGTTCCAGATCCTCCCTCAGATACCCACTGATCCGCAGCTCTCTGCCAAGGAACGGAAGCGGAACGTGATCCAGGTCCGCCTCGACCATACCGAGCGCCAGCAGCCCGCCCGGCCGCAGGAGTTCGCGGAGCCGCCGGAGCACGGTGGGGATCTCGTCCTGCGGCAGCAGGATCAGCGAGAAGAAGGCGGTGACGGCGGCGAAGGCGCCGTGGCCGTCCGGGCCGAGCGCGGGGACGTTCCAGACCCGGTCGGCGCGCTCGGTGGCCAGATCGTACAGGTCGATCCGATGGAACACCGGCGGGAACGAGCCGGGGAACGCCGCCCGCCGGGCCAGGGCGAGCATCACGTCGGAGAGGTCCACGCCGGTCACCCGCAGCCCGGCCCCGGTCAGCTGGCGGACGGTGGGATCGCCGGTGCCGCAGCCCACGTCCAGGACCCGGGCGCCGGGTTCGAGCTCGGCGAGCAGCCGCCGGCCGCAGGCCAGCTGCCCGTCCTTGGCGGGGAAGGCCTCGCCGTACCCCGCGCCGATGGTGTCGAAGGCGACCGCCTGCAGGGCACGGGCCGCGCGGCGCCGCCGTACCTCGGGTTCGTCGTCCCCCGCGTCCTCGCCGACGGGGAACGCGTCGGATATCTGTCCGGTCGTCACGTTGAGAGGCACCCTTCCACCCGTGGCCTCCGGTCGGCTCCTCGGCGGCCTCGCGGGCCGCTGCCGGTGGCGGTGTGTCACGCTCCCCGCAGCACACAGACGGACTGCACCCCGACGCGCTCTGCGGCAGACACTCGTGTGCGTACTGGCATCTGAGAATATGCGTGATCACCGCGTCGTGGGGTCCCTTTCCGGCCAACTCGTCGTGCTTGGGTCGATGTGGCCGGGGTTGCGGAAGCACGACGGTGCGGGCAGGGGTGGTGCGCGGGGCCCCGCACGCCGTACGACGCGCCGGGGTGGCATCGCTGACCTGCGGTTTCTTCGGTCCGCAGGCTGACTATCAGGCGTTTATCGAACGTCAATCGGTCCGGTGCACAGTGGAGTCCAGCGCCGGGGAAGCGTTGAGGGCGCTCCCGCAGCCGGGGGGCTGCGGGAGCGCCGACGCGCAGATCGGGGGAGGTTCTCCGCGGGGGAGCGGAGGCCTTTACGGCGCGGGGGGAGAGAAGGGCTCGGTGTGCTGGCGGGAGATGAGGTCCGCCACGGGGGAGGCCTCTGGCACACCGAGCCGCGTGAAGATCGCGTGCGCCTCCTGGAGACACGCGAGCCCGCGAGCGGGCTGGGCGAGGGCGAGCAACGCCTCGCCCAGCGCGGCGTTGGCCAGGCCCTGGCAGTAGGCGGAGTCCATCTCCTGGCCGATCGCGAGCGATTCGCCGGCTGCCTCGGCAGCGTCGGCGTGCTGCCCGGCGGCGAGCAGGGCGGAGGCGAGGCGGGCCAGGGTGTAGCCCTCCCAGAGGGGGTTGCGCTGGGACTGGTAGAGCTGGTGGGCCTCTCGAAGATGGGGGACGGCCTCGCTGCCAGTGAGCACGACGCCGAGTTGGTAGAGCGTCTGGGCGAGCAGCGGGTCGCTGTTGGACTGCCGCGCGGCCTCGACACCCTCGCTGGCGGACTTGATCGCCGTCTCGATCATGCCGAGCCGGTGCTGCACCCGGGCGATGTTGCCAACGAGTCGCGCCTCGCCGATCGCCGTGCCCACCGCCCGGTTGGTCGCGTGGGCCTGTTCCAGGAACGGGAGGGCTTCGGCCGGACGATTGCCGACGCTCAGGATCACGCCGAGAGTGTTGGCCGTGGCCAGTACCAGGACGGACGGTTCGTCCGGCGTCTGCCGGTCGAGGCTGCGGCGCAACGAGTGCTCGGCACCCTGGAAGTTGCTGGTGATGTTCTGAAGGCTGCCGAGCGCGAAGTACGCCCGGGCAATCCCGGCCGAGTCGTCAAGGCGCTGCGCGTCCTCGCCGATGGCCTCCAAGATCGGGATCAGGCGCGGGCCGCGGGTCGGATCCGGGTCGATGCTGAACAGGTAGTTCAACAGGTCCACAGCCGCGCGCTGCAGGGCGCCGGGGCCACTCGCCGCGGCCTCGACGACGCTGAGCAGCAGGGCTCCCTCGGTACGCAGCCAGTCCTGCGCGGCCTGGCTCGTCGGCAGGTCGAGTCCTGGTGAGGTGACCGCGGTCAGCAGTTCGGGGAGCGGGTCATCCGGTTCGATGACCTGGGCTGCGTTGCGCACGGTCGGGATCAGGAGGTCGAGCAGTCGCAGCACCGCCCGTTCCTGCTCTCCAGCGTCCCCGATCCGCTCGTTCTGCCGCTGGGCGTAGAGGCGCAGCAGGTCGTGGTAGCGGTAGCGGCCCGGGGTGAAGCACTCCAGCATGTTCGCCTCGACCAGGGCCTCCGCGAGGTCTTCGGCGGTGTACTCGTCCACGCCGAGCAGCGCCGCGGCGGCCGCCAGCGGGATGTCGGGGGAGTCGATCAGGGCGAGGAGTCGAAAGGCGCGGGCTTCGTCGGTGGACAGCTGTCCGTAGCCGAGCCCGATGGTGGTCTCCACGGCGAGGTTGCCGAGTTGGAGTTCGTCCAGCCGCCGGCGCTGGTCCGCTAACCGGCGGGCCAGGTCGGAGACGCTCCAACGCGGTCGGCTGGCCAGCCGGGCGGCGGCGATGCGGACGGCGAGCGGCAGGAAGCCACAGGCCGCGACCACCTTCATGGCCGCTTCCGGCTCGGCGGCGACCCGCTGCTCGCCGACGATGGCCGAGAAGAGCGCCAGCGCCTCGTCCGGGGTCAGCTCCTCCACGTCGAACAGCTGGGCGCCCGGGATGCCGGCCAGCCGGGACCGGCTGGTGGCGAGCACCGCGCAGCCGGAGACGCCGGGGATCAGCGGTCGGATCTGCTCGGCGTCCCGCGCGTTGTCGAGCAGGATGAGCATCCGCCGGTTGGCGAGCAGCGAGCGGTAGAGGGCGGCGCGCTGTTCGAGCGAGTCGGGGTTCTCGGTGACACCGAGCGCGTGCAGGAAGTCGCCGAGGACGACGACCGGGTCGGCGGGCGAGGCGCCGGCCCCGCGCAGGTCGACGTACAGCTGGCCGTCCGGGAACTCGGCGCGGACGCGGTGGGCGACGTGCACCGCGAGGGTGGTCTTCCCGACGCCGCCGATACCGGCCAGGGAGGTCACCACCACGGCCTGGCCGGTGGCGCTCATCAGCACCGTCGAGAGGTCGCCCACCAGCTCGGTCCGACCGCTGAAGTCCGATACGTCAGCGGGCAGTTGAGCAGGTGCCGGAGGGGCGGTGGGGCCCTCCTCGCGGGCCGCGGGCGTGGCCGGAAGGACGAGGTCGGGATCGGCAGCCAGGATGCGCGTGTGCATCGCGGACAGGCCCGCGCCCGGCTCGACCCCGAGCTCCTCGATCAGCAGCTTGCGGGTGTCGGTGTAGACGCCGAGCGCCTCGGCCTGGCGCCCGCAGCGGTACAGCGCCAGCATCAGCAGCTCTCGCAGCCGTTCGCGCAGCGGGTGTTCAGCCGTCAGGGTGTTGAGTTCGCCGACGATCTCCGCGTGCAGGCCGATGTCGAGGGCGACGGTGCACAGCTCCTCCGAGGCCGCCACCTGGCGTTCTCCCAGCCGCAGCCGCTGGGCGTCGGCGTAGGGGCCCGGAATGCCGGTGAGGGGTCGACCGCTGAACAGGGCCAGCGCTTGCGTCAGCAACTGGTGCGCTTCGTGCTTGTCGCCCGTCGTGCGGGCGGCCGAGGCCTCGGAGGAGAGGCGCTCGAAGACCGTCAGGTCGAGCGCCTCGCCCGGGACGCGCAGCGCGTAGCCGTCGGCGACCGAGACCAGGAGTTCGGCGGGGCGGCGCACCTCCCGGCGGGGCTCGATGACGGAGCGCAGGCGTGAGATGTAGGTGCGGAGCGCCGCTACGGCCTGGGCCGGAGGCCGGTCGCCCCAGAGAGAGTCGACCAGGTCCTGGGTGGTGACCGGACGGCCGGAGTGCAGCAGAAGAGTGGTCAGAACCGCCTGCTGCTGGGGGGAGCCGAGGGAGAGGGGCCTTCCGTCGAGCCAGGCCTGGACCGGACCGAGGACTTGGAAGCGCAGCGCAGGGCCCTGCGGCGTCTCCCGAAACTCCATGAAGTCCCCCGATGGCCTGTGGTGTCGATTCCGTGAAAGGGCGCTCGGCGGTCCGCCGCGGTGCTTCAGCTTAGGGCGGGCGCCTGACTCTGCCGGATGGCGCCGCAAGTCACACGATGTTTATCGGACATTTAATCAACCCTACGATACTGTCCCGGCGCCCGCGCCACGGAGGTCGGGCAAGACACAATTGATGACCGAAAGGCGGCCGCCCAATGGCCAACGACCAGAGCGAGACCCCGGTGGCGTCGACGCCCGAGAACGGGACGAAGACCGACGCCCCGGCCCCCGCTGTGGAGGCGGGCAAGGCTGTCGAGGGCGCGGTGGCCGCGTCCTCGAACCCGACCGAGTACACCGCGCCGACGGACGCGCAGAAGAACGCGATCGAGAACGACTTCTTCGGTGACGAGGCCGACCACGTGGTGGAGCCCACCACGCCGGCCACCGATCGGCCGGAGGGGCCGTATGAGCCGGAGAGCGTCATCGCCGGCCACCCGTAAGCAGGCTGGCCTGCTCCGCGTCTTGGTTGTGTGGGCGCTGGGCGATCTCGTGTCCGGTCTGTGACCTGCAGGCTGACGGCGTGTAGTCTCGAACTAGCGTTCGCCCAGGGGGGTGGACCTGGCAAGTTGGAGGGGTTCTATGAGCAAGCTTCGTCGGGTTGCTGTGGTCGCCGTGTCGACCGTTGTTGTGACCGCCGGCTATGTGGCGACCGCCGCTGGTGCCTTCGCGAACGTCGTCGGCGGCCACCCGTAAACCGTGCCGCCCGAGTGCCCTGTGCCCCCGTGCCCCCGTCCGGGCGCGGGGGCGCTGTCGGTTATGTGCACGCCAGTTCGTGCGCTGGTGCGCCGGTGGCCGATTCCCGTCCCTGGCGCACGCATGGTGACCGGTGTCATCCGTAACGTGCCCGGCGGGGTGCGCGGGGCGTTCCGGAATTCCGGATTCACCGGGGGGATAGCAGGGTCCGGAATGTAGCCGTTCGCGTGGATTTCGCCGGAATTACCGGAGGCGAAGTCATTCAGCCGAATCGAGGGGTCCGGGGACGGGCGAGACGTGGTTCGGTTCGGCGGCCCATTCGAGGCCGCCGCCCTCGGGGCGCAGGTAGTGCTCGCCGCCGATGGTGTCCATGTAGATGCCGGTGCGTCCGGTCCTCCGGTCGAGGACGAGTTCACCCACGTGCGGTCGGTAGGCCGGGGCGTTGCGCTGTCGGATGCTCACCGCTGTGCTCCTCGCTCTGGCAGGCGACTGGCCAGCATCTCTAGAGAAGCTAATATCTCTAGAGATGTCAACGGTCGTATCGGCTTACTAGCGGCCGCGTGCGCGCCTACGATTTGTCCGAGGCAGAGGGAGCGGCGATGACCGGCAGCAGTGGCGACAAGCAGCCCAAGTACCAGCGGATCGCCGAGGCGCTGAAGGCGGCCATCGACGCCGGCCGGTACCGCGCGGGCGACCGTCTGCCCGGCGAGAACGACCTCATGGACGAGTACGGCGTGGCCCGGATGACCGCCCGCCAGGCGCTGGGCGTGCTGCAGAGCGAGGGCATCGCCGAGGCGCGCCGCGGTGCCGGGGTGTTCGTGCGGGACTTCCGACCGCTGCGCCGGCGCGGCATCCAACGGCTGGCGCAGGGGCAGTGGGGGTCCGGCCGGTCGATATGGTCGGCCGACATCGACAACCGCAGCCTGGTGGTCGACCAGGTGTCCGTCACCGAGCGGGGCGCGCCCGAGCACGTCTCCCGGGTGCTCGGCGTGGACCCGGGTGTCCCGATGTGCGTACGCAACCGCCGCTTCGTCCTGGACGGCAAGCCGGTGCTGCTCTCCACCTCCTACCTGCCCGCCGGTCTGGTCGCCGGTACGGCCATCACCCGTGAGGACACCGGCCCCGGCGGCACCTACGCCCGGCTGGCCGAGATCGGCGCCAAGCCCGTGCACTTCCGCGAGGAGGTCCGCTCCCGGATGCCCAGCGGGGAGGAGTCCACCCGCCTGGAGCTGTCCGCCGGCACCCCGGTGATCCTGATCTGCCGCACCGCCTTCGCCGACGAGGGCCAGGTGGTCGAGCTCAACGAGATGATCCTGGACGCCGCCTCCTACGTCCTGGAGTACGACTTCGACGCGTGAGCGCCCCTGGTGGCCCGGTTCTACTGGTAGTGGTAGCGGGCCTTGAGGACCTTCACTTCCTTCTCGTCGGCTCGGTACACCAGGCGGTGTTCGTCATCGATCCGGCGCGACCAGTAGCCGGCCAGGTCGCCCTTCAGCGGTTCGGGCTTCCCGATGCCACCGAACGGGTCGCGCTGGATCTCGCCGATGAGGCGGGTGATCCGTTGAGCCATCTTCCGGTTCGACGCGAGCCAGAACAGGAAATCCTCCCAGGCGTCCGGGTCGAAGTGAACGCTCCTCATACCTCACCCGTCAGGGATTCCAGCTCCTCCATGGTCCGGCTGACGCCGGCCTGGCCGGCCTTGTCGCGGGCGACGGCCGCCATGAGCCGTTGGGCGTTGGCGGGTGAGCGCAGGAGGTGGATCGTCTCCTGCCACGAGTCGTAGTCCTCGGCGGACATGAGGACCGCGTCCCCGTTCTTCGAGGTGATTCTTACGGGGGCGTGGTCGTCGTTGACCTTCTTGATCAACGGGAAGAGCTGCGAGCGGGCCTCGCTTGCGCTGATCGCCATCGACGTGCCTCCAGGTTCGTACCGTATCTCCGTACCGTGATGGTACGAGTTCTCGGTACCGTGCGCCACGAGAAGACCGCCCCGGTCGCAGGGGCGGCCGGGGCGGTCGGGGGGCGTGCGGGGTCACTCCCCGGGCGCGGGGTTACTCCTTGGAGCGGACCCGGAGGTTGGTGATCAGCGGGCCCTCCGTCGTCTCGCGGAAGAAGTCGTTGCCCTTGTCGTCCACCACGATGAACGCCGGGAAGTCCTCGACCTCGATGCGCCAGACGGCCTCCATGCCGAGCTCCGCGTACTCCAGCACCTCGACCTTCTTGATGCAGTCCTGGGCGAGGCGGGCCGCCGGGCCGCCGATGGAGCCCAGGTAGAAGCCGCCGTGCTCGGCGCAGGCGTCGGTGACCTGCTTGCTGCGGTTGCCCTTGGCGAGCATGACCATCGAGCCGCCGGCCGCCTGGAACTGGTCGACGTAGGAGTCCATCCGGCCGGCCGTGGTGGGGCCGAAGGAGCCGGAGGCGTAGCCCTCGGGGGTCTTGGCCGGGCCCGCGTAGTAGACCGGGTGGTCCTGGAGGTACTTGGGCATGCCCTCGCCGGCGTCCAGGCGCTCCTTGATCTTGGCGTGGGCGATGTCGCGGGCGACGACCAGGGTGCCGGTGAGCGAGAGGCGGGTCTTCACCGGGTACTTGGAGAGCTCGGCGCGGATCGCGGACATCGGCTGGTCGAGGTCGATGCGCACCACGTCGTCGTCGAGGTGCTCGTCGGTGGTGTCCGGCAGGTACTTCGCCGGGTCGGTCTCCAGCTGCTCCAGGAAGACGCCTTCGGCGGTGATCTTGCCCAGCGCCTGGCGGTCGGCGGAGCAGGAGACGGCCATGGCGACCGGCAGCGAGGCGCCGTGGCGCGGCAGGCGCACCACGCGCACGTCGTGGCAGAAGTACTTGCCGCCGAACTGGGCGCCGATGCCGATCTTCTGGGTCAGCTCGGTGACCTTGGCCTCCAGCTCCAGGTCGCGGAAGCCGTGGCCGGTCTTGGCGTCGCCCGAGGTCGGCAGGTTGTCCAGGTAGTGCGCCGAGGCGTACTTGGCGGTCTTCAGCGCGAACTCGGCGCTGGTACCGCCGATCACGATGGCCAGGTGGTACGGCGGGCAGGCCGCGGTGCCGAGGGAGCGGATCTTCTGCTCCAGGAACGAGAGCATGCTCGCCTCGTTCAGGATGGCCTTGGTCTCCTGGTACAGGTACGACTTGTTGGCGGAGCCGCCACCCTTGGCCATGAAGAGGAACTTGTACGCGTCGCCGTCGGTGGCGTACAGCTCGATCTGGGCCGGCAGGTTGTTGCCGGTGTTCTTCTCGTCCCACATGGTCACCGGGGCCATCTGGGAGTAGCGCAGGTTGAGCTTGGTGTACGCGTCGTACACGCCGCGCGCGATGGCGGACTCGTCGCCGCCCTGGGTGAGCACGTTCTGGCCGCGCTTGCCCATGACGATCGCGGTGCCGGTGTCCTGGCACATCGGGAGGATGCCGCCGGCCGAGATGTTGACGTTCTTCAGCAGGTCGAGCGCGACGAAGCGGTCGTTGGGGCTGGCCTCCGGGTCGTCCAGGATGCGGCGCAGCTGGGCGAGGTGGGCGGGGCGCAGGTAGTGCGAGATGTCGTGCATCGCCTCGGCCGTGAGCAGCCGCAGGGCCTCGGGCTCGACCTGGAGGAAGGTGCGACCGCCCGCCTCGACGGTGGAGACACCCTCGGAGGTGAGCTTGCGGTACGGGGTCGGGTCAGCGCCCAGGGGGAGCAGGTCGCTGTACTCGAAGTCTGGCGTGGGAGCCATCGGGGCGGTCCTTAGCTATCCAGTGGTCCGGCTGCGTCGTCGAAGCACCATCCAGGGTAGGACCCGGCCGGAGCCGTCCTGCGGACAGGTCAGCCTTGCGTGACCGGGCTCACTCGGGCAGTAGTGCGAGCGACTAGGCTGAGCCCCGTGGACAACTCGCCGTCGCACGACGATCCGGGGCAGCCGGTGCCGGCGCCCGTACCGATGACCAAGTCCGAACTCAAGCCCGAGCTCAAGCCGGAGGCGAAGCCCGAGGCCAAGCCGAAGCCGCCGCACGCGCCGGCGGCGGAGGCGGAGATGCGCGTCTCGGACGCCGACCGGGAGAAGATCGCGGAACTGCTGCGCGACGCCTACGCCGAGGGGCGGCTGGACGCGGACGAGCACGCGGAGCGCATCGAGGCCGCGTACGCCGCCAAGACCTTCGGCGACCTGGCGCCGCTGACCCGGGACCTGCCGGCCCGGCCGCTGTCCTTCGAGAAGCAGCCGCTGGGCGCGGCGGCCCCGACCCCCCAGCCGCCCGCGCGGCAGGAGTCGCCGGCGGTGGTGGCGATCTTCGGCGGCGCGTCCCGCAAGGGCCGCTGGCGGGTGGGTTCGCACCTGAAGGCCTTCGCCGCGTTCGGCGGCGTGGAGATCGACCTGAGCGACGCCGTCTTCGAGTCGCCCGAGGTCGAGATCGTGGTCGTGGCGATGTTCGGCGGGGTTGAGGTCCGGGTGCCGGAGAACGTCAGCCTGCAGGGCGGCGGGGTCGGCCTGTTCGGTGGCTTCGACGTCCGCGAGCAGACCGCCGCGGACCCGTACGCTCCGGTTGTCCGGGTCAAGGGCCTTGCGATGTTCGGCGGTTGCACCGCCAAGCCGCGCCGGGGCAAGAAGATCAAGGAGTGGGTGCGCCGCCAACTCGGTGCCGAGTAACCCCTGTTGACCAGTGCAGAGCCCGACCGTGGACCAACTCCCGGTCGGGCGCTCGACGTTGTGGCCGGTGCACTCCGTAGTCGATTGCGTGCAGTGTGCATGAATCGCGGCCGGGCGGGGTAGTTCCTTCCGCACATCGCTTCTTGTACGGCTGCGCACCGGAGGCGGCCGAGCGGCCGTTCCGGAGGGTTGGACAGCGGGGGCTCGCAGCCGGGCAGGGGAGCGGGGTTCCCCGTGTCCGAGAGCCTCGTCAGGAGTACGGCCGTGCTGCATCCGATCGAGTCCCGCACCACCTCGCCAGTCGCCGCCGCGCAGCTGCTGGAGCGCCGGCCGGGCGTCCGTCCGCAGCCGCAGCCCCCGGGCGGCCCGACGGGTGCCCCCGCGGGCGAGGACGACCCCTGGCACACCGGCGCGGCGTGCCGGCGGGACGAGGCGGGGTTGTTCTTCGCGCCCTCCAAGGAGCCGACGGCGGCCCGGCTGTCCCGCGAGGAGCAGGCCAAGCAGGTCTGTGCCCGCTGCCCGGTGCTGCTGGAGTGCCGCGAGCACGCGCTGGCCCAGCCGGAGCCGTACGGCGTCTGGGGCGGGCTGACGGCCGCCGAGCGGCGGGTGGTGCTGGCCCGGCGGCGCCGCCGGGACGGCGAGCTGCGCGAGGCGGCCCGGGTGACGGCGGCCGCCGGGCGCCGGATAGCCGGGTGACGGCGGTCCGAAGACCCGGGGGTCGGGCGCCGCGGGGCCGGGGGCCCGGGGCCGGACGTGCCGCGGCCCCGGCGGAGGGGGATTCCGCCGGGGCCGCTGCCTGCTGTCCGCAGGACGCGCCGTTCGCCGGTCGTCAGTTGGCGCGGTCGAAGTCGATCGCGCTGTAGGCCCGCAGCTTCGAGAGCTTGTGGGTGGAGTGGATCTCGCGGATGGTGCCGCTCTTGGAGCGCATCACCAGCGAGCTGGTGGTGGCGGTCTCCGAGCGGTAGTGCACACCGCGCAGCAGCTCGCCGTCGGTGATGCCGGTGGCGACGAAGAACACGTTCTCGCCGCTGACCAGGTCGTCGGTGGTGAGCACCCGGTCCAGGTCGTGGCCGGCGTCCAGGGCCTTCTGCCGCTCGGCGTCGTCCTTGGGCCACAGCCGGCCCTGGATCACGCCGCCCATGCACTTCATCGCGCAGGCCGCGATGATGCCCTCCGGGGTGCCGCCGACGCCCATCAGCAGGTCGACGCCGGTGCCCTCGCGGGCGGCCATGATGGCGCCGGCCACGTCACCGTCGGAGATGAACTTGATCCGGGCGCCCGCCTCGCGGATCTCCCGGACCAGGCCGTCGTGGCGCGGGCGGTCGAGCACGACGACGGTGACGTCCTCGACGGCGCTGCCCTTGGCCTTGGCGACCCGGCGGATGTTCACCGCCGCCGGGGCGGTGATGTCGACGAACTCGGCGGCCTCCGGGCCGGCCACCAGCTTGTCCATGTAGAACACGGCGCTGGGGTCGAACATGGTGCCGCGGTCGGCCACGGCCAGCACGGCCACGGCGTTGTTCATGCCCTTGGCGGTGAGGGTGGTGCCGTCCACCGGGTCCACCGCGACGTCGCACTCGGCGCCGGTGCCGTCGCCGACCCGCTCGCCGTTGTAGAGCATCGGGGCTTCGTCCTTCTCGCCCTCGCCGATGACGACGACGCCGTTCATCGAGACGGTCGAGACCAGGGTGCGCATCGCCTTGACGGCCGCGCCGTCCGCGCCGTTCTTGTCGCCACGTCCGACCCACCGGCCGGCGGCCATCGCGGCCGCCTCGGTGACCCGGACGAGTTCGAGTGCGAGGTTCCGGTCCGGAGCCTCGGGCGCGACCTCCAGGGCACTGGGAAGGTGGTGCGGGTACTGCGTGGTCATCGTCGTTACCTCTCTGTACGCGACGGCCAGTGAGCGCCCGACTACTGCCAGGTCGAACGCCGTGGTGAGGGTTCTGCGATCGTATCTGCCCACGAGATGACTGTCTGTGGCGCGGGTCGCCGCGCTCAGGCGAAAAGCGCCGCTTCGTCCCGGTTCACCCGTACGTGGGCACCCCGGGTGGCCGCGTCGTTGTGTGGATGAGTCACCATGTGGGGGTGGCTGCAGAGAGCAAGGGCATGAGAGGTCGCCAGAGCGTACGGGACATGGTCCTGTCGATGCTGGCGGTCGGTTTCGTCGTCTGGATCGGGTACCTGTTTCTCCCGCACGACGCCGACGGCGACCCGGTGCACGTGGTCGAGTACAAGGTGGCCGCGGCCACCGCCAAGCGTGCCGCGCCGTACCCGCTGCTCTCCCCGGACGGGCTGTCCGACAAGTGGCGGGCCACCTCGGTCAGCTACCGGTCGGCCGACCAGAGCAACGGCAAGGGCAACGCCTGGCACCTGGGCTTCGTGACGCCCTCCGGCCAGTACGCGGCGGTCGAGCAGAGCGACGCTCCGCGCGACTCGCTGCTCGCCGACAAGGTCGCCGGCGGCAAGCCGGACGGCACCTCCGACGTGGCCGGCCGCACCTGGGACCGGGTGCAGGGCGAGAAGGCCCGCGCGCTGACCGTGCAGACCGGCTCCGGGACCACCGTGCTCACCGGCACCGCCTCCTACGACGAGCTGGCCGAGCTGGCGCAGGCGCTCAAGTAGCACCGGCCCGCACCGGACGCCGAAGGGCCCCGCATCGGACGAACCGGTGCGGGGCCCTTTCGCGCGGCGGGTCAGACCGTGGTGACGACCTCGTCGTAGGCCAGGCGCGGCGAACGCGGGAACCAGGCGTCCTCGCCCGGCTTGCCGATGTTGACCACGGCCAGCACCGAGTGCTCGCCGTCGCCGAAGAACTCCTTGTTGATGCCCTCGGCGTCGTAGCCGGTCATCGGGCCGGCGGCCAGGCCGGCGGCGCGCACGCCGATGATGAAGTAGGCGGCCTGCAGGGCGCCGTTCAGCGTGGCGGACTGCTCGCGGACGCTGCGCTCCGAGAAGAACATGTCCTTGGCCTGCGGGAAGTGCGGCAGCTGGGTCGGCAGCTCCTCGTGGAACTCGTTGTCCTGGGCCAGGATGGCGACCAGCGGGGCGCCGGCGGTCTTGGCCTTGTTGCCGTCCGACATGTGCTGGACGAGGCGCTCGCGGGCCTCGGCCGAGCGGACCAGGACGACGCGCAGCGGCTGCTGGTTGAACGCGGTCGGGCCGAACTTGACCAGGTCGTAGATGGCCTGGACCTGCTCCTCGGAGACCGGCTCGTCGGTGAAGGTGTTCGCGGTGCGGGCCTCGCGGAACAGCAGGTCCTGCGCGGCGGCGTCGAGTACCAGGGCGTCGGTGGTCATGCTTCTGCACCTCATGCGGGAGGGGGTTCGTCGGAGTGACCGGCCTCGGCCGATCACTGGATCCAACATAGGTGAATCTTCAACTATTCCCCAAGTGAATGTGACTCGAATCACTTCTGCCCGTCGACCGTGCTCCCGCCGCCGGGCCTGCCCTCCTCGGCGGCCTCACTCGCCGCCCGGGGCCCCGCCCTCCTCGGCCGCCAGCGCGGCGTCCAGCCGGGCCCGGGCGCCGTCCAGCCAGCGCTGGCACACCTTGGCCAGCTGCTCGCCGCGCTCCCACAGGGCCAGCGACTCCTCCAGCGACGTGCCGCCGTTCTCCAGCTGCCGGACCACGTCCAGCAGCGCGTCCCGGGCGTGCTCGTAGCCCAGTGCGTCGTCCGGGTTCGGGGCCGCCGCCGCGCCCTGCTGCTCCTGCTGCTCTGCCATGCGTGCCAGCGTAGGGGGTGGGACGGACACCGCTAGCCCTCCTCAGCCACCGTGACCGGGAAGCCGCCGCCCGCGACCCGGGCGTGCAGCCCCTCGCCGGGCGCGACCTGCGCCGGGTCGGTCACCACCGTGCCGTCCGTCCGCTGGAGCACCGCGTAACCGCGCTCCAGGGTGGCCGCCGGGGAGAGCGCGACCACCCGGGCGAGGGTGTGCCCGAGGTCGCTCTGCGCGTGGTCCAGCCGGTGCCGCAGGGTGCGCCGGGCCCGCTCCAGCAGGCCCTCCACCTCCTGGCCGCGCCCGTCCAGCATCCGGTGCGGGGCGGCCAGCGACGGCCGGCTGCGCAGCCCGTCCAGCCCGTGCTGCTCGCGCTCGACCCTGGCCAGCACGTGCCGGCGGGCGCGGTCGCGCAGCTGGCGGACCTTGGCCAGCTCCTCGCCGACGTCCGGAACCACCCGTTTGGCGGCATCGGTCGGGGTGGAGGCGCGCAGGTCGGCGACGAAGTCCAGCAGCGGCTGGTCCGGCTCGTGCCCGATCGCGCTGACCACCGGCGTACGGGCGGCCGCGACCAGCCGCACCAAGCCCTCGTCCGAGAACGGCAGCAGGTCCTCCACGCTGCCGCCGCCGCGGGCCACGATGATCACGTCGACCTCGGGGTGCTCGTCCAGCTCCCGCACCGCCGCGCTCACCCGCTCCACCGCGCTGACCCCCTGCACCGGGACGTTGCGCACCTCGAAGCGGACGGCCGGCCAGCGCCGCCGGGCGTTCTCCAGCACGTCCCGCTCGGCCGCCGAGTCGCGCCCGGTGACCAGCCCGACGCACTGCGGCAGGAACGGCAGCGGCCGCTTGCGCTCGGCCGCGAACAGGCCCTCCCCGGCGAGCCGCCGCTTCAGCTGCTCCAGCCGGGCCAGCAGCTCGCCCAGGCCCACCGGCCGGATCTCCGAGGCGCGCATCGACAGCTGCCCGCGCGCCGCGTACCACTCCGGCTTGGCGTGCACGACGACCCGCGCGCCCTCCTGCACGACGTCCGCGACCTGGTCGAACACCGAGCGGAAGCAGGTCACCGTGAGCGACACGTCCGCCTGCGGGTCCCGCAGGGTCAGGAACACCACGCCCGCCCCCGGGCGGCGGCTGAGCTGGGTGATCTGCCCCTCCACCCACACCGCGCCGAGCCGGTCGATCCAGCCGCCGATCAGCGCGGAGACCTTGCCGACCGGGAGCGGGGCTTCGGGGGAGCTGGTGTTGGCCATGCGTACGAGGCTAGCGGCGCCTGCCGACAGTTCCCGGCGAACCCTGCACGCCGAGCACCACCAAGCCGACCGCCAGCCAGACCAGCCCGACCAGCTGGGCGGTGGCCGAGGCCTCGTAGACCACCGCGCCGATCACGGCGATCCCCAGCAGCGGGACGACGAGGTGCCGCAGCCGGTCCCGCGAGCCGTGCAGCACGGTGTACCAGCCGATCACCGAGGCCTGCAGCAGCGCGAAGGCGGTCAGTGCGCCCACGTTCACCACCGAGGTCAGCCGGTCCAGCCCGTCGTCCCGGTTCGCCGCCCAGACCGCCGCCGCCATCGTGATCACCGCGGCCGCCAGCAGCGCCCGGCGCGGCACCGCACTGGCCGGGTCGACCGAGCCGAGCGGGCGCGGCAGCCGCCCGTCCCGGGCCATCGCGAAGACCAGCCGCCCGGCCGCCGCCTGCCCGGCCAGGGCCGCGAAGGCCGCGCCGATCGCCTTGCTCGCCGCCACCAGCACGTGCAGCCAGTGCCCGACGCCGCTCTCCACCGTGTCGTAGAAGGCCGATCCCTGTGCCACCGGGTCGACCGCCAGCTGCCGCGGCCCCAGCGGCTCCAGCAGCGCCGCCAGGTAGGTCTGCGCGACGAACAGCACCCCGGCCAGCGCCAGGCACCAGAGCAGCGCCCGGGCCACCGCCGCCGAGGCGCCGACCGCCTCCTCCACGAAGGTCGCGATCGCGTCGAAGCCCAGGTAGGAGAGCACCGCGACGGACACCGCCGAGACCACGGCGGTCGCCGAGAAGCCGCCGACGGCGGTGAACGGGGTGTCCCAGCCGCGCCGGGCGCCGTCCTGGGCCCGCGCCACCACGGCTGCGACCACGAACACCAGCAGCACCGCGATCTCCATCGCGAGCACCGCGAAGCCGACCGCCGCGGCCGTCCGCACCCCGACCAGGTTGAGCGCGGTGGTCACCACGACCGCGACCGCCGTCCACACCCAGCGCGAGACGCCCGGCACCAGCGAGTGCAGCGCGATCCCGGAGAACAGGTAGGCCACCGCCGGGATCAGCAGGTAGTCGAGCATCGCCATCCACCCCGCGATGAACCCGAGCCCCTCGCCCAGCCCGGCCCGTGCGTACGCGTACACCGACCCGGTCTGCGGCACCGCACGCACCATCTGGGCGTACGAGAAGGCGGTGAAGCCCATCGCCACCGTCGCGACCAGGTAGACCGTGGCGACGGCCCCGTGGCTCTTGGCGTCCAGCACGCCGAACACGCCGACCGGGGCCATCGGGGCGATGAACAGCAGCCCGTAGACCATCAGATCGCGGACGCCCAGGCTGCGGCGCAGGCCGCTCGGCGTCGCCTGCTCGCTCACAGAGCTCATAGACACCACATTTGAGCACTCGTGATCGGGTCTGCATGGAAAGTGCCCGCTGTCGGCGCGGCTCTCCGCCCCGGGCGGCGCCGCCCGCAGCCGCCCGTACGATGGAGCCATGTCCAACACCGCGCAGCGCCGTGTCCTGCTCGCCGCTCCCCGGGGCTACTGCGCGGGTGTCGACCGCGCCGTGATCGCCGTGGAGAAGGCCCTGGAGCAGTACGGGGCACCCATCTACGTCCGCAAGCAGATCGTCCACAACAAGTACGTGGTGCAGACCCTGGAGAAGAAGGGCGCGATCTTCGTCGACGAGACGGAGGAGGTGCCCGAGGGCTCGATCGTGGTCTTCTCCGCGCACGGGGTCGCCCCGTCCGTCCACGACGAGGCGCGGGCCGGCAAGCTCGCCACCGTCGACGCCACCTGCCCCCTCGTGACCAAGGTGCACAAGGAGGCCGTGCGCTTCGCCGACGAGGGCTTCGACATCCTGCTGGTGGGCCACGAGGGCCACGAGGAGGTCATCGGCACCATGGGCGAGGCCCCGGACCGGATCCACCTGGTGGACGGCGCCGAGGACGTCGCCAACGTGCAGGTCCGGGACGAGTCCCGGGTCGTCTGGCTGTCCCAGACCACCCTGTCGGTGGACGAGACCATGGCCACCGTCGGTGAGCTGAAGAAGCGCTTCCCGGCGCTGGTCAGCCCGCCCAGCGACGACATCTGCTACGCGACCCAGAACCGCCAGGTCGCGGTCAAGCAGATGGCTCCCGAGACCGACCTGCTGATCGTGGTCGGCTCCAAGAACTCCTCGAACTCGGTCCGCCTGGTCGAGGTCGGCCTGGAGTACGGCGCCAAGGCCGCCCACCTGGTCGACTTCGCCGAGGAGATCCGTGAGGAGTGGCTGGAGGGCGTCGGCACCGTCGGCCTGACCAGCGGCGCCTCGGTCCCCGAGATCCTGGTCGAGGGCGTGCTCGAATTCCTGGCCGCGCGCGGCTACGACACGGTCGAGACGGTCAAGACCGCCGAGGAGCACCTGACCTTCTCGCTGCCCAAGGAACTGCGCCGCGACCTGCGCGCCGAGGCGGCCGGCAAGCTCTGACGCCTCGGGAGGACCCGGCGTCCCCTCGGGGGTGCCGGGTCCTCTGCTGTGCGGGCCCGTGCGCCCTCTCGTAGTTTTGTTCACAGGCTGTGGACAAGCGGGTCCGCGGCGGCAGCGGAGGGTGGATGTGATGACGGCGGTATTCGGCGTGGACATCGGCGGCTCGGGCATCAAGGGCGCACCGGTCGACCTCGCCCGGGGCGCGCTCGCCGAGGAGCGCCACAAGGTCCTCACCCCGCAGCCGTCCGCCCCCGAAGCCGTGGTCGCCGCCGTGTGCGAGGTCGTCCGCCACTTCGACCACCGCGGCCCGGTCGGGCTGACCTTCCCCGGCGTGGTGGTCGGCGGCCGGACCAGGACGGCGGCCAATGTGGACAAGGGCTGGATCGGCCTGGACGCCGAGGGCCTGTTCCGCGAGGCGCTGGACCTGCCGGCGACCGTCCTCAACGACGCCGACGCGGCCGGCCTCGCCGAGATCACGCACGGCGCGGGCCGCGGGCGCTCCGGCCTCGTCATGGTGCTCACCTTCGGCACCGGCATCGGCAGCGCGCTCTTCGTGGACGGCGCGCTGGTGCCCAACACCGAGCTGGGCCACCTAGAACTGCGCGGCAAGGACGCCGAGCGGCGGGCCTCCTCGGCCGCCAAGGAGCGGCACGGGCTGAACTGGGCGCAGTGGGCCGGGCGGGTCGACGAGTACCTGGACCTGGTGGAGATGCTGTTCTCGCCGCAGCTGATCGTGATCGGCGGCGGGGTGAGCCGCAAGCACGAGAAGTTCCTGCCGCTGCTGAAGGAGCGCGAGGCGGGGGTGGTGCCCGCGGAGCTGCGCAACGACGCGGGCATCGTCGGGGCCGCCATGGCGGCGGCCCGGGCGGCGGGCTGAGGCCCGCGCCCGGTGGTCCGGCCGGTTCGCGGGGTCGGTCCGCTGCGGCTGCCGGGCCGGCCGCTCCCGCCGGGGTCGGCGGGAGCGGTTCAGCGGGAGCGCTGGATCCGGCGCTGGGCGACGAAGCGCGCGAGCACGATCAGCGCGGCGAGCCCGGTGCCGGAGAACAGCCACCCGGCCCGCAGGGCCAGTCCGGTCGCCAGCGAGACCACCTGGGCGGTGACGCCCGAGGAGCCGACCGGTGCGAGCAGCAGCAGCGCCACGGCGAAGGCGATCGGCCCGCTGATCGGCGCGGCCAGCAGGTCGATGTAGCGGACCCGGACGGCCAGCTGGAAGCAGACCACCAGGTAGCCGAGGCCGAACAGCCAGCCCAGGTCGCCGAAGAGCAGCCGGTCCAGGCCCGCCACCGCGAGCGTGGCCAGGACGGCGACCACGCCGGCGCCGATGGCCGTCAGCCGGGCCGGCCGACCGGTCCGGCGCCGCCCGTACGGCTGCTCGTCACCGCGCCCGCGCAGCGGCAGCCGCAGCCGCGGGCCGGCGGGACGTGCGGGGCCGGACGGGCCGGTCACCGGCCGTAGCCGGGAGGCGGGGGCGGACCCGGCCGTCTCGGGAGCCCGGCCTGGACCGGGGACGGAGGCTGCGGCCGCGCCGTTAGGCGGACGGCGTCTGGGCCCTGGCGGCTGGGTTCGGATGCGCTGCTCCACCCGCCCAACGTACGGTCCGATCATCGCCACACTGTGTAATGGACCGTTCAGGTCTTGTCCCGTGTCTCCGGATGGCGTAGTCATGTGATCGTCGCTCAGATGGGCTGACCTGCCCGGCCGAGTCGACGCACCATGATCATCGGATGGTCGCACGGGGGTTCGTATGACCGGTTTCACGTTCGAACGGCTCGACCACGTCCAGCTCGACATCCCGGCCGGCACCGAGGACGAGTGCCGCGCGTTCTGGTCCGGCGTGCTCGGCATGACGGAGCTGGCGAAGCCGCCGGTGCTCGCCGCCCGCGGCGGCTGCTGGTTCCGCGGGGGAGGGGTCGAGGTGCACCTGGGGGTGACCCCCGACTTCCGCCCGTCCCGCAAGGGGCACCCCGGGATCCTGGTGAGCTCGCTGGACGCGCTGGCCGAACGCCTCGCCGCGCACGGCCACGAGGTGCTCTGGGACGACAACCTGCCCGGCCACCGGCGCTTCCACAGCGCCGACACGCTGGGCAACCGGCTGGAGTTCCTGGAGCCCCGGGCGGCGGCGACCGACGCGTGAGGCAGCGCGGGTGCTGCCCGTAGACTTGGGGGTCGGCCCGTACGGTGCCGACCCAACTCCTCCAAGCCCACGGGACTGCGCTTCATGTCGCTCACGATCGGAATCGTCGGCCTGCCGAACGTCGGCAAGTCGACCCTGTTCAACGCCCTGACCAAGAACGACGTGCTGGCGGCCAACTACCCGTTCGCCACCATCGAGCCGAACGTGGGCGTGGTCGGCGTCCCGGACGCGCGGCTGGCCAAGCTCGCCGAGATCTTCGGCTCGCAGCGCATCCTCCCGGCCACCGTCGACTTCGTCGACATCGCCGGCATCGTGCGCGGCGCCAGCGAGGGCGAGGGCCTGGGCAACAAGTTCCTCGCCAACATCCGCGAGTCGGACGCGATCTGCCAGGTCGTGCGCGCCTTCACCGACCCGGACGTGGTGCACGTGGACGGCAAGGTGTCGCCCAAGGACGACATCGAGACCATCCACACCGAGCTGATCCTGGCCGACCTCCAGACCGTCGAGAAGGTCCTGCCCCGGCTGCAGAAGGAGGCGCGCCTCAAGAAGGACACCGCCCCGGTGCTGGCCGCCGCCGAGGCCGCGCAGGCGATCCTGGAAACCGGCAAGACCCTCTTCGAGGCCGGCTTCGACACCGCCCCGATCCGTGACCTCCACCTGCTGACCGCCAAGCCCTTCCTCTACGTCTTCAACGTGGACGAGGACGAGCTGGCCGACGAGGACTTCAAGAACGCCCAGCGCGAGCTGGTCGCCCCGGCCGAGGCGATCTTCCTCAACGCCAAGATCGAGTCCGAGCTGATCGAGCTGGACGACGCCGAGGCCCTGGAGCTGCTCCAGTCGATGGGCCAGGAGGAGCCCGGCCTGGCGACCCTCGCCCGGGTCGGCTTCGACACCCTCGGCCTGCAGACCTACCTGACGGCCGGCCCCAAGGAGACCCGGGCCTGGACCATCAAGAAGGGCGCCACCGCCCCCGAGGCCGCCGGTGTCATCCACACCGACTTCCAGAAGGGCTTCATCAAGGCCGAGGTCATCTCCTTCGCCGACCTGGTCGAGACCGGCTCCATCGCCGAGGCCCGCTCCAAGGGCAAGGCCCGCATCGAGGGCAAGGAGTACGTCATGCAGGACGGCGACGTGGTGGAGTTCCGCTTCAACGTGTGATCGTTTGATTACTTTGAGATAGATCGATCTGTCAAATGCGCAGGTCGGACGGGGCCCGCCTCCTTTGAGGTGGGCCCCGATCTCTTTTCCGTGCTGACTTGGTGCTGACTTCTTCGTCCCGTTGCATCCTCGTGAGTGGTACGTTATGTGGTACCACTCATGGAGGGAGTTCAGTCCATGTCGATCACTGCCAGCGAGGCGCGCAAGGCTCTCTTCCCGTTGATCAAGAAGGTCAATGACGATCACGAGGCCATTGAGATTGTCTCCAAGCACGGAAATGCCGTACTCGTGTCGGCCGAGGACTATGCCGCCTTGCGTGAGGGCTCCTACCTGTTGCGCTCGCCGGTGAATGCCCGCCGCTTGCTCAAGGCGTACGAGAACGCCCTTGGCGGCATAGGGCTTTCCGAGCGGGAGCTCATCGACCCTGATGCGGCGGATGGCGAGAAGGGTGCCGCGTGAGGCTCGTCTTCGAGGAGACCGGCTGGGAGGACTACACCTCCTGGCTCAAGAACGACCGCAAGATGCTCGCCCGGATCAACAAGCTCATCGAGGACGTGTTGCGCGACCCGTTCACTGGCATCGGCAAGCCCGAGCCGCTGAAGTACCACTTGCCCGGGGCCTGGTCGCGGCGGATCGATGACGAGCATCGCCTCGTCTACTTGGTGACGGACCGGGAGATCATCGTTCTGGCCGCCCGCTACCACTACTGATGGCTGGCTGCGAGTTCGAGTCACCGTGCTGATTCCGTGCTGACTTGAGCCGTCAGAATCGACGTTTTCGCAGGTCGCAGCGTTGTGGTGGAAGTTCCGCTTCAACGTGTGACCGGCTGATGCGTGATCGGACCGCCCGGCCCCGTGAGTACGGGGCCGGGCGGTTCGGCGTTCGCCGGGTGCTCAGCCGACGGTGACGGTGAGCAGGCCGTCGGGGGCCGGTGTGACGGTGACGGTGGTGAGGGTCTCGGCGTGGGCGTCCGGGTGGTGGGCGGCGGCGCGGGGGCCGATGCCGACGACGCGGATGCCGGCCGCCCTCGCGGCGGCGATGCCGGCGCCGGAGTCCTCGAAGGCGAGGCAGTCGGCCGGGGCGAAGCCGACGGCGGCGGCGCCCTTGAGGAAGCCCTCGGGGTCCGGCTTGCTGGCGCCGACGGACTCGGCGGTGATCAGGACGGGCGGCAGAGGCAGCCCGGCGGCGTCCATCCGGACCCGGGCGAGCGGCTGGTCGGCGGAGGTGACCAGGGCGTGCGGGAGGCGGGCCAGCGAGGCGAGGAAGGCGGCGGCGCCGGGGACCGGGACGACGCCCTCGGTGTCGGCGCGCTCGTGGTCGAGCATCCGCGCGTTCTCGGCGAGGTTGACCTCGACCGGGCGGTCGGGGAGCAGGGCGGCCATGGTGGCGTGGCCCTGGCGGCCGTGGGCGACGGCGAGCACCTCGGCCGGGTCCAGGCCGTGCTGCTCGGCCCAGCGGCTCCACCAGCGTTCGACCACGGCGTCGGAGTCGACCAGGGTGCCGTCCATGTCCAGGAGGAGGGCGCGGGCGGTCAGCCGGATGGGGACGGCGGGCATGGGGGCTCCTCGGCGGAAACGGAACGCGAGCTGTTTGTTCCTCGATGATACAAAAGATCAGCCGAGCAGGTGGGCGTTGACCGCGCGGGCCTCCTCGGCCAGCTCCGGCAGTTCCACCACCTCGACCCCGGCCGCCTCCAGCAGGGCGGTGCCCTGGCAGTCAGTGACGAAGAGGTCCGGCTCGCGCCAGGCGACCACCACCCGCGGCACACCCGCCGCGATGAGCCGGCGGGCGCACGGCACCGGCCGCGAGGCGCGCTGCCCGCAGGGCTCCAGCGAGCTGTAGACCGTCGCGCCGCGCAGCCGGGGGTCGTCGGCCGGGAGCTTGGCCAGGGCGGCCTCCTCGGCGTGGTCGTGGGGGTCCGCCTCCCGGCTGTAGCCCTCCGCCAGCACCCGGCCGTCGGCGCCGACGATCACCGCGCCGACCGAGAACGCCGTCTCGGACGGCGGGCAGCGGCGGGAGAGTTCGACGGCCCGGCGCAGGTGGTCGAGGTCGGTGGTCGCGGGGCGGTTCACGGCGCGGGCTCCTTCGGGGCGTACCTGAGCAGGACGACGTCGCCCACGGTACGTGCCTCCAGCAGCCGCATCCGCCGGGCCGGGCCGCCCGGGAAGGCGGCCGGGCGGACGAACCGGGGCGCCTCGGCCTGGCCGACCAGCAGCGGGGCGACGGCCAGCTGCAGCTCGTCCGCGAGGCCCAGGGCCAGGAACTGGGTGTGCACGCCCCCGCCGCCCTCGACCATCAGCCGGCGCACTCCGCGCGCGCCCAGGTCGTCCAGTACCGTGCCGAGGTCCACCGTGCCGCCGAGTGCGACCACCTCGGCCCGCCCGTCCAGCCGGGGGCGCAGGACCGCCGCCCCGGCGTCCGTGGTGTAGGCGAGCTTGGCGCCGCCGGTGTGCCAGAACCGCAGGTCGGCGTCGAGGTCGCCGCTCGCGCTGAGGGTGACCTTCAGCGGGTACTCGGGCCGGCCCGCCGCCAGCCGGGCGGCCCGGCGCGCGGGGTCGTTGACCAGCAGGCGCGGATTGTCGGCGCGCAGGGTGTTGCCGCCGACCAGGATCGCGTCGGCGGCGGCACGCTCCTCGTCCACCCGGTCGAAGTCGGCGGCGTTGGAGAGCAGCAGTCGCTCGGGGGAGGCGTCGTCGAGGTGGCCGTCGAGCGACACGGCGGCGCTCAGCAGGACGAAGGGGCGCTGGCCGGGCATGGGCGGGACCGTTCTGTCGGGGGCGCCTCCACGGTACGGCGACGGAGTGCGGGCGGAACGCCGCACGGTCGGAATGTGAGACGGAACTTCTCGACATGCGGGATGGGGAGTAGCGTCGAGGTGTCGAGGAGAACGGAAAACCGACCACGCCCAGGGGGATCCCATGTCCGGACCGCAGCCCTCCGTCGTCTACACCCACGGCCACCAGGAAGCCGTGCTGCGCTCGCACCGCTCCCGTAGCGCCGCCGATTCGGCCGCCTACCTGCTGCCCGAACTGCGGCCGGGGCAGGCCCTGTTGGACATCGGCTGCGGGCCCGGCACGATCACCGCCGACCTGGCCGAGCTGGTCGGCCCGGACGGTCGGGTGGTGGCGGTGGACACCTCCGCCGAGGTGCTGGAGCGGGCCGCCGACCACGTGGCCGGACGCGGTCTGTCCAATGTGGTCTTCGAGCAGGCCGATGTGCACCGACTGCCCTACCGGGACGGCGAGTTCGACGTGGTGCACGCCCACCAGGTGCTGCAGCACGTGGCCGACCGGGTGGCCGCGCTGCGCGAGATGCGACGGGTGGCGGCTCCCGGCGGCGTCGTCGCGGCCCGGGACGTCGACTACGCCTCGATGACCTGGTTCCCCGAGGTGCCCGCGCTGGACCGGTGGCTGGAGCTGTACCGGCGCACTGCCCGCGCCAACGGCGGTGAGCCGGACGCGGGCCGACGGCTGCTGTCCTGGGCCCGCGCGGCGGGCTTCGCGGAGGTCACCGCGAGCGCCACCACCTGGACGTACGCGACGCCCGACCGACGCGCCTGGTGGGGCGGGATGTGGGCGGACCGGGTCACCGGTACCGCGCTGGGCCGGACGGCGGTCGAGCGGGGTTACGCGGAGCCGGAGGAGCTGGAGCGGATCGCGGCCGGCTGGCGGGAGTGGAGCGCCGCGGGGGACGGCTGGTTCTCGATGCTGCACGGCGAGGTCCTGGCCCGCGGCTGAGCGGCCGACGGGGGGCCGGCCGGGGCGGGCAGGTGTTCGGAAAGATCGGGTAAAGTCGCGCGACCGTTCACATCGGGCCCGTTGGGGGGTCCGAGCCATGGTGCCGAACGCCGAGCAGATGCCCGCCCCGGCGGGTTGGGGGAGTCCACGTGTCCAAGCCCGAGTCCGAGCCGTCCGCCCCGGGGCCGGAGACGCCCGCGCGGACCGGGCCGGACACGGGCACGGGCACGGAGGCGGACATGGGGGCGGACGCGGCTCCGACGACGGGTCAGGACCCGAGGGTGGACTTCCGCAAGGAGGCCGACGAGTCGGTGGCCACCCCGGTGCACCCCGAGCCCGCGGCTGCCCCGGCGGGCCCCGAGCCCGCCCCGCTCGCACCCACGGCCCCGGCGGCCCCCACCCTGCCCGCGGACGCCGTGCAGCCGCCCGCCCCCGCCGACCCCTGGGCCGCGCCCGACCTCCTCGCCGCGCCCGCCGCCGCGCACCCGCAGCCTCTCGCGCACCCGCAGCCCGCCCCCCTGCCGTCGGCCGCCCCGCCCCAGCCGCCGCACCCGCTGCCCGCCGGCGGCTGGGCCTCCGTCACACCCTCCGCCCAGTCCGGCTTCCGGACCGACCACCCGTACCCGCAGCCGCCCGGTCCGGCGCCCACCAACGGCTTCGCGGTCGGCTCCCTGGTGACCGGCCTGGTCATGGTGGCGCCGGTGGCCCTGGTGTTCGGCATCGTGGCGCTGGTCCAGATCAACCGGCGCAAGGAGCGCGGCTTCGGCTTGGCGGTGGCCGGCGTGGTGCTCGGCACGATCGGCACGCTCCTGCTCTCCCTGCTGCTGGGCGCGGGGAACTTCAGCGGTGCCGGCGGCGGCCGGTTCGCCCACGCGCCGAAGGCACCGGCCGGCTCCGTCCACTGGTCCGACCTCAGGACCGGCGACTGCTACAGCTCCCCCGGCGGGGGATCGGTGACCGGCGCCGACGGCGACGAGACGGTCTACTGGGTGAACCGGGTGGCCTGCGCCGAGCCGCACCACGGCGAAGTGGCCGGCACCGCCCCGTTCCCCGCGAGCAACGGCCCCTACCCGGGGGAGAGCGAGGTCCGCGAGTCGGCCGCCCGGCTGTGCCGCAAGGTGCTGGACGACTACGCGCTCGACCAGTGGGTCGTGCCGGACGGCATGGACGACGTCTACCTCTACCCGACCGCGAACAACTGGGCGGCCGGCGAACGGTACGCCACCTGCGCCTTCGAGGACCGCGACGACCAGCACCGGGGCACCGTCCGCACCGACCGGAGCCGCCTGAGCGCGCCTCAACTGGCCTACCTGGAGGCGGTCCGGGTCTTCAATGACGCCTACCTGGACCAGCCGAAGCAGGACGTCTCCGAGGCCGGGGCCGACTACCGGAGCTGGGCCCGCCGGATGGCCGTCGCCTCCCGGACCGAGGCCGCCGTGCTCGGCGCGCCGTCGACGGACTGGCCGGCCGACGTCCGGCCGAACGTCGCCAAGCTCGTCGAGGCCCAGTCCCAGGCGGCCGCCGCGTGGGACGCCGCGGCCTCCGCCGACGACCTGGAGGGTGCCGTCCGCCGCGCCAAGGGCCTGGTGGCCAAGACGGTGCCGGTGAGCGTGGACATCCGCCGCGGGCTGGGCCTGTCCACCGGCGAGCAGGTGCCCGACCTGCGGGTCTGAGCCTCCGTGCACGTGGTTACCGGCCGTTAACAACGCCCATACCTGCCGGTAGCGAACGCCGCGTAGCGTCGCGGGTGTGCCCCCGGCCCGACCCCCACGCGAGCCGGGGGCACGACGGCATCCGGCCGGCCGGACGAGGCGGACCTGCCGGTCCTGCCAGGTCGGCAGGACCGGCCGACGGAGGCCACCGGAGGCGTCGGCGGAGCGCCGGATATCCTCCCGCCATGGGCACCTATCGGGTGATGCGGCAGGACGACAATGGCAACCGCTTCCTGGTCGCCGACGGCTTGGACGGCGCCGAGGCGCACCGGCTGGCCGCCGAGTTCGAGGCCCGCGGCCACAAGCAGCTGTACTGGGTCGAGGCGGTCGGGGCCGTACGTGCGACGGAAGCGACGGAACCGGCCGAGCGGGGGAACGGAGCCGCCCGGAACGCCTGAGGCCGTAGGGTCGGGGCCATGGACGCCCCGCACGCCCCGCACTCCACCGACCACCCCACCGGCCACCCCGTCGGCCGCCCCACGGACAGTCCCGCCGGGCCCCGGATCGTGGTCGGCGGCGCGCTGGTCCGTGACGGCCGGGTGCTCGCGGCCCGGCGCAGCGCGCCCGCGGCGGTGGCCGGGCGCTGGGAGTTCCCCGGCGGGAAGGCCGAGCCGGGCGAGACCGAGGCGCAGGCGCTGGAGCGCGAGCTGCGGGAGGAGCTGGGCGTCCGGGCGCGGGCGCTGACCCGCCTGCCCGGCGCGTGGGCCGTGCGCCCCGGCCTGGAGTTGCGTTTCTGGGCGGCTGAGCTGCTGGCCGGCGAGCCGCGCGCGCTGCAGGACCACGACGCGCTGCGCTGGCTAGGCCCGGACGAACTGGACGCGGTGGACTGGATCGACCACGACCGCGACGTGTTGCCGTACGTCGCCCGGCTGCTCGCGGGGCCGGGGGCCGGGGGCGACGCGCAGTCCGCCGGGTAGGTCAATCGGACAAGACGACCCAGCGACCGGGATAGCCTGGGATCTGCTGGGTATGTCACTTTTCGGCACTATTCGTCACCATCGGTGAGCCGCCCCCAGCCGGCGACGCCGATCCCGACCAGAGCCGGAGGCCCCGTCGGTGTCGAGTACCGGGAACGGCGGCGGGGGAGAGCGGCGGGCAGGACCCGCGGGCAGCGCGGCCGCCCGCGCCCGGCTGCGCCGCGCCGCCCGCCCGACCGCCCCCCAGCCGCCGGCCGGTCGCCGCCGCGGTCCCGTCGCCGCCCCCGACACCGAGCGGCCCGCCCAGCCGGCGCCGACCCTGTCCCTGCCCGAACCGGGCGCCCGGTCCGGACTGCGCAGCCGCCCCGGCCGCCCGTTCCCCGGCGGGCCCGGCGACGCCCCGAACGCGCTCGGCGCGTCGTCCGGGGGCGGCCTGCTCGACATGCTCAAGGTCGCCATCGCGATCCTGGACACCGCGGGCCGGGTGGTGCTGTGGAGCCCCGCCGCCGAGGAACTGCTCGGCTGGCCGAACGAGTTGCTGGTCGGCCGCCGGATCGACGAGCTGATCCCTGACCAGGAGCAGGTCGTCCGGATCCGGGCCGCGATTCAGGACACCCTGCGGCACGGCCGCTGGGCCGGTTACGCGGAGCTGCGCGACCGGGACGGCGTGCCGGTCGCCATGGAGGCCCGGATCTCCCTCCTGGTGGACGGTGACGGCACCCCGTTCCTGCAGGTCAGCATGGCCGAGTCGGCCGCCGTGGGGGCCGTCGAGCGCGACCTCGCGGTGCGCGACGCGCTGTTCGAGCAGTCTCCGCTGGGCATCGCCATCCTGGACACCGAGCTGCGCTACACCGCGGTCAACCAGACCCTCGCCGAGATGAACGGCGTCGCCCTGGAGGACCACGTCGGCCGCACCACCGGCGAGACCCTGCCCGAGCGGGCCGCCGACGAGATCACCGCCATCCAGCGCCAGGTGCTGGCCACCGGCGAACCGGTCATCGACGTCACCCTGGCCTCCCCGGTCACCACCCGGGCCGGCTACCGGTCGATCTCCTACAGCCGGATGACCGACCGCTCCGGCCGGGTGCTCGGCATCTCCGGCACGGTGATGGACGTGACGGAGCGCTACCGGGCTGTCGCCAAGGTCGAACACGCCCGGCGCCGGCTCTCGCTGCTCAACGAGTTCGGCTCCCGGGTGGGCGACCTGCTGGACGCCTCCCGGATCGCCCAGGAGCTGGCCAGCTCGGTCGTCCCCCGGCTCACCGACCACTCGGCGGTGATCCTGCTCCAGGCCGTCGCACACGGCGACGACCTGCCCCGGCACGGCCACGACAGACGCACCTCGCTGCTCCAGCTCGGCACCGCCTCCGTCCAGGACGGCCCCGAGGTGGACGTGATGCTGCGCCGCGGCGCCCGGATCACCTTCGCCGAGGACTCCGTCTGCGGCCGGGTGCTGCGCACGGGAGTGCCCGAGCTGCTCTCCGGGGCCGAGCAGCTGGACGACGTCACCTACCCGGGCGACCCGAAGATGCAGGCCGCCCGGGACCTCGGGGTGCACTCGATGCTGGCCGTCCCGCTGCGTGCCCGCGGCATCGTGATCGGCCTGCTGCTGGTCAGCCGGGCCGGCTACCGCGAGGCCTTCGACCGGGACGACCTGGCCTTCACCGTCGAGCTCGCCGACCGGGCCGGCAGCTCGCTGGACAACGCCCGCCTCTACGCCCGCGAGCGCACCGCCGCGCTCACCCTCCAGCGCACCCTGCTCCCGCAGCAGGTCCCGCAGCCCACCGGCGTCGAGGTCGCCTACCGGTACGTGCCCGGCAGCAGCGGCACCGAGGTCGGCGGTGACTGGTTCGACGTCATCCCGCTGCCCGGCGACCGCACCGCGCTGGTGGTCGGCGACGTGATGGGCCACGGCCTGCGGGCCGCCGCCACCATGGGCCGGCTGCGCACCGCGGTCCGGGTGCTGGCCGCCCTCGACCTGCCGCCGGACGTCCTGCTGCGGCACGTCCACGAACTGGCCGACGACCTCGCCCAGGGCCCGGACGAGGCGCTGCTCGCCACCTGCGTCTACGCGGTCTTCGACCCGGCGACGGCCCGGCTGACCGTCGCCAAGGCCGGGCACATCCCCCCGGTGCTGGTGGTGCCGGGCCAGGAGAGCGAGGAGCCCACCCGCAACGGCAGCCCGCTGCCCGGCGGCGCCGGCCGGATCCTCGACCTGCCCTCCGGCGCCCCGCTCGGCGTGGGCGGAGTCCCGTTCGAATCGGTCGAACTGAAGATCCCCGAGGGCAGCCTGCTCGCGCTGTGCACCGACGGCCTGGTCGAGTCCCGGGACAAGGACCTGGACGTCGGCCTCGGCCGGCTGCTCACCGTCCTCCAGGAGCCGCACGCCTCCATCCAGGCCGCCTGCGAGGCGGTGCTCGACACCATGGAGCAGGGCCGCGAGCCGGACGACGTCGCGCTGCTGCTGGCCAGGCTGGGGCACGGCCAGGCCGGCACCCCGACGGCCGGCTGGACCCTGCCGGCCGAGCCCACCGCCGTCTCCCGGGCGCGTCGGCTGGTCCGCGCCACGCTCGCCGAGTGGGGCGTGGAGGCGCTCACCGACACCGCCGAGTTGCTGGTCAGCGAGCTGGTCACGAACGCCGTCCGGTACGCCAGTGCCCCGATCGGGGTACGGCTGACGCTCGGCGAGACGTTGCTGGTCGAGATCTCCGACCCGCTGCCCGACCCGCCCCGGGAGCGGCACGCGGCCGAGGCCGACGAGGGCGGCCGGGGCCTGGAGCTGGTCCGCCGGCTGGCGCTGCGCTGGGGCGCCCGGGCCGAGGGCATCGGCAAGGTGGTCTGGTTCGAGCAGGCGCTGCCGGGTAATGAGCCCGACGAGTCGTGACTCGATCGAACGCCGGACGACGTGCCAGGAGAGCGGTGCCGCATATGCCATCGGGGGCCCGGGGGGAGCGCGCGCCCCGGAAGGGGGCGCGAGCGTGGCATTGTGGTTGCGCGGGCGGTAGGACAAAAACCTTCGCCCGATCTGATGTTGTGATGTTGAGGGCGTGTGAACGCACCCCTCGATGATGAATACTCGGTCTTCTCGACATCCGGACGGTCGCGGGTTGGAGGGGTCGGTCCGTTGAACAGCACTCCGGCGCGGAGCGCGCCGATCAGCAGCGGTCATGCCGCTGTGCCCGGGCAGGCCGGCTCGTTGCACCTGCCCGTACCGGCGACCCGGCCGGACGGCGACAGCGCGAGCCGCGGCGCCCACCCCGGCGCCGAGGCGCGACCGTGGGGCGCCGGCGACCCCGGCACGATCTACGACTACATCCGGGTCGCGACCTTCGCGATCGGCCCCGACGGGCGGATCAATCAGTGGAGCGAGCGCGCCGCCGAGTTCTTCGGAGTCCCGGCCGCCGACGCCGTCGGCGCCGACCCGATCACCACCTTCGTCCCCCGCGAACTCTGGCAGCGCGGCCGCGCCCGGCTGGAGCGCACCCTGGCCGGCGAGGAGTGGGTCGGCACCACCCCGTACCGGGCCGCCGACGGCGGCGAGGGCCTGGCCGAGCTCTACCTGATGCCCGACAGCGCCCTGCCCACCGCGGGCGCCACCTGCCTGGCCGTCGACCTCGGGCGGCTGCGCCGGATCGAGACCGACCTCGCCGCCTCCGAGGCCGTCTTCGGGCAGACCCCCACCGGCTTCGTGCTGTTCGACGACCGGCTGCGCCTGCAGCGGGTCAACGACGCCTTCGCCTCCGGCATGGGCCTGGTCCCCACCGACCTCGAAGGCCTCACCCCGCACGACCTCTTCCCGCCGTCCGAGGCCGACCGGCTCACCGCCGCCCTGCGCAAGGTCCTCGCCACCGGCGAGCCCGTGTTCGACCTGCGCTTCCACGGGGCCGTCCCGACCCGCGACGGCAACCGGCTCTGGGCCGTCTCGCTGTACCGCCTCAACGGCGCCGCCGGGCAGCCGATGGGCGTGGCCGGACAGGTCTCCGACGTCACCAGCCGGCACGTCGCCGAGCGCGAGGCCGACGGCGTGCGCCGCAACCTCGCCCTGCTCAACGAGGCCAGCGCCCACATCGGGTCCACGCTCGACCTGGAGACCACCGCCAAGGAGCTGCTGGACGTCGTCGTCCCGCCGTTCTGCGACCTCGCCACCGTCGACCTCTACACCGCCCTGCTCTCCGGCGAGACCGTCCCCAGCGCCGGCCGGCTCGGCGACACCGTGCTCACCGACGGCAGCGGCGAACTGCGCCGGGTCGCCGTCTCCAGCGTGGTCGGCGGCGCCTCCTCGGTGCTCGGCTCGGTCACCGGCCTGCCCATCGCCGAGGCCGGCGGCACCCTCTGTTACCCGCGCCGCTCCCCACACGCCCGGGCACTGCGCACCGGCCGCAGCGTCGTCCCCGAGCCCGGGCCCGACCCGCTGCTGCGCTCCACCCTGATCGTCCCGCTGGTCGCCCGCGACCAGGTGCTCGGCCTCGTCCAGCTCTCCCGGGCGATCGGCAGCGAGCCCTTCGACGCCCGCGACGTCGCGATCGCCGAGGAGCTCGTCGCCCGCGCCGCCGTCTGCATCGACAACGCCCGGCTCTACCGCCGCGAGCACGAGCGCGCGCTGATCCTCCAGCGCAGCCTGCTGCCCCCCGGCAACCCGGCCGCCAGCGGCCTGGAGATCGCCTGCCGCTACCTGCCCAGCAACAACAACACCGAGGTCGGCGGCGACTGGTTCGACGTCATCCCGTTGCCCGGCAACCGCACCGCGCTGGTCATCGGCGACGTGATGGGCCGCGGCCTGCGCGCCGCCGTCGCCATGGGCCAGCTGCGCACCGCCGTCCGCACCCTCGCGATGCTCGACCTCGAACCCGCCGAGGTGCTCACCGCCCTGGACGAGATCGCCCGCGGCCTCGGCGACGACTCCGTGCCGGCCGGCCCGCCCACCCCGTACGGGCGGCTCACCTCGACGGCGGACGAGGAGGCGCGCGAGGTCTACCTGGCGACCTGCGTCTACGCGGTCTACGACGCCGTCACCCGGCGCTGCTGGATCGCCAACGCCGGACACCTCCCGCCGGTGCTGCTCAGCCCCGGCGAGGGCGCCCGGATGCTCGACGTGCCGCCCGGCCTGCCGCTGGGCGTCGGCGGCGAGCCCTTCGAGGAGGTGGAGGTGGACCTCCCGGACGGCGCCGTGCTCGGCCTCTACACCGACGGCCTGGTGGAGAGCCGCAAGCACCAGCTGGACGAGGGCCTGCGCGCCTTCCGCTCGGCGCTCTCCGTCGAGGGCAAGGGCCTGGAGGACCTCTGCGACCACGTGCTCGGCGAGCTCAACCCGCACCACGGCGAGGACGACATCGCCCTGCTGATGGCCAAGGTGCACGCGTTCCCCGAGGACGCCGTCGGCAACTGGTTCCTGCCGCCCGAGCCCACCTCCGTCGCCAAGGCCCGCGAGCTGGCCTGCAGCTGGCTGCTGACCAGGGGGCTGGAGGAGCTGGTCGACACCACCGAGCTGCTGGTCAGCGAGCTGGTCACCAACGCGCTCAAGCACGGGCGCGGCGAGATCCGGCTGCGGCTGCTGCGCGAGCGCGGCCTGGTCTGCGAGGTCTGGGACGACGGATACGCCCAGCCCCGGCAGCGGCGCGCCCAGGAGACCGACGAGGGCGGGCGCGGCCTGCAGCTGGTCAGCCTGCTGGCCGAGCGCTGGGGCAGCCGGCGCACGCCGAAGGGCAAGATCGTCTGGTTCGAGCTGGCGCTCTAGCCGGACCGGGAGCCGCCGTGGACGGCCCGACCGCACGGGTTGGGCCGTAAGGGTGCAGTCACCCCCGGTTCGCCGTGTCGGCGCGGGTCGGGCCGTGCGGGCGGCGTTCGATGGCCGCCATGCGCGTCCGCCAGCTCACCGCCGCAGCCGCCGCGCTGCTGCTCGCCGCCGGTCTCGGCGGCTGCTCCGACGACCCCGCCCCCGGCCGTACCCCGGCCCCGGCCCCCGCGCCGGCCTCGGCCGATCCCACCGCGACCACCGGGGACGTCCGGCCCGCCGATCGCACCGACGTCCGGGGCGGCGGCACGCTGCGCTGGGCGGTGGACGGCGTCCCGACCACGCTGAACGTCTACCAGGGCACGGCGACCGCCGACTCGGCGCTGCTCGCCCACGCGCTGTACCCCTCGCTGTTCCGCCCCGACGAGCACGGCCGGCTGGTGCCCGATCCGGACTACCTGGCGGGCGCGGAGTCCACCCCGCCCGGGCAGCAGCCGCAGGTCGTCACCTACCGGCTCAACCCGCACGCCGTCTGGAGCGACGGCACCCCGCTCTCGGCCGCCGACCTCGCCGCCCAGCGGGCCGCCCTGTCCGGACTGGACCCGTCCTACCGGGGTGCGCACCCGGCCGGGTACGAGGCCATCGACTCGGTCGCCCGGGGCGAGGACCCGCACGAGGTGCGGGTCACCTTCCGGCGGCCGTACGCCGAGTGGCGCTCGCTGTTCGGGCCGCTCTACCCGGCGGCCGAGACGGGCACCCCGGACACCTTCGACCGGGCACTGACCGACGGCGGCCACCCGAGCGCCGGGCCGTACACCGTCTCCCGGTACGACGCCGCGGGCGGGCGGGTCACCGTGACGCGCAACCCGCTCTGGTGGGGCGACGTGCCGAAGACCGACCGGATCGACTTCCTCGCCGTGCCGGCCGAGCAGCGGCTGGACGCGCTCGACCAGGACCGGCTGGACATCGCCCTGCTCACCGCGGCGGTGGACCGGGCGGCGCCGCAGCCCACTGCGTCCGCCCCGGCACCCGGCGCGTCCGCCCCGGCGGCTGCGCCACCGGCTGCGGCACCCGAGGCGTCGGCGTCGGCGCTGCGGCGGGCCGAGTCGCTGCCCGGCGTCACCGTGCACCGGGCGGCCGCGGCCTCGCTCACCCAGCTCACCGTCAACGCCGCCCGCGGTCCGCTCACCGACCCGGCCGTGCGGCGCGCCCTCGCCCGGGCCGTCGACCGGCGGCGGATCGCCGACGCCGCGCTCACCCCGCTCGGCCTGCCCGCCGCTCCCCTCGGCAACCACCTGCTCGCCGGGGACCAGGAGGGCTACCGGGACAACAGCGTGGCGGTCGGCCCGCAGGACGCGGCCCGGCTGCTGGACGCGGCGGGCTGGAAGCGGTCCGCCGGCCGGGGCACCCGGACCAAGGACGGGAAGCAGCTCGCCCTCACCCTGCTCGTCCCGGCCGGTTCGGCGATCGCCAAGCGCACCGCCGACGCGCTCACCGCCGACCTCGCGGAGTCCGGGATCGCCCTGAAGCCGGTGACGGCGCCCGCCGAGACCTTCGTCCGGGACCACCTGTCCGTCGGCGACTACGACCTCGCGCTCTTCTCCTGGCCGGCCGGCCCCGGCCCGGTGGGCGAGCAGCGCCCCGCCTACGCCAAGCCCCGGCCCGGCCCCGACGGCGCACTCGACGCCGGCACCAACTACGGCCGCAGCGGCACCGAGGAGATCGACCGGCTGTTCGACCGGGCGTCCGCCGAACCGGACCCGGCGGCCCGGCTGGACCTGCTGCAGGAGGCGGACGTCCGGATCTGGCAGCTCGGGCACTCGGTGCCGCTGTACCAGCGGCCGGAGCTGGTCGGTGTCCGGGAGGGAGTGGCGGGCGCCGGAGCGTTCGGCTACGGCTGGCCGCGCTTCCAGGACGTGGGGTGGACGGGCTCCTGAGGAGCGGCCTCCAGCTCCCGGGCGAAGCGGCACAGCGCTGCGGTGAAGGCCGCGGGGTCGTCGAAGTTCGCCAGGTGGCGGGCCCGCGGGATCAGCTCGATCCGGGCCCGCCCGTGCGGGTGGGCGGCGGCGAAGGCACGCTCGCCGGAGCGGAAGGCCGGGTCCTTCTCCCCGTTCAGGATCAGGACCGGCGCCTCGACCCGGCGCAGCGCGTCCGGGGCGAAGCGGCCCAGCACCGAGGCCCAGGCGGCGGGCAGGGCCTCGAAGGCGTACCCGGTGCGGATCGTCTCCGCCACCACCTCCGGCGGGTGGAGCCGGCGCAGCAGCCGGTCGTTCCAGCGGGCCAGCAGCGCCGCCGGGAGCCGCGGCACCAGCGCGCCGACGGCCCGGTAGGGGAGCGCCCAGGGCCCCCGGGTGTCGGCGCTCGCACCCGCCAGGACCAGCCCGCGCAGCCGTTCCGGCGAGCGCAGGGCGAACTCCAGCGCGACGTACCCGCCCAGCGAGTGCCCGACCACCAGGGCGGGCCCGCCGCCCAGCGCGTCCACCCCTTCCGCCACGGCCTCGCAGGCGGCGGTCAGGCTCCACGGCTCGCCGCGCCGGGCACCGTGCCCCGGCAGGTCGACGGCGGTGACGGGGAACTCCTTGCGCAGCCCGGGCAGCTGCGGGCTCCACTGCGCGGCACTCAGCCGGGTGCCGTGCACCAGGACGACGGGGACGGTCATCGCACGGCCTCCACGGGGACGGCGGCGTTGAACGGGCGGGGCAACGGGTTGCCGGGTCGCTGGATCACGAACGGCAGACTGTCGGAGCGCGGCCGCCGGGTGAAGAGCGCGTGACCCACCTGTGATCTTGATCCCGCCCGACCTGCTCGTTTCCGCCCACCTGGGCCCTTCCCCGTACGATAGGAGGAAGCCGAGGCATGTCCATATGCCCGGCGGGTGGACCGGTAGTAGCAGGCGGAACGGGCGGCGGCGATCGACAGGGATCGCAAGTGCGCGTCACGCAGCCGGGCGCCGCAACCCACGATTCCGGGAGAATCCGCAAGGCATGCCCACGCGCAACGACATCCGTAACGTCGCCATCGTCGCCCACGTCGACCACGGCAAGACCACGCTGGTCGACGCCATGCTGAAGCAGGCCGGCGCCTTCGCCGCCCACCAGCAGCTCGACGACCGCATGATGGACTCGAACGACCTGGAGCGCGAGAAGGGCATCACCATTCTCGCGAAGAACACCGCGGTCAAGTACCACCCCAAGGACGGTGGCGCGCCGATCACCATCAACATCATCGACACCCCGGGCCACGCCGACTTCGGTGGCGAGGTCGAGCGCGGTCTGTCGATGGTGGACGCCGTCGTCCTGCTGGTCGACGCCTCCGAGGGCCCGCTGCCGCAGACCCGCTTCGTGCTGCGCAAGGCGCTCACCGCGCGGCTGCCCGTCATCCTCTGCATCAACAAGACCGACCGTCCGGACTCCCGGATCGACGAGGTCATCAACGAGACCTACGACCTGTTCCTGGACCTGGACGCGGACGAGGACCAGATCGAGTTCCCGATCGTCTACGCCTGTGCCCGTGACGGCGTCGCCTCGCTGACCAAGCCTGAGAACGGCACCGTCCCGGCCGACAGCACCAGCCTGGAGCCGTTCTTCTCCACCCTGCTGGAGCACGTCCCGGCCCCGAGCTACGACGCGGACGCCCCGCTGCAGGCGCACGTCACCAACCTGGACGCCGACAACTTCCTCGGCCGCATCGCGCTGCTGCGCGTCGAGCAGGGCGAGCTGCGCAAGGGCCAGACCGTGGCCTGGATCAAGCGCGACGGCTCCATCTCGAACGTCCGCATCTCCGAGCTGCTGATGACCGAGGCACTCACCCGCAAGCCGGCCGAGGTGGCGGGCCCGGGTGACATCTGCGCCGTCGCCGGCATCTCCGAGATCATGATCGGTGAGACCCTCGCCGACCCGGAGAACCCGATCGCGCTGCCGCTGATCACGGTGGACGAGCCGGCCATCTCGATGACCATCGGCACCAACACCTCGCCGCTGGTCGGCCGTGGCGGCAGCGGCAAGGGCGCGGACGCGAAGTCCGGCGCCAAGGTGGACCGCAAGGTCACCGCCCGCCAGGTGAAGGACCGCCTGGACCGCGAGCTGATCGGTAACGTCTCGCTGCGCGTCCTGGACACCGAGCGCCCGGACGCCTGGGAGGTGCAGGGCCGCGGTGAGCTGGCGCTGGCCATCCTGATCGAGACCATGCGCCGCGAGGGCTTCGAGCTGACCGTCGGCAAGCCGCAGGTGGTCACCAAGGAGGTCAACGGCAAGACCCACGAGCCGGTCGAGCGCCTCACCGTGGACGTCCCCGAGGAGCACATGGGCGCGGTCACGCAGCTCATGGGCATCCGCAAGGGCCGGATGGACAACATGTCCAACCACGGCTCGGGCTGGGTCCGGATGGAGTTCGTCGTGCCGTCCCGTGGCCTGATCGGCTTCCGGACCGAGTTCCTCACCAACACCCGCGGCACCGGCATCGCCCACTCGATCCACGAGGGCCACGAGCCGTGGTTCGGCACCCTGACGACCCGCAACAACGGCTCGCTGGTCGCCGACCGGGCCGGCGTGGTGACCGCCTTCGCGATGACCAACCTGCAGGAGCGCGGCGTGCTCTTCTGCGAGCCGGGCACCGAGGTGTACGAGGGCATGATCGTCGGTGAGAACTCGCGCTCCGACGACATGGACGTGAACATCACCAAGGAGAAGAAGCTCACCAACATGCGGTCCTCGAACGCCGACGTGGCCGAGTCGATCGTCCCGCCGCGCAAGCTCTCGCTGGAGCAGTCGCTGGAGTTCTGCCGCGAGGACGAGTGCATCGAGGTGACCCCGGAGACGGTTCGCATCCGTAAGGTCGTCCTGGACCAGAAGGACCGCGGACGCACTGCCTCGCGCGCCAAGAAGGCGTGATCCGGACGCACTGACGGCCATTGGCCGGAATGTTTCGCCCCCCTTTCCAATGGAGAGGGGGGCGAACTTTTTCAACTACTCCAAGTTGTCAGGGCCGGTATTAACCGAATAACGCTCATCACACCCGGGTGTCCGCTGAGCGGACGCGACGGTTCGTCATGCATGACGACTGTCCGTTTGGTACCTGTCTGGCTATGTCTCAAATGTCCGGTTTTCGAAACTTACCGACTGTTCATGTGACCTAATTGAGATCGTCACTGGTCACTTTCGTGTCCGTGCGTGACGGATAGTGGAGCCAGTCAGGCTCGGGTCAAGGGTGAACGCGCAGGGGTGCGCGCCGAAACCACGAGCGCGGACGGCATTACGGGCCCGGTGACAACCGTTCCGTGGTGCCCTCCTCGTTGCAATCGTCGAATTCAGGAGGCACACCGATGCGTGGTGGGAGCCAGGCCAAGTGGGTTGTCGCAGCTGTTGCGGTCGCCCTTGCCGCGACTGCTTGTAGCAGCAGCAGCGACTCCTCCAGCGGGGGCAGCTCGGACGGTGCCGCGGTCAACCCCGCGGGCGTCTTCAGCTACCAGAGCGCCGAGCCGCAGCGTCCGCTGCAGCCGGCCAACGCCATGGAGAACCAGGGCGGCCGTATCGTCAAGCAGCTCTTCACGGGCCTCGTCGACTACGACCCCGCGACCGGTGCCCTGCGCAACCAGGTGGCCGACAAGATCGAGACCACCGACTCGAAGACCTACACCGTCACGCTGAAGTCCGGCTGGACCTTCCACGACGGCACTCCGGTCACCGCCTCGTCCTTCGTCAAGTCCTGGAACTGGTCGGCCAACCCGGCCAACAACCAGATCAACTCGGACTGGTTCTCGGACATCGTCGGCTACGACGCCGTCCACCCGGACAAGGACAAGGGCGCCCCGACGGCGAAGGAGATGTCGGGCCTCAAGGTCATCGACGACACTCACTTCACCATCGAACTGACCGACACCGTCTCGTACTTCACGTACAAGCTCGGCTACTCGGCCTTCTTCCCGCTGCCCGAGGGCTTCTTCTCCGACCCGGACGGCTACGGCCAGAAGCCGATCGGCAACGGCCCCTACAAGTTCGTGTCGTGGGAGCACAACAAGGCCATCACGCTGGCCGCCTACGACAAGTACACGGGCACCAACAAGGCGAAGAACGGCGGAATCGTCTTCCGCAACTACACCTCGCCCGAGGCCGCGTACAAGGACCTGATGTCCGACACGCTGGACGTGCTGGACCAGGTCGACTCGACCGACCTGCCGAAGTACAAGGACGACCTGGGCAAGCGCGCCGTCGACCAGGCGCAGGGTGCCATCCAGAACATCTCGTTCGCCCTGTACAACGCGGACTGGAGCGACCCGGCCAAGGCCAAGGTCCGCCAGGGTCTGTCGATGGCGATCGACCGCGACACCATCACCAAGACCGTGCTGAACAACAGCCGTCAGCCCGCCGACTCGTTCGTGGCGCCGGGCGTCATGGGCTACAAGGCCGGCACCTGTGGTGACGCCTGCAAGTACAACCCGGAGAAGGCCAAGGCGCTGATCGCCGAGGGCGGCGGCGTCCCCGGCAACAAGATCACCGTCCTGTACAACTCCGACGGTGGCCACAAGGAGTGGGTGGACGCGGTCTGCAACTCGATCCGCCAGGCGACCGGCGTCGAGTGCCTCGGTGACCCGAAGCCGGACTTCAAGACCGCGCGTGACCTGATCACCAAGAAGACGGTCCCGAGCATGATGCGTACCGGCTGGGTGCAGGACTACCCGCTGAACGCCAACTTCCTGCGTGACGTCTACGGCACCGGTGCCGCGGCCAACGACGCCGGCTACTCCAGCGCCGAGTTCGACAAGCTGTCGCACGAGGCCGACGCCGCCACCTCGGTCGAGAAGACCGCCGACCTGTACCAGCAGGCCGAGGCCGTTCTGGCCAAGGACATGCCGGCGATCCCGCTCTGGTACTACAAGACCAACTCGGGCTACTCGAACAAGGTCCAGAACGTCAAGTTCAACTCCTTCGGCGACCCGGTCTACACCGACGTCGAGGTCAAGAAGTAGTAATCGGTCGGCACCGCCTGACCCGGTGACAACGGCCGGTGCCCGTCCCATCCCCACAAGGGCGAGGACTGGCACCGGCCGTTGGCACGCCGACTTATCTCTTGCCGGGTTGACGGGCCCGGCAGAGTCATACATGGAGGCACGATGGGGCGCTTTGTCGCGAGGCGACTGCTCCAGATGATCCCGGTGTTCCTCGGAACGACCGCACTCATCTTTTTCATGGTGCACTTGCTGCCCGGTGACCCGCTGGCAGCGCTGTGGGGCGACAAGGCACCGGACCCGGTGCAGCTCGCCGCCCTGAAGCACCAGCAGGGCTTCGACAAGCCGCTGGTCCAGCAGTACCTCGACTACATGGGCAAGCTGTTCACCGGCGACTTCGGTACCTCGCTGGACGGCCGCCCGGTGCTCGACAAGATCACCGAGGCGCTCCCCGTGACGGTCCGACTGGCGCTGTTCGCGTTCGTCATCGAGATCGTGATCGGCATCGGCATCGGCCTGTTCTCCGGCCTGCGCCGCGGCAAGCTGTTCGACAAGGGCACCCTGGTCTTCACCCTGCTGCTGATCTCGATCCCGGTTCCGGTGCTCGGCTTCATCGTCCAGACGGTCTTCGGGCAGAACCTCAAGTGGGTCACCCCGACCGTCCAGGACAGCAACGACATCACCCAGCTGGTGCTGCCGGCCGTCGTGCTCGGCTCGCTGTCGCTGGCCTACGTCGCGCGCCTCACCCGTACCTCCATAGCCGAGAACATCAAGGCCGACTACGTCCGCACCGCGGTGGCCAAGGGCCTGCCGCGCCGGAAGGTCATCGGCACCCACCTGCTGCGCAACTCGATGATCCCGGTCGTCACTTTCCTCGGCACCGACCTCGGTGCCCTGATGGGCGGCGCGATCGTCACCGAGGGCATCTTCAACGTCCAGGGTGTCGGTCACGCGCTGTACCAAGCGATCAACATGAAGGAGGGCGCGACCGTCTCCGGCTTCGTGGCCTTCCTGGTGATCGTGTACCTGGCCGCCGGCCTGATCGTCGACCTGCTTTACGCGGTCCTGGACCCGAGGATCCGTTATGCCTGACCTGACCGAGAAGAAGACCGCCGGGGACATCCCGGCCCAGCGCGGCGCGGACGCCCCGGCGGCCAAGCCGGAGAAGCCCCGCAGCCTCGGCTCGGACGCCTGGCACGATCTGCGCCGCAAGCCGATCTTCGTGATCTCCGCGCTGCTGATCCTGCTGCTGATCGTCATCGCGATCGCCCCGGGCCTGTTCACCTCGGTGGACCCGCGCGCCGGCGACCTGCGCAACCACTACCTGACGAAGCCGAACTACGGCCACTTCTTCCAGGCCGACTGGTTCGGCTACGACCTCCAGGGCCGTAGCATCTACGCCCGCGTCGTCTACGGCGCGCGCGCCTCGGTCGTGGTCGGCATCACCGTCACCCTCGGTGTGACCATCCTCGGTGGCCTCACCGGTATGCTCGCCGGCTACTTCGGCGGCTGGGTCGACACGATCATCTCCCGGGTCACCGACATCTTCTTCGGCATCCCGCTGCTGCTCGGCGCCCTGGTGATCCTGAACGCCTTCACCTCGCGCACCATCTGGAGCGTGGTCTTCGCGCTGGTGGCCCTGGGCTGGACCCAGATGACCCGCGTCATGCGCGGCTCGGTCATCACGGTCAAGCAGTCCGACTTCGTGACGGCGGCCAAGGCGCTCGGCGCCGGCACCGGCCGGATCATGTTCAAGCACATCCTGCCGAACGCGATCGCCCCGGTGATCGTCGTCGCCACCATCGCGCTCGGCGGCTACATCGCCACCGAGGCGACGCTGAGCTTCCTCGGCATCGGCCTGCAGGACCCGACCATCTCCTGGGGTATCGACATCAACTCGGCCCAGAAGGTGATCCGGACCGCGCCCTTCGCGCTGTTCTTCCCCGCCGGAATGCTGAGCATCACGGTGCTCGCGTTCATCATGCTCGGCGACGCGGTGCGCGACGCCCTCGACCCGAAGCTCCGCTGAGAGAAGAGGTGACGACCCGATGACCACCGTGATCGAGAACAACCAGAAGAACGACCGTCTCGAAGTCGGAACCCCGCTCCTGGAGGTCAAGGACCTCCACGTGGAGTTCCACACCCGGGACGGGATCGCCAAGGCCGTGAACGGCGTCAACTACTCCGTCGCGGCGGGCGAGACGCTCGCCGTGCTCGGTGAGTCCGGCTCCGGCAAGTCCGTGACGGCGCAGACCATCATGGGCATCCTGGACATGCCCCCGGGCAAGGTGACCCAGGGCGAGATCCTGTTCCGCGGCCGGGACATGCTCACCATGAGCAACGAGGAGCGCCGGAAGATCCGCGGCCAGAAGATCGCGATGATCTTCCAGGACGCGCTCTCCGCCCTCAACCCCGTGCTCAGCGTCGGCTACCAGCTCGGCGAGATGTACCGGGTGCACCAGGGCGCCTCCAAGAAGGAGGCGAAGGAGAAGGCCATCGAGCTGATGGACCGGGTGCGCATCCCCGCCGCCCGGCAGCGGGTGAACGACTACCCGCACCAGTTCTCCGGCGGCATGCGCCAGCGCATCATGATCGCGATGGCGCTCTCCCTGCAGCCCGACCTGATCATCGCCGACGAGCCCACCACCGCCCTGGACGTCACCGTCCAGGCCCAGGTGATGGACCTGCTCGCCGAACTGCAGGCCGAGTACAACATGGGCCTGATCCTGATCACCCACGACCTCGGCGTGGTCGCCGACGTCGCGGACAAGATCGCCGTGATGTACGCGGGCCGGATCGTGGAGACCGCCCCGGTGCACGAGCTGTACGCGAACCCCGCGCACCCGTACACCAAGGGCCTGCTCCGCTCCATCCCGCGCCTGGACCAGAAGGGCCAGGAGCTCTACGCGATCAAGGGCCTCCCCCCGAACCTGCTGAAGGTCCCGGCCGGCTGCGCGTTCAACCCCCGTTGCGACGTCGCCACCGACCTGTGCCGCACCGAGATCCCGGCGCTGCACCACGTGACCGACAAGGACGGCAAGGAGCTCACCGGCCGCCGCAGCGCGTGCCACCTTTGGAAGGAGACCCTCCATGGCTGAGAACATCCTGGAGGTCAAGGACCTGGTCAAGCACTACCCGCTGACCCAGGGCATCCTGTTCAAGAAGCAGGTCGGCGCCGTCAAGGCCGTCGACGGCATCTCCTTCGAGCTGAAGAAGGGTGAGACGCTCGGCATCGTCGGCGAGTCCGGCTGTGGCAAGTCCACGCTGGCCAAGGTGCTGATGAACCTGGAGCGGGCCACCTCCGGTCAGGTGCTGTTCAAGGGCGAGGACATCTCGCAGCTGTCCGGCGCGGCGCTCAAGTCCGTCCGCCGCAACATCCAGATGGTTTTCCAGGACCCGTACACCTCGCTCAACCCGCGCATGACGGTCGGCGACATCATCGGCGAGCCGTTCGAGATCCACCCCGAGGTGGCGCCCAAGGGCGACCGCCGCAAGGCCGTCCAGGACCTGCTGGACGTCGTGGGTCTGAACCCGGAGTACATCAACCGGTACCCGCACCAGTTCTCCGGCGGCCAGCGCCAGCGCATCGGCATCGCCCGCGGTCTCGCGCTCAAGCCCGAGATCATCATCTGTGACGAGCCGGTCTCCGCCCTGGACGTGTCCGTCCAGGCGCAGGTGATCAACCTGCTGGAGCAGCTGCAGAACGAGTTCGACCTGTCGTACATGTTCATCGCGCACGACCTCTCGATCGTCCGGCACATCTCCGACCGCGTCGGCGTGATGTACCTGGGCAAGATGGTCGAGATCGGCAGCGACGAGCAGATCTACGACAACGCCACCCACCCGTACACCCAGGCGCTGCTCTCCGCGGTGCCGGTGCCGGACCCGACGGCGCGCGAGTCCCGCGACCGGATCATCCTGACCGGCGACATCCCCTCGCCGGCCAACCCGCCGTCCGGCTGCCGCTTCCGCACCCGCTGCTGGAAGGCGGAGGACCGCTGCGCCGAGGAGGTCCCGCTGCTCGCGGTCCCCTCGGTGCTGAAGGGCGCGGCCGCGCACGACTCGGCCTGCCACTTCCCCGAGGTCCGGGAGCAGGCCGCGGCCTGATCCCCGCTCTCCCCGGAAGGGCCCGTGGCTTCCCGCCACGGGCCCTTCCGTCATTCCGGCGCTGCGTGGATCCGGCGCTGCGTCAACTCGGCAGGGGGGTCGAGGCACCCGTCCGGGTGCACCCGACTCGCGCCGTCGCCGGGGCGCGCTTCTCATGGGGTGTGATGCGACACACACCATGAGGAGGGACCTCCATGCCCGTAGCCGCCCGTGCTCGTTGGGTCCTCGCCGTTGCGACGTCCGTGGCCCTGGTGGCCACCGGGTGCAGCAGCAGCGGCGGAGGAGGCAGCAGCTCGTCGGACACCAGCAAGACCTTCAGCTACCAGAGCAACGAGCCGCAGAACCCGCTGCAGCCCGCCAATGCGAACGAGGTCGGTGGTGGTCGCATCATCCAGAACCTCTTCAAGGGCCTGGTCGACTACAACCCGAGCAATGCCCAGCTCCGGATGCAGGTCGCGGACTCGATCGACACCAGTGACTCGCAGACCTACACCGTCACGCTGAAGAGCGGCTGGAAGTTCCACGACGGCACCCCGGTGCAGGCCAAGAACTTCGTCAACGCCTGGAACTGGGCCGCCAACCCGGCCAGCAACCAGATCAACAGCTCCTGGTTCTCGGACATCGAGGGCTACCAGGACATCCACCCGGCCACCGGGAGCCCGACCACGGACAAGATGTCCGGCCTGACCGTCACCGACGACCTGCACTTCACCATCAAGCTGAACCACAAGGTCTCGTACTTCGAGTACAAGCTCGGCTACATCGCCTTCTCGCCGCTGCCGGACGGCTTCTTCAGCGATCCGGCCGGGTACGGGCAGAAGCCGGTGGGCAACGGCCCGTACCAGTTCGTCAGCTGGGCGCACAACACCCAGGTGGTCACCAAGTCCTTCCCGGACTACCAGGGCGTGGACAAGCCGAAGAACGGCGGCATCGTCTTCAAGATGTACACCACGGCCGAGGCCGCCTACGCCGACCTGCAGTCCAACAACCTGGACGTGATGGACCAGGTGCCGCCGTCCGCACTGGCGACGTACAAGAGCGACCTCGGCGACCGGGCGGTGGACACCCCGCAGGGCGCCATCCAGAACATCGGCTTCACGCTCTACCAGGCCGACTGGGCCGCGCCGGAGAAGGCCCAGGTGCGCCAGGGCCTGTCGATGGCGATCGACCGCCCGACCATCACCAAGACGGTGCTGCAGGGCTCCCGGGCGCCCGCCAGCGCCTGGGTGGCCGAGGGCGTCCAGGGCTACAAGGCGGGCACCTGCGGGGACTTCTGCAACTTCGACCCCGCCAAGGCCAAGCAGCTGATCCAGCAGGGCGGCGGTGTCCCCGGCAACAAGGTGCTGATCACCTACAACGCGGACGGCGGCCACAAGGAGTGGGTCGACGCGGTCTGCAACTCGATCCGGCAGAACACCGGCGTCGACTGCCTCGGCGACCCGAAGCCGGACTTCAAGACCGCACGGGCGGCGATCACCGCGCACCAGCTCAACGGCGCCTTCCGCACCGGCTGGGTGCAGGACTACCCGCTGAACGCCAACTTCCTGGCCGACGTCTACCGCACCGGCGCCGCGTCCAACGACACCGGGTACAGCAACCCGCAGTTCGACCAGCTGTCGACCCAGGCGGACGAGGCCCCCAGCGTCAGCGACTCGACGACCGGCTACCAGCAGGCCGAGGCCGTGCTGCAGGGCGGCATGCCGGCCATCCCGCTCTGGTACTACCGCACCAACTCGGGCTACTCGACCAACGTGCAGAACGTGACGTTCGACTCCTTCGGCAACCCGGCCTGGACCCAGGTCGAGGTCAAGGGCTGATCCCCGGGCCCTGATCCCCTCGCGCCGGCCCCGCCCTCCCCGCACGGAGGGCGGGGCGCGGCCTCCCGGCCGACCGGCCCGCCGGTCGGGCACCTAGGAAGGAGGCCCGGATGGGCAGTTACGTGCTGCGGCGGGTGCTGCAGATGATCCCGGTGTTCTTCGGCACCACGTTCCTGATCTTCGTGATGGTCTACACACTGCCGGGCGACCCGGTGGTGGCGCTGTTCGGCGAGAAGGCCGCCGACCCGGCCGTGGTCGCCAGCATCAAGCACACGTACTACCTCGACCAGCCACTCTGGAAGCAGTACCTGCACTACATGGGGAACCTGTTCCAGGGGGACTTCGGGACCAGCTTCACCGGCCGCCCGGTCGCCGACATCATGGCGGACGCCTTCCCGGTCACCATCCGGCTGGCGCTGCTGGCCTTCGTCTACGAGATCGTCGTGGGCCTCGCCCTCGGTGTGCTCTCCGGGCTGAAGCGGGGCAGCATCGCGGACACCCTGGTGCTGGTCCTGACCCTGGTGGTGATCTCGATCCCGGTCTTCGTGCTCGCGTACATCGCGCAGACCGTGTTCGCCACCAACCTGGGCTGGGTCACACCGACCGTGCAGGACAGTTACGACCTCACCCAGCTGATCCTGCCGGCGATCGTGCTGGGCTCGCTCTCGCTCGCGTTCGTCGCCCGGCTCACCCGGACGTCCATCGGCGAGAACCTGCGGGCCGACTACATCCGCACCGCGACCGCCAAGGGGCTTCCCCGGCGGACCATCGTCTCCCGCCACCTGCTGCGCAACTCGCTGATCCCGGTGATCACCTTCCTCGGCACCGACCTCGGTGCGCTGATGGGCGGGGCGATCGTCACCGAGGGCATCTTCAACGTGCAGGGCATCGGCAACGTCCTGTACCGGGCGATCAACCAGAAGGAAGGCCCGACCGTGGTCGGCATCGTGACCGTTCTGGTGATCATCTACCTGATCGCCAGCCTGCTCGTCGACCTGCTCTACGCGGTCCTGGACCCGAGGATCCGCTATGCCTGACATCCACGACGAGGGCTCGTACGAGCCGCACCCGAAGCCGGGTGTGTCGCACCTCGACTACGCCGGGGAGCAGGGCATGGCGGTCGAGCAGGAGACGCTGATCGAACCCGACGTGGAGAAGCGGGAGGAGGCCCGCAGCCTCTGGGGCGACGCCTGGCGGGACCTGCGGCGGCGGCCGATCTTCCTGATCTCCGTGCTGCTGATCGTGCTGCTGGTGCTCATGGCGATCTTCCCCTGGGCCTTCACCGACGCCAATCCGCGCAAGGCCGACCTGGTGCACGACTACCTCAAGCGGCCGGACTGGACGGACTTCTTCGGCGCCGGCTGGTTCGGTTACGACGCCCAGGGCCGGTCCATCTACGCCCGGGTGGTCTACGGCGCCCGCGCCTCGATCACCGTCGGCATCGTCGTGACCGCCGGGGTCACCGTGCTCGGTGGACTGACCGGAATGGTCGCCGGGTACTTCGGTGGCGCGCTCGACGCGGTCATCTCCCGGATCATCGACATCTTCTTCGGCATCCCGCTGCTGCTCGGCGCCCTGGTGCTGCTGAACGGCTTCTCCAGCCGTACGGTGTGGGCCGTGGTCTTCGCGCTGGTCGTCCTCGGCTGGACCCAGATCGCCCGCGTGATGCGCGGCGCGGTGCTGACCGTCAAACAGTCGGACTACGTGGTGGCCGGCCGCGCGCTCGGGGCCGGGACCGGGCGGCTGATGTTCCGGCACATCCTGCCGAACGCCGTCGCCCCGGTGATCGTGGTGGCGACCATCGCGCTCGGCGGCTACATCGCGACGGAGGCGACGCTGAGCTTCCTCGGGATCGGCCTGCAGGAGCCGACCATCTCCTGGGGCATCGACATCTCCTCCGCCCAGAAGGTGATCCGGACCGCGCCCTACGTGATGTTCTTCCCGGCCGCGGCACTGTCCATCACCGTGCTGGCCTTCATCATGATGGGCGACGCGGTGCGCGACGCCCTCGACCCGAAGCTTCGCTGAGCGAGGGAGCGCATCGTGAACACAGCGGTGGACACCACCAAGGGCGGGCGGGAGGCACCGTACGAGGGGCCGCTGCTCGACGTCCGGGACCTGCACGTCGAGTTCGTCACCCGGGACGGCGTCGCCAGGGCCGTGAACGGCGTCAACTACTCCGTCGCGGCGGGCGAGACGCTCGCCGTGCTCGGCGAGTCCGGCTCCGGCAAGTCGGTGACGGCGCAGGCGATCATGGGCATCCTGGACATGCCGCCGGCCCGGATCCCGCGCGGCGAGATCCGCTTCCGGGGCCAGGACATGCTCAAGCTGAGCAAGGAGGAACGGCGGAGGATCCGCGGCGGGCGGATCGCGATGATCTTCCAGGACGCGCTGTCCGCCCTCAACCCGGTGCTGTCGGTGGGCTTCCAGCTGGGCGAGATGTTCCGCGCCCACCGGGGGGTCTCCCGCGCGGAGGCCAAGGCGAAGGCCGTCGAGCTGATGGACCGGGTGCGCATCCCGGCGGCCAAGGACCGGGTGAACGACTACCCGCACCAGTTCTCGGGCGGTATGCGCCAGCGCATCATGATCGCGATGGCACTGGCCCTGGAGCCGGACCTGATCATCGCGGACGAGCCCACCACCGCCCTGGACGTGACCGTCCAGGCCCAGGTGATGGACCTGCTCGCCGAGCTGCAGGCCGAGTTCCACATGGGGCTGATCCTGATCACCCACGACCTCGGCGTGGTCGCCGACGTCGCGGACAAGATCGCCGTGATGTACGCGGGCCGGATCGTCGAGACCGCCCCGGTGCACGACCTGTACGCGCGCCCCGCGCACCCGTACACCCGGGGCCTGCTGGACTCCATCCCGCGGCTGGACCAGAAGGGTCAGGAGCTCTACGCGATCAAGGGCCTGCCGCCCAACCTGCTGCGGATTCCCCGGGGATGCGCCTTCAACCCGCGCTGCCCGCGCGCCCAGGACGTCTGCCGGGCCGAGGTGCCGGACCTGTTCCCGGTGACCGAGGACGACGAGACACCGCTGGAGGGGCGCGGCAGCGCCTGCTTCTTCTGGAAGGAGACCCTCCATGACCGCTAACGGGGCCAGCGCACTGGGCGCGGCGGTACCGGAGGAGGTCGTCTTCGCGCAGGAGGTGCCGCGCGGCGAGCCGATCCTCGAGGTCCGGGACCTGGTCAAGCACTTCCCGCTGACCCAGGGCGTCCTGTTCAAGAAGCAGGTCGGCGCGGTCAAGGCGGTCGACGGGGTCAGCTTCGACCTGATGCAGGGCGAGACGCTCGGCATCGTCGGCGAGTCCGGCTGCGGGAAGTCCACGCTGGCCAAGGTGCTGATGAACCTGGAGCCGGCCACCGGGGGCTCGGTCCGGTACAAGGGGGAGGAGATCTCCCGCCTCTCCGGGGGCGCGCTGAAGGCCGTCCGCCGGAACATCCAGATGGTGTTCCAGGACCCGTACACCTCGCTCAACCCGCGCATGACGGTCGGCGACATCATCGGCGAGCCGTTCGAGATCCACCCCGAGGTGGCGCCCAGGGGCGACCGCCGCAAGGCCGTCCAGGACCTGCTGGACGTGGTCGGGCTCAACCCGGAGTACATCAACCGGTACCCGCACCAGTTCTCCGGCGGCCAGCGCCAGCGCATCGGCATCGCCCGGGGGCTGGCGCTCAAGCCGGAGGTCATCATCTGCGACGAGCCGGTGTCGGCGCTGGACGTGTCGGTGCAGGCGCAGGTCATCAACCTGCTGGAGCAGCTGCAGGGCGAGTTCAACCTGTCGTACATGTTCATCGCGCACGACCTCTCGATCGTCCGGCACATCTCGGACCGGGTCGGCGTGATGTACCTCGGGAGGCTGGTCGAGATCGGCAGCGACGCGGAGATCTACGACCACGCGACCCACCCGTACACCCAGGCGCTGCTCTCCGCGGTGCCGGTGCCGGACCCGATGGCCCGCGCGTCCCGGGACCGGATCGTGCTCACCGGGGACGTGCCCTCGCCGGCCAACCCGCCCTCCGGCTGCCGCTTCCGCACCCGCTGCTGGAAGGCGCAGCAGCGGTGCGAGGTCGAGGTGCCGCTGCTCGCCTCGCCGTCGTGGCTGGACGGGGCGGCGTTCCACGACTCGGCGTGTCACTTCGCGGCGGAGCGCGAGATCGAGCAGAGCGCGACGGAGCGCGAGGTCGGGCAGAGCGCGGCGGAGCGCGAGGGCGAACAGGGCGCGGCCGGGCAGGGCGCGGCGGAGCGCGAGGGCGAACAGGGCGCGGCCGGGCAGGGCGCGGCGGAGCGCGAGGGCGATCAGGGCGCGGCCGGGCAGGGCGGCGCGGAGCCCGAGAACGGGCCGGGAACCGACTGAGGTCTCTCTCCAGGGCGCGTCCTCGTCGCGGGGGCGCGCCCTTCGCCGTCCGTCCCGTGATGGAAAAGAGATCTGCCGCAGGCTCGCCAAGTGCGGTCCGTTCCTTGATAGTTGCTCTGCGCCTGTCGATGGTCGCTGCTGCGCTGAGGAGGGCTGCCCACATGGACGCGGTGGAGGTGACCGGCGGCGGCCGGGAGGGCCTGGCGCCCGGGACCCCGTTGCTGGAGGTCGAGGATCTGCACGTGGAGTTCCACACCCGGGACGGCGTCGCCAAGGCCGTCAACGGGGTGAGCTACTCCGTCGCGGCCGGCGAGACGCTGGCGGTGCTGGGCGAGTCCGGTTCGGGCAAGTCGGTGACGGCCCAGGCGGTCATGGGCATCCTGGACGTACCGCCGGGGCGGATCACCTCGGGGCGGGTGCTGTTCCGGGGCGAGGACCTGCTGACCATGAGCGCCAACGCCCGGCGGGCCGTCCGGGGCCGGCGGATCGCGATGATCTTCCAGGACGCGCTGTCCGCCCTCAACCCGGTGCTCAGTGTGGGCTACCAGTTGGGCGAGATGTTCCGGGTGCACCACGGCGTCACCCGCAAGGAGGCCCGGGAGAAGGCCGTCGAGCTGATGGAGCGGGTGCGCATCCCGGCCGCCCGGCAGCGCGTCGGCGACTTCCCGCACCAGTTCTCGGGCGGTATGCGCCAGCGCATCATGATCGCGATGGCTCTGGCCCTGGAGCCGGACCTGATCATCGCGGACGAGCCCACCACCGCGCTGGACGTGACCGTCCAGGCCCAGGTGATGGACCTGCTGGCCGATCTGCAGGCCGAGTTCAACATGGGCCTGATCCTGATCACCCACGACCTCGGCGTGGTCGCCGACGTCGCGGACAAGATCGCCGTGATGTACGCGGGCCGGATCGTGGAGACCGCCCCGGTGCACGAGCTGTACGCGCGCCCGGCCCACCCGTACACCAAGGGCCTGCTGGCCTCCATCCCGCGGCTGGACCAGAAGGGCCAGGACCTGCACGCCATCAAGGGCCTGCCGCCGAGCCTGCTGCGGATCCCGGAGGGCTGCTCCTTCAACCCCCGCTGCGACCGGGTGCAGGACCGCTGCCGGAGCGAACTCCCGCCGCTGCTCCCGGTGGTGGGCGAGCACGGGGAGGAGCTGGCGGGCCGCCACAGCGCCTGCCACTACTGGCGCGAGACGCTGCACGGCTGAGCCCGCCGCCGGGCCGCTCCGGCCTACTTCAGGAAGCCGACGTTCTCCCAGACGATGTCGGACAGGCCCTGCGCGCCGATGTTGGCGAGGTCGGCGCGGGCGCCGTACAGCTGCGGGCGCTGGTAGAGCGGCAGGACGCCGGCCACCTTCCAGAGCTCGCCGTCGGCCTGGTTGATGGCTTCGGAGGTGGTGGCCGCGTCGGTCGCCGCGGCGGCCCGGTCGAGCGCGGAGTCGACCGCGGCGCTGCCCGCGCCGACGTGGTTGGTGCCGCCGTTCTGGACGAAGTTGGCGCGGCTGCCGCTGGCCGGGAAGGGGGTGCCGAGCAGCGAGTAGGCGGTGATGTCGAAGTCGTTGCGGTTGATGTACTTGTCGAAGAACTCGTTGGCGGCGGCGGTCACCGTACTGACCTTGATGCCGACGTCCTTGAGCATCTTGGTGGTGGTCGCGGCCTCGTTCTGGGCCTGGGTGACGCCGGCCGGGATGACCATCCGCAGGTTGAGCTCGCGGCCGTCCTTCTTGCGCACGTCGCCGTCGAGCTTCCAGCCGGCCGCGTCCAGCTTGCGGGCGGCCTCGGTGGGGTCGTAGCGGGCCAGGCCCAGGGAGTTGTCGCGGTAGCCGCTCTGGTTGGCGACCAGCAGGTGGTTGTTGAGCGTCACGGGGGGCCAGTCCAGGCCGTTGAGGTCGGCGCGGATGACGACGTCCCGGTTGATCGCCTGGAACACGGCCTGGCGCACGGCGGCGTCGCTCAGCGCGGGGGTGCGGGCGTTCAGGGTGATCTGGCGGAAGTCCGGACCGCCCGCCCGGCGCACGACGGCGCCCTTGGTGTTCCGGATGGCCTGGTAACCGGCCACGTCCGGGCCGATGTTGACGAGGTCGAGCCGGCCCTTGGCGAAGGCGTCGGGCATCGCGTCGGGGAGCATCGCGTGGAAGACGATCCGGTCCAGCATCGGCTTGTCGCCCCACCAGGTGGGGTCGGCGACCAGGGTGACGGTCTGCGTGGCGCGGTCGAGCTGCTCGACCTTGAACGGGCCGGCGGTGACCGGGATGGCGTCCAGGTAGGCGGTGTTGAACAGGTCCGGGGTGGAGATCCGGCCGGCCGGCAGCAGCGGGGCGTTGGCGGCGCCGTTGAACATCGACTGCCACTCCGAGAAGGGCCGGTCGAAGGTCATCACGGCCTGGAAGTCGTCCTTGCCGCGCTCGACCGAGGAGACCAGCTCGAACCCGGTGCTGCTGGACGGCTTGTAGGCCGGGTCCTTGCCGTTCAGGGCCCGCCAGTTGGCCTCGATGTCGCGCCAGGTGATCGGGGTGCCGTCGGACCAGTGGGCCTTCGGGTTGAGCGTCCAGGTGACCACCTGCCGGCCGTCCTTGAACTCGGCGTGGGCCTCCTGCAGATAGGCCGGGTTGACGGTCTGGGCGCCGGCGGCGTCCGAGCGGAAGAAGGTCGGCAGCAGCGGCTTGGTGACGGCGATGGTCGAGGACTCGCTGCCGTCGCCGTGGATCGGCGACCACTGGCGGGAGAACTGGGTGATCGCCACGTTCAGCGTGCCGCCCTGGCGCAGTTGGCCGCGGTCGTGGGGGTTGATGTCGACCGAGGTCAGCTTGGGCGTCGCGGGGGCGGACGCCACTGCGTCGATGCCGTCGCCGCCCTGGCCGGAGGCGCAGGAGCAGAGGGCGAGCGAGAGGGTGAGGGCGGTGAGACCGGCGAGCAGGGCCGTCCCGTGGTGCTGGAGGCGGCGGCTCATCGGCGTGCTCCCGGGGTGGGTGTGACGGAAGGTGTGGCGTCACATCTTGCTGACCGGGAGGTGGGGTTGTCGAGGGGCGGGACCGGTGCGGCCCCGCCCCCCGACGGGAGGCGGTACGTCAGACGGCGAACTTGAAGGTGCGGTCCTTGTCGCCGGTCTTGTCGAAGACCGAGGCGATGCCGTCCGCGACGTCCTGCGGGGTGATCGCGACGGTCTGGCCGTTCTTCTTGAACTTCACCTTGTCGAACACGCCGCCCAGCTGGGCGGAGAGCGCGTCGAGGTCCCACTTGGGCACGATCTTGCCGGAGGCGTCCGGGACGAGCGTGAGCGCCTTGGCGGCGGTCTTGCCACCGAAGTCCCAGGTCTTGGTGCCGGCCGCGACGTGCACCTTGCCGGCGGCCACCTGCTTGCCGAGGCCGTCGGCGGCCGCCTGCAGGGCCTGGGCGGAGACCTTGGGCTGGGCGGCGGTGACGGCGAGGGCGATCGGCTGGTCGGGCTTGCCGTCGGCACGGTCGCGGTAGGCCTGCTCGACCACGTCCAGGGCGCTCGCCGAGTCCACTGCCTGGCCGGCCCGGCCGGGGACGACGATCGGCTCGCCGTTGGGCTCGCCGAACTTGACGTAGCCCTCCTGCAGGCCCTGGCCCGAACCGGCCGTCAGCGAGTCGAGGGCGGCCTTGAGCTTGGCCCGGTCGACCTTGACCTCCGGCGCGACGGCCTTGCTGCCGCCCTGGATCGACTTGATGACGTCGACCGGGTTGTAGCTGTGCTGGGCCAGGCCGTCCACGGTGGCGGTGGTGTCGAAGCTCAGGCCGGCGACCGTCGGGTCGAGGTCGAGGGTCTGGTCGCCGATCTTCAGCTTGAGCGGCTGCTGACCGGCCTTGCCGACCGAGGAGTCCAGCGAGTGGATCGCCTGGTCACGGCTGTTGCCGCCGATGTCCGTGCCGAGCACCACGGTGCCCTTGGGGACGTCGGACTGGTTGAGCATCAGGCCGGTGCCGTACGCGGCGGCGCCGAGGAACAGCACACCGCCGATGCCGTAGACGCCCAGCTTGACCAGCTTCTTGCCGGCGCCGCCGCGCTTGGTCTTGGCGGGCGCGGGGGCGGACTGGGCCTTGGCGGGGGCCGGGGCCGGAGCCGGGGACGGCGCCGGGGCGGGCGAGGGAGCACCCTTCCCGCCCGGGGCGCCCGGCGGCCGGGGGCCGGCGGGCGGGGTGGGCAGCGGGGTGAACTCGGTGGCCTCGGGGTCGGAGCCGGCCTGCTGGGGACGGCCGGGCTGCGGGCCCGCGCCGGGCGTGCCCGGGAAGAGCCCGCCGGGCGCCGCCGGGGCGGCGGGGCCGTCCTGGCCGGGGGCGGCCGGGCGCTGGGTGGCGAACGGGTCGGCGCCGGTCGGCGCCGAGGCGAACAGGCCCGGCTGGGTGCGGCCGTCGGCACCGCGCGGGGCGCCGTTGCGGGGCGGGCCGGATATCCCGGCGGGCGGCGGGGTGTTCTCGCGGATCGGCTGGAAGCCGTCGACCGAGGTGTCCTCCGGGTTCGGCTCGGCCGGCGCACCCTGCGGGCCGGCCGGGCGGCCGTTCGGCCGGAGGCCGTCCTGCGGGCCGCCCTGGCGGGGGCCGTTCTTCCGGGCGCCGTTCTGACGCGCCCCGTTCTGCTGCTGCGGACGGTTCTGCTGGGGGCGGCCGCCGCGCGGGCCACGGGTGCCGGCGTCGGGGCCGGGGGTCGGGCCGAACGGGTCGGCCACGGGCGCGAAGGGGTCGGCGGGCTCGTAGACGCCGGGCTCCTCCGCCGGGGCGTCGGCGCGGAACGGCGCGGCGGGGGCACCCGGGTTCGACGTCTTGCCCTGGGCGGGCACCGGACGGCCCTTCGGAGCGCCGTTGGCACGGGCGGCAGCGCCGCCGGCCGGGCGGGCACCCTGCGGTCGGGCCTCGGCGGCGGCGCCCGACGGGGCGTCCGGCGCACTCGGGGCACCGGCCGGCACGGCGGCCGGGGCGGGCTCGGCGGTCGGCGCCTTCTTCTGGCGCGGCCGGAACCACGCGCCGGTGGACTCCGACTCGGAGGTCGCCGGCGGGATCGGCGGGATCTCCCACTCCGGCGGCAGGTTCGGCGGGGTGGCCGTGCCGCTGCCGCCGTCCATCACGCCGAGGACGGGCGAGGCCGGCGCGGAGCGGTGGCGCGGGCCGCCCTGCTCGGCGGCGGCCGGGGCCTCCTCGGCGGGGCCGTCCTCGTTCTTGACGGTGCTGCGGACGACGACCGGCGGGATCGGACGCGAGCCGGGGATGTTGATCCGGACCCGGGTGGTCAGGGTGGTCTCGGTCTTCGGGCCGTCGTCCTCGCCGCCGTCCGCGGTGCCCTGGCCGGTACCGGCCCCGGCCCGGTCGCCGCCGGAGGGCCCCGGCGTGCCGTAGGGCGGGGTGCCCGACGGGTAGGCGTCCGGGCCCGTGCGCCGAGGCGTCGGGTGGGCGTTGTCAGATTCGCGGCTGCTCAATGCTGCTCTGCTCCGGGTTCGCGGGCGGGCCGTGCGGCGCGACCGCGGTTCGTGGTCGCCGGGCCCGGCTGGGGCGGGCGGCGGTCGGGTACGGCGTTCTGCGGGACCACCATACTGGGAAGATCTGAGCGGTGAACGGCTTCGGACAGATCCTGATACGTCCGGTTCCTCCGGTATGAGAGTAAGGCCGTGTGCTCCTGACTGCGCGTCGTACGCGGTACCGTACGCCGCGCTCCGCCGTGGTCAGCGCGGGGGGCCGGGCACCCCGGGGAACCAGCTGGTGCGGGTGGGCAGGGTGGCGCAGATCACGCCCAGCACCGAGCCGGCGAACAGCCAGGCCAGCGAGGTGGCGTTGGACCACAGCACGTTGTCGCCCTCCGGCCGGGGCACGATCAGCAGCAGCATCGCCAGGAACCAGCCGGCCGCGGGCGCGCCCGCGCCGAGCCGGGTGCCGGTGACCCGCAGGCCGCCGTAGAAGGTCGCGGCGGTCGCGGCGAGGGCCAGCAGGACCCCCACGGGCGGCCACAGGGCCTGCACAAAGGATCCGCAGACCGACACCGCGATGCCCAGCAGGAAGAACAGGACATATGCCGCGATCCGGGCGGCGCGCGGGGGTTGGGGCTCGGCCAGGCGCTCCTCGCGGGTGCCGAGCACCCTCGCCGGGAGGGAGCGGCTCGGGGGCTGCGGGGCGGGCTTGCTCATCGCGCGCCCTCCCCGGCACCCGCGGCCGCGTCGCCGAGGCCCGCGAACAGGTCGTCCTCCGGCGCTCCCGGGCCGGCCTGGCCGCGCACCAACTGGTAGTACTCGGTGGCGAGCAGGGGCTGGCCGAGGTCGTTGGAGAGCGCGAAGAAGGCGCCGTCCACGGTGATCTGGGTGGCGTGCGCGGCCATCGCGGCCGCCTTGCGGCCGGAGTACGCGGCGCCGTCCAGCGCCGTGGTGACGGCCTCGTCGGCGACCACGCCGGGGACGTCGGACGGCTGGGCGACGCCCGGGAAGGACGCCTTGGCGGCGGTCTCGGCGAGCCCGGCCTCGATCACCGAACGCGGCATCCGGTTCCAGTACACCTTGCCGATCCGCCAGGCCGGGCCCAGCTCGGGGCGGTGAGCCGGGTCGGCGGCCAGCTCGTACGCGCGCATCGCGACCCGGTGCGCCTGGATGTGGTCCGGGTGGCCGTAGCCGCCGTTCTCGTCGTACGTGACCAGCACCTGCGGCCGCACCTCGCGGATCACCGCGACCAGGTGGTCGGCCGCCTCGTCCACGTCCGCCTGCCAGAAGCAGCCGGGCACGTCGTTGTCGGCCACGCCCATCATCCCGGAGTCGCGGTAGCGCCCCGGGCCGCCGAGGAAGCGGTGGTCGGTGACGCCCAGGGCGCGCATCGCCTCGGTCAGCTCGCCGATCCGGTACGCGCCGAGGGTGTTCTCCCGATCGGCCGTCAGGTGGGCCAGCTCCGGGGGGATCACCTCGCCGCCCTCGCCGAGGGTGCAGGTCACCAGCGTGACCCGGGCGCCCTCGGCGGCGTACCGGGCCATCGTGGCGCCGTTGCCGATCGACTCGTCGTCGGGGTGCGCGTGCACCAGGAGGAGTCGGCGGCCGGTAGTCGCGGTCATGGGAGGAAGCCTAACCACCGGCCGGGTGGGGTCAGAGCCTCAGGCCGTTGATCATCCCGGCGAGGTTGGTGGTGACCTGGCTGATCGACGGGGCGATCGAGCTGGAGGCCAGGTAGAAGCCGAGCAGCGCGCAGACGATGGCGTGGGCCAGCTTCAGGCCGGAGCGGCGGATCAGCAGCACCACGATGACCAGCATCAGCACGGCTGCGGAGATGTTCATGGCCATGTCGGCTCACAACCCCTTCTCGGGCGCGCCACCCCCCTGGGGAGGGCGGCGGTGGAACGGTGCGGGACTGGGGCTGCGGGCGACCGGGGCCCGGGACGGGGCCGACGATCACTCGCCTGACCAGTCATACCCGATGGGTAAGGGGGGCATTACATTCAGTGAGTCCCCGCGCGCCGGGGCATCGTGGCACTCACGGGGCGCATGGGCCGGTCGGAGGGGGTTTGGAGCTCTTTGGGGCGTACTTCGCGACGATGCTCCGAACGAGTGATCACCAGCCTCCCGGCAGCGGCAGTTCGGCGTCGTAGGGTCTGGTGCCATGACCTCCCACACCCCTGCGGACACCTTCCCCCGGCAGTACGCGCGGACCCTGCGCTACACCGTCGGCGCGCCCCGCTCCTTCTCCGTCGCACCGGACGGCTCGCGGGTCCTCTTCCTCCGCTCGTCCTCCGGCGGCGACCGGGCCAACCTGCTCTGGGTCCTCGACACCGCCACCGGCGAGGAGCGGATCGCCGCGGACCCGGCGGTCCTGCTCGGCGGCGGCGAGGAGGACCTCTCGCCGGCCGAGAAGGCCCGCCGCGAGCGCAGTCGCGAAGGTTCGGCCGGCATCGTCGGCTACGCCCTGGACGCGGCCGGCGCGCTGGCCGCCTTCGCCCTCTCCGGGCGCCTGTTCACCGCCGACCTTGCGGCCGGCACCACCGCCGAACTGCCCGCCCGGGGGCCGCTGTTGGACCCGCGCCCGTCGCCCGACGGCAGCCACGTCGCGTACGCCAACACCGCCGGCGAGCTGCGGCTGTCCCGGACCGACGGCAGCGGTGACCGGGTGCTCGCCGAGCCGGACGGCCCGAACGTCACCTGGGGACAGGCCGAGTTCATCGCCCAGGAGGAGATGGACCGCGACCGCGGCTTCTGGTGGTCCCCGGAGAGCGACCGGCTGCTGGTCGAGCGCGCCGACGACAGCCCGGTGCGCCGCTGGTGGATCGCCGACCCGGCCAACCCGGACCGCGAGCCCGCCGAGGTCGCCTACCCGGCGGCGGGCACCCCCAACGCCGAGGTCGGCCTCTGGGTGCTCGACCTGCACGGCGGGCGCACCGAGGTGGTCTGGGACCGCGCCGCCTTCCCGTACCTCGGCCGGGTGCACTGGTCGAAGGGCGGCGTGCCGCTGCTGCAGGTGCAGTCCCGCGACCAGCGCAGCCAGCGGATCCTCGGCCTGGACGTGGCCACCGGCGCCACCGAGGTGCTGCACGAGGAGAAGGACGGGGCCTGGCTGGAGCTGTTCCCGGGCGTCCCGGCGTGGACCCCGGACGGCAAGCTGGTGCGGATCTCCGACGAGGGGGGCGTGCGCGCGCTGGTGGTCGGCGACCGGGCCGTCACCGGGGCCGACCTGCACGTCAGGTCCGTCATCACCGTCACCGAGGACGAGGTGTTCTTCACCGCCTCCGGCGGCGCCGCCGAGACCGACCCCGAGCCCGGCTGGATCGCCGTCGGCCGGATCAGCCACGACGGCAAGCGGCTGGGCTGGGAGTCCGCCAACGGGCGGCCGTTCACCTCCGTCACCAACGCCGTGCACGGCGGCGGGGTCACCGTGCGGGCCACCGCCGAGCCCGACCTGCCCGGCACCCTGGTGCAGGTCGCCCGCGACCTGCCCGAGGGCGTGGTGGTCGACGACATCGCCACCGTCGCCTCGTACGCCGAGACCCCGGTGATCACCGCCCGCCCGGTGTTCCGCTTCGCCGGTGAGCGCCGCATCCCGGCCGCCGTCTTCCTGCCCACCGGCTACGACCGCGAGCGCGACGGCCAGCTGCCCGTCCTGATGGACCCGTACGGCGGCCCGCACGGCCAGCGCGTCGTCCAGGCGCACAACCCGCACCTCAACTCGCAGTGGTTCGCCGACCAGGGCTTCGCGGTGGTCGTCGCCGACGGGCGCGGCACCCCCGGGCGCGGGCCGGCCTGGGAGAAGTCGATCGCCTCCGACTTCGCCGGGGCCACCCTGGACGACCAGGTGGAGGCGCTGCAGGCGCTCGCCGGGGAGTTCCCGCTGGACCTCGGCCGGGTCGCCATCCGCGGCTGGTCGTACGGGGGCTACCTCTCCGCGCTCGCCGTGCTGCGCCGCCCGGACGTCTTCCACGCGGCGGTGTCCGGCGCGCCGGTGACCGACTGGGCGCTGTACGACACCCACTACACCGAGCGCTACCTGGGCGACCCCGCCGAGCGGCCCGAGGTGTACGCCGCCAACTCGCTGAACGGGTACGCGGCCGGCCTGGAGCGCCCGCTGATGATCATCCACGGGCTGGCCGACGACAACGTGGTGGCCGCGCACACCCTGCGGCTCTCCTCGGCGCTGCTCGCCGCAGGCCGCCCGCACACCGTGCTGCCGCTGTCCGGCGTCACGCACATGACCCCGCAGGAGGAGGTCGCGGAGAACCTGCTGCTGCTCCAGGTCGACTTCGTGAAGCGCTCGCTGGGGATGCAGGGCTCCTGACCGACGCGTCCGACGGCCGGTACCCCGACCGCCCCACCGGGCTGACACGGGTACCGGCCGTCGGCATGACATCCGTCATACCGAAGGCACGACGGCGGACACTGCCGTCGGCCCCCGCCCGCGCGGGACTCTGAGGTGGTGCGAACAGCAAGGGACGCGACACCAACAGGGAAGAGGAGCCGGGCGATGGACACCGAGGTGGTGGCCGCCTTCCGCGGCGTGGGCAAGAGCTACGGGCGGGTGCGCGCCGTGGACGGGCTGGACCTCGTGCTGCGGCCGGGCGAGACCGTCGCCCTGCTCGGCCCGAACGGCGCCGGCAAGTCCACCAGCCTGGACCTGCTGCTCGGACTGCGCGAGCCCGACCAGGGCAGCGTGACGCTGTTCGGCGGCACCCCGCGGGCGGCGATCGGGACCGGCCGGGTCGGCGCGATGCTGCAGAGCGGCGGGCTGATGTCCGACGTCAAGGTGCGCGAGCTGGTGCGGCTCGCCTGCGACGTGCACCCGCGCGGCCGGTCCGTCCCGGAGGTGCTGGCCGACGCCGGGATCACCGAGCTGGCGGAGCGCCGGGTCGACAAACTGTCGGGCGGTCAGGAGCAGCGGGTCCGCTTCGCCCTGGCGATCGCGGGCGACAACGACCTGATCGTGCTGGACGAGCCCACCACGGGCATGGACGTCAGCGTCCGGCAGTCGTTCTGGGCGAGCATGCGGGCGCAGGCCGACGCCGGGCGCACGGTGCTGTTCGCCACCCACTACCTGGAGGAGGCCGACTCGATCGCCGACCGCGTCCTGGTGCTGCACCGGGGCCGGCTGATCGCCGACGGCAGCTCCGCGGAGATCAAGGCGCGGGCCGGGGCCCGCCGGATCGCCTTCGAACTCCACGACGCGGACGGCCGGTTCGAGGAGGCCGTGCTGCGCACCCTGCCGGGCGTGCAGTCGCTGGACGTCACCGCCCGGGTCCCGGGCGTGCGGACGGTGCGGATCCGTACCGCGGACGCCGACGCGAGCGTCGCCGGGCTCTACCGGGCGGGCCTGTACCCGCGCGGACTGGAGGTCACCGGCGTGGGCCTGGAACAGGCCTTCCTGACCATCACCGGCGAGCTGGACCGGAACGACGCGGCCCTGGAGAGTGCGCGATGACCACCCTGATCAAGCTGGAGGTCCTGCGGACCTTCCGCAACCGGCGCTACCTGTTCTTCACCGTGGCCTACCCGGCGCTGATGTACGTCTTCTTCATCCACGCCTACGGCGCCGCCGGCCAGGCCGGCGGACTGCCGGTGAAGACGTACTTCATGGTCTCGATGGCCACCTTCGGGGCGGTCGGCGCGGTGCTCACCGGCAACGCGCAGCGGATCTCGCTGGAGCGCAAGACCGGCTGGACGCGCCAGCTGCGGCTGACGGCGCTGCCGGGCCGGGCGTACACCATGGGCAAGATCGCGGCGAGCGCGGTGACCACGCTGCCGGCGATCCTGGTGGTCTTCGCGGTCGGCGCGAGCCAGGGCGTCTCGCTGGGCGCGGCGCAGTGGATCGGGCTGGCCGCCGCGCTGTGGCTGGGCAGCTTCGTCTTCGCGGCGCTCGGGGTGGCGCTCGGCTACGCGGCGGCGCCGGACTCGGTGCAGCCGATCGTGATGATCACCTACATGGCGATGGCGCTGCTCGGCGGCACCTGGTTCCCGGTGAGCGACTCGCTGGAGCGGTTCGCCCGGTTCAATCCGGTGTTCCTGTACAACAAGCTGGCCACCTTCACCCAGCCCGGGCACTCGCCGGACACCGTCGCGGCCGCGGGGCTGGCCGGCTTCCTCGTGGTGTTCGTGGTCGCCGCGGCGGCCCTGTACCGCCGTGACACCCGCCAGGCATGATGATCCACATGAGCGACGCGCGCCGGACCCACCGCACCGACGAGTCGCCGGAGGTGGGTGTGGCGCGCGCGTCGTTCATGAACGTCCCCGGCTCCCCGGTGGAGACCAGGCGGCAGATGCTGGTCAAGGTCGCCTGGATGCTGCTGTGGATGACCTACCTGGCCTACCCGGTGAGCAGCCTGGTGAACGGTGGGCACAGCACGGGCGCGCGGGTGCTCGGCTGGATCTGCCTGGGCTTCTTCGTGGGCA
>NZ_JBEORY010000041.1:0-72372 GCF_040302665.1 Kitasatospora sp. NPDC097691 | reverse complement strand
GGCGCCGGCGAGGTCCACCCGGGTGTCGGCGCCGGAGACGATGGTCCGGACGGTGTCGAGGTCCACACCGCGGACGATCTTGCAGACCGAGTACTCCAGGTGCGGGTCGGCGTCGGAGGTGGTCGGCTGGGCGAAGCCCTCGCCCATGTCGGTGGAGCCGGCCCGGGCGGTGTCGCGCAGCGGCACCTGTTTGAGGAAGAGCGCGACGACGAAGCCGATCACGGCCACCGGGATCGTCCACAGGTAGACGGTGTGCAGCGCGTCGGAGTACGCCTGCACGATCGGCGCGGCCTGGTCGGCCGGCAGGCCGTGCACGCCCTGGGGGCTCTCGGCGGCGTGGGCGAGCACGGCCGGGTCGGCGCCGGTGAGCCGGGCGGCGGTGGCGATGCCCTTGCCGAGTTCGGTCGTGAGGCTGTTGGCGTAGATGGTGCCGAACACGGCGGTGCCGAAGGAGCTGCCGATGGTGCGGAAGAAGGTGACCCCGGAGGTGGCGGTGCCGAGGTCGGCGTAGTCGACGGTGTTCTGTACGGCGATGGTGAGCACCTGCATGCTCAGTCCGATGCCGACGCCGAGCACGAACATGTAGAACGAGGCGAGCGCGGTGCCGGTGCCGGGTTCGAGCCGGGAGAGCAGGTAGAGGCCGAGGGCCATGACGGCCGTGCCGACGATCGGGAACAGCCGGTACTTCCCGGTCCTGCTGACCACGGTGCCGCTGCCGATCGAGGCGAGCAGCAGGCCGATGACCATCGGCAGCATCCGGACGCCGGAGGCCGTCGCCGACTCACCGTCCACGTACTGCAGGAAGGTCGGCAGGAAGGTGAGCGCGCCGAGCATCGCGAAGCCGACGATGAAACTGAGCACCGAGCAGACCGTGACCACCGGGTTGCGGAACAGCCGCATCGGCAGCATGGGTTCGACGGCCCGGATCTCGACCCAGCAGAACAGTCCGAGGGCGATCGCGCCGCCGACGAACAGGCCGACGATCACCCCGGAGCCCCAGGGGTACTGGTTGCCGCCCCAGCTGGTCGCCAGGATCAGCGCGCCGGCGCCGACCGCGACCAGCGCGATGCCCAGGTAGTCGATCACCGGCCGGGTCGCCGAGCGCACCGAGGGGATCGTCCGGGCGGCCGCGATCACCACCACGACCGCGAGCGGCACGTTGACGTAGAACGCCCAGCGCCACGACAGGTGGTCGGTGAACAGCCCGCCCAGCAGCGGCCCGATCACCGTGGCCACGCCGAACACCGCGCCGATCGCGCCCTGGTACTTGCCGCGTTCGCGCAGCGGGATGACGTCCGCGATCAGCGCCATGGCGGTGACCATCAGCCCGCCCGCGCCGATGCCCTGCACTGCCCGCCAGGCGATCAGCAGCGTCATGTTGGTGGCCAGCCCGCACAGGAACGAACCGGCGATGAAGACGACCGTCGAGATCTGGAAGATCAGCTTGCGCCCGTAGAGGTCGCCGAACTTCCCGGCCAGCACGGTGGCCACCGTCTCGGCCAGCAGGTACGCGGTCACCACCCAGGACATGTGCGCGGCCCCGCCGAGGTCCGCGACGATGGTCGGCAGCGCGGTGCCGACGATGGTCTGGTCGAGGGCGGCCAGCAGCATGCCGAGCACGATCGTCGCGAAGACGACGTTCCGTTGCCGCAGGTCCAGCACCGGTGGGGCGGACGGCGGGTTCTCGGTGGCGACGGTCATGCCGTCAGCCTCTGGGGTGCGGGCGCCGATCGCGATCCGGTTCGGCCGTTCGGGTGAGGCGGTCGGGGGAGCGGTGAGGCGTGTGACGCGGGGGCGGTACGCGGTGCGGCCCGGGGTGCGGTGAGGCGTGTGACGCGGCGGCGGCCCGCGGCGCGGCCCGGTGGCGGCACCGGGAGGGCCGGGCGACGATGAGCCGAGCGAAGCCCGCCGGCGACCGGCCGGGCCGCGAGCTGGCCGCCCCGGACACCGGGAAGAGGCTCCCATGACCCCCGACGCCCCGTCCACCACCGCATACCCGGACCCGCCCGGCTCCTCCGCAGCGGGCGGCCGGGCCGATGCGCGGCGGTGGCGGGCGCTCGCGGTCTGTCTGGTCGCCGGATTCATGACCCTGCTGGACGTCAGCATCGTCAACGTCGCCCTGCCGACCGTACGGGCCGGGCTGCACATGTCGGAGAGCGGGCTGCAGTGGGTGCTCAGCGGCTACGCGCTGGCCTTCGGCCTGGTGCTCGTCCCGGCCGGGCGGCTCGGCGACGCGCGCAGCCGGCGCGCCGTCTTCCTCGCCGGGCTCGCCCTGTTCACCCTGGCCAGCGCGCTGGCCGGCGCGGCGCAGAGCCAGGAGTGGCTGGTGCTGGCCCGGCTCTTCCAGGGTGCGGCGGGCGGTGTGCTCGTCCCGCAGGTGTCCGGCTTCATCCAGACCCTGTTCCGGGGCGCGGACCGCGGCCGGGCCTTCGGCGCGCTCGGCGCCACCATCGGGCTGTCGACCGCGGTCGGACCGCTGCTCGGCGGGCTGCTGATCCACCTGTCCGGCCCGCAGGACGGCTGGCGCTGGGTGTTCCTGGTGAACCTGCCGATCGGCATCGCCGCCCTGCCGATCGCCCGCCGGCTGCTCCCGCCGCCCCCACCGGCCGCCGAGCGGGCCGGGCACCGCGACTTCGACCCGGTCGGTGTGGTGCTGCTCGGCGCCGGCACGGTCGCGCTGCTGCTGCCGTTCGTCCAGGCGCAACAGTGGCACAGCCCGGCGCGGTGGCTGCTGCTGCCGGTGTCGGCGGCGCTGCTCGCGGCCTTCGTCGGCTGGGAGGTGCACTACGGGCGGCGGCGCGAGCCGCTGGTGAGCATGGCGCTGTTCGCGGTGCGCCCGTACGCGGCGGGCGTGCTGCTGTCGTTGGCGTACTTCGCCGGGTTCACCGCGATCTTCTTCATCTTCACGTTGTACCTGCAGGTCGGCCTGCACTACTCGGCGCTCGCCGCGGGCGTGGCGATCACCCCGTTCGCGATCGGCTCGGGCGTGGCCGCGGCGGTGGGCGGGCGGCTGGTGAGCCGGCTCGGGCGGCGGTTGGTGGTGATGGGGCTGCTGCTGGTGCTGGCCGGACTGCTGGCCTCGGCGCTCGCGGTGCAGCTGTGGTCGGGGCCCCGGGTGGGCTGGACGACGGCGCTGCCGCTGCTGGTCGCCGGGGTGGGCAGCGGGCTGGTGATCGCCCCGAACCAGACACTGACCCTCCAGCAGGTGCCGGTCGCCCGGGCGGGCAGCGCGGGCGGCGTGCTGCAGACCGCGCAGCGGGTCGGTTCGGCGGTGGGCATCGCGGTCGTCGGGTCGGTGTTCTTCGCCCACGCCGGGGGCCGCCACCCGGACTGGGCGACGGCCTTCCAGCTGGGTGTGACGGTCGCGGCGGGCCTGGTGCTGACGGCTCTGCTGGTGGCCGTGGTGGACACCGTGGCGGGAACGACGCCCACCCCGGCACGGTCGGGCGGTCCGGGCGGCGGTTCGGGCAGCTCCGGTGGCTTCGGCGGTTCGGGCGGCTCCGGTGGGTCGGCCGGTGGTGCGTCGTGAGCGGCTGGGGCGCGGCGGCGGAGCGGTCGGAGGGACGGTCGGCATGGCCCGGTTTCCGGGCCTCCGGGGTGCGGTAGGGAGCGGATCGTGAGTGATGCCCGAGCGGATTTCCTGGCCGCGGCCCGCGCGGCCGAGCAGCTGCTGCGCAGCCCCGAGGTGGCCGAGGCCTGGCGGCGGCCGAGCGCGCTGGCGCAGTGGAGCGTCGGAGGGCTGGCCGGGCACCTGGCCTTCCAGGTCCTCTGCGTGTCCGAGGCCCTGGCCGCCGCGCCGCCGACCGAGGCGACGGTCGGCCTGCTGGACCACTACGCCCGGGTCGAGTGGGTCGGCGCGGGGCTCGACGCGGACATCAACGTGCGGATCCGGCAGGGCAGCGAGGCGTTCGCCGCGGACGGGCCGGCCGCACTGCACCGCCGGGTCGACGCCGCCGTCGCGGAGCTGACGACCGTACTGGCGGCAGCGGACGGCACCCGCCCGGCCCGGCTGCCGTTCTGGGGGTCGTGGTCGCTCAGCCTCGACGACCTGCTGGCGACCCGGACGATGGAACTGGCCGTCCACGCCGACGACCTGGCGGTCAGCGTCGGTGTCCCGACCCCCGGACTCCCGCCGGAGACCGCCGACTCGGTGGCCGCCCTGCTGGCCCGGCTGGCGGTGCGGCGGCACGGGTGGGTGGGCGTGCTGCGGGCGCTCAGCCGGGCCGAGCGGGCGCCTGGGAGCATCGCTGCGTTCTGAGTCGTGACGGGCCGTGACGGGCTTCGACGGGCCGTGACGGGCTTCGACGAGCTGCGACGAGCCGTGACCGGGCGTTCGGGCATTCCCCGGCCGTCAGTGGTCCCGGCGGTGGATCACCAGTGCCGCGATCGCCACCGAGGCCAACGACCAGGCCGCGAAGGTGATCCAGGAGCCCGCGACGGTCGCGGGGTAGGCGCTGGGGCGCTGGCCGGCCAGGGTGGTCCGGGCCAGGCGCTGCCAGGCGGCCAGCGGCAGGGCGTGCAACAGGTCGGCCGTCCAGCGGTAGCGCTCGGTGACGAGGGACGGGAGGAAGAACAACACGACGACGGTGCCCACCACCGCGCCCGCGCTGTGCCGGATCAGGGTGCCGAGGCCGAGCCCGACCAGTGCGCAGACCGGGCCGAACAACGCGGCCGCCGCGACGTACCGGAAGGCGGCGGGGTCGGTGAGGGACTGTCCGATGCCGAGGTCGGACAGGATCGCCTGGCTGAGGCCGAAGGACACGCCGACGGTGAGCACGCCGAAGCCGAGCATCACGGCGGCCAGGACGCCGGCCTTGGCCACCAGCACCGCCCGGCGGTCCGGCACGGCCGCCAGCGTCGTGCGGATCAGCCCGGTCGCGTACTCGCCCGCGATGACGATCGCGCCGAGACCGCCTCCGACGAGCAGCAGGATGTCGGCGGAGGCGAGGTTGAAGGCGTCGTGCAGCGCCTCCATCACCATGGTCGCCGGATCGCCGTCGCCGGGTGTGTAGTGGTCTCGGGTGTACAGGGCGGACTTGAGGTTGGCGGCGACGATGGCCACGGCGCTCAGGCCGAGCACCCACGGGATCGAGCGCAGCGACCGGAACTTGATCCACTCGGCGGCGAGCAGGTCGGTGAACCGGGTCGCCGGCTCGGCGGAGCGCGGAGCGGGTTCGGCGAGGCGCGGGGCAAGGGGGGCAGGGATCGTGCTCATCGGGGCTCTCCGGCCTGGTACTCGACGCTGTCGGCGGTCAGGGACATGAACGCGGACTCCAGGGAGGACGTCCGGGTGGCGAGTTCGTGCAGCACCACGCCGTGCCGCAGGGCGAGTTCGCCGATCCGCTCGGCGGGCATCGCGGTGACGGTCGCGAACTGCGGATCGACGAGCTGTACGTCCGCCCCTGCCGACCGCAACGCCTCGGCCAGCACCGGGAGTTCGGGCGTGCGGACGGCCACCGGGGTCACCGCGTTGCGGGCCGAGAAGTCCGCGAGGCTCTCGTCCGCGATCAGCCGGCCGCGTCCGATCACCACCAGTCGGTCGGCGGTGTGCTCCATCTCGGCCATCATGTGGCTGGAGACGAACACCGTCCGTCCCTCGGCGGCGAGGCGCCGGAAGAGCCCGCGCACCCACAGCACGCCCTCCGGGTCCAGCCCGTTGAGCGGTTCGTCGAAGAGCAGCACCGGCGGGTCGCCGAGCAGCGCGCCCGCGATGCCGAGCCGCTGCTTCATGCCCAGCGAGTAGCCGCGGATCCGCCGCCCGGCGGCCTTGCCCAGCCCGACCTCCTCCAGCACCTCCTCGACCCGCGCGGCCGGGATCGCGTTGCTGCGGGCCAGCGCCCGCAGGTGGGCCCGGCCGCTGCGCCCGCCGTGTACGTCGCCCGCGTCGAGCAGTGCGCCGACGTGGCGCAGGCCGCGCGGCCGGCCGCGGAGGGGGCGGCCGTCGACGGTGACGGTGCCGGTGGTGGGGTCGTTGAGGCCGAGGACCAGTCGCAGGGTGGTGGACTTGCCGGCGCCGTTGGGGCCGAGGAAGCCGGTGACGGCGCCGGGCCGGACGGTGAAGGTGAGACGGTCGACGGCGGTCCGCACGGCGGTGGGGCGACCGTAGCGCTTCGTCAGCTCGGTGACTTCGATCATGGGCTCCACGGTGCCGGGGGAGCGGCTGCCCGCGCATCGGACCGGAGTCGACAACGCGGGTCAGCCCCGGCCGTACGCGCGGGTCAGCCCTGGTCGTACGCGCGGGTCACCCCCGGCCGTACAACCACGGTCGGATGACGATTCGTCGGTCCGTCGTTACGATCATGAACCATGCCCTCGACCCCCACCCCGCCGCTGTTCCGGCGCGTCCCGCCCGAGGTCTGGGTCGGGCTCGCCTGGTGCGTGGCCGCCGCCTACCCCGCCGTCCGGCTCGGTGGCTCCGCGCAGCACCACGGGGCCGCCGCGCACGGCGGATGGGCGTTCACCCTGGCCGACACGGTGGTGGCCTTCGCGGGCGCCGCGCTGGTGCGCCGACTGCCGGTGCCGTCCGTCGTCCTGCTGCTGATCGCGACCTGGACCGAGACCGACGGCTGGGCCGGCGGCACCCAGGTGCCGCCCGGCGCGCTGCTGGCCGTGGACACCGCGCTCTGCCTGATCACCGCCACCCGGCCGCGCCGCACCTCGCGGGCCGCGTTCGTCCTCGTCATGGGCTTCCTGGTGCTGCACATCGGCATGGTGCGGGGCAGCACCGTCGGCATCTTCACCGGCACCCACATCGGCTCCGCCGACGGCGCCGCGCTGCTCGCGCTGGTCGCCTGGCTGGTCGGGCGCTCGGTGCGGCAGAACCGGGAGCACGCCGAGGCGCTGAGCAGCCGGGCCGCCGCCGAGGCGGTCACCGCCGAACGGCTGCGGATCGCCCGCGAGATGCACGACACCGTCGCGCACAGCCTGGGCATCGTCGCGCTGCAGGCGGGCGCCGCCCACCGGGTCTTCGACCGCCGGCCGGAACGCGCCAAGGCGGCACTGGGCGAGATCGAGGCCGCCGGGCGGGACACCCTGGCCGCGCTGCGCCGGATGCTCGTCGTCCTGCGCCGGGCCGACGGCGACGGCCCGGCCACCGGCGCGCAGGGCCTGGCGGACCTCGACCGGCTGGCCGGGGCGACCACCGCGGCGGGGGTGCGGGTGGAGGTCCGGCGACACGGCGAACAGCGGGAGCTGCCACCGGAGATCGACCTCGCGGCCTTCCGGATCATCCAGGAGTCCGTCACCAACGTGGTCCGGCACGCGGGCGCCGACGCCTGCGTGGTCCGGGTCGACCACCGGACGGCGGGGGAGCTGTCCGTCGAGGTCACCGACCGGGGCCGGGGGCACGGCGGCGACCCGGGCAGCGGCTTCGGGCTGGCCGGGCTGCGCGAGCGGGTCGCCCTGCTGCACGGACGGTTCGACGCCGGGCCGCGTGCGGACGGCGGCTTCCGGGTCGCGGCCACGCTGCCGATCCCGGTCTCGGCGGTCGCGGGGGAGGTGCGCGCATGATCCGGGTCGTCCTGGCCGACGACCAGCCGCTGGTACGGGCAGCGCTGGAGATGGTCATCGCGGAGACCACCGACGTCGAGGTGGTCGGCGAGGCGGGCACCGGGGCCGAGGCCGTCCGGCTGGCGGCCGAACTGCGCCCGGACGTCGTGGTGATGGACATCCGGATGCGTCCCCGGCCCGGCGACCGGGAGGTGCCCCCGGTCGCGGACGGCATCGAGGCCACCCGGCTGGTGACCGCCGCCGGCGGCCCGACCCGGGTGGTCGTGCTCACCACCTTCGACGAGGACGAGCACGTCTACGCGGCGCTGCACGCCGGGGCGTCCGGGTTCCTGGTCAAGGACATGGCGCTGGACGACATCCTCGGCGCGGTGCGGGTGGTCGCCGCCGGGGACGCCCTGATCGCGCCGAGCGTCACCCGGCGGTTGGTCGGCGCGTTCGTCGCCGGCCGGCCGTCCGGTGCCCTGTCCGGGCCTGCGGCGTTCCCCGGGCAGCCGGCCGGGCAGGCGCCTGGGCAGCCGTCCGGCCCCGGGGCACGGAACGAGGCCGTGCGCCGACTGGCGGCGATCACCGACCGGGAGCGCGAGATCCTCACGCTGGTCGGCCGGGGTCTGTCCAACACCGAGATCGCCGCCGAGCTGGTGCTCAGCATCGCCACCGTCAAGACCTACATGACCCGGCTGCTCGCCAAGCTCGACTCCCGCGACCGGGTGCAGCTGGTCATCCTGGCCTACGAGGCGGGCCTGGTCTCCGTCCCCGGGTGACCGGGCCCGCCACGAGGACGGTTCAGCGCTTGACCGCCACGCCCGCGTACATCGCGATGTCCTGGTCCCGGACGGGCGCGGCGTCCGTGTCCGGGCGCCAGTGGTGCACCAGCGTGACGCCCGGGTCGAGCAGCTCGTAGCCGTCGAAGAAGGCCTCCGTCTCGGCCTTGTCGCGGATCTGCAGCGGGATGCCGCGCGCGTTGTACTCCCGGCCGACGCCGCCCACGCCGACCGGGTCGGTGTCGCCGGTGAAGACGGTCAGGGCGAGGAAGCTGCCGGGCGCCAGCGCGTCCATGAAGCGGCGCACGATGCCCTGCGGGTCGTCCTCGTCCAGCACGAAGTGGACGATCGCGATCAGCGACAGCGCCACCGGCTGCGAGAGGTCGAGCACCTCGCGCAGCCGGGCGTTGCCGATGATCGACTCCGGGTCGCGGAAGTCGGCGTCCACGTAACAGGTGCGACCCTCGGGCGTGCTGTCCATCAGCGCCCGGGCGTGGGTCAGCACGATCGGGTCGTTGTCCACGTACGCGACCCGCGACCCGGGCGCCACCGCCTGGGCGATCTCGTGCACGTTCGGCGAGGTGGGGATGCCGGTGCCGATGTCCAGGAACTGCCGTACGCCGTACTGCTCGGCGAGGTGGCGCACCGAGCGCTGCATGAAGTCGCGGGTGGTGCGCATCGAGATCGGCAGCGACGGCCAGGCCTTCACCGAGGCGTGCGCGGCGACCCGGTCCGCCTCGAAGTTGGTCTTGCCGCCGATCAGGTAGTCGTAGACCCGGGCGGAGTGCGGAACGTCCATCCGCAGGTCCACCGACGGGCAATCCTCCTGTGGACCGCGCTGTGCCCGGACCTCGTTCGCCATGCTCGCCCTCCCGTTGCTGGGCATCCGTCACCGGCCGCCTCGGTGGCGGTCCTTGGTGCGCATGGTAACGGTCGCCGGTGCGACGATATGACGAACCCTCGGGTCTGGTGGGCTTGGGGCGGCGCCCGGGTTCGCGGGCCCCCGCCCCTCAGGACTGAGCCTCCGGCTGCCTCGGCTCCACCAGCGCCCCGCCCGGCTGCCGGGGCACGGCCGCCGCGTCGGAGCCGCCCCGGCGGTGCGCCGCCAGTTCGAGCGCGGCCCCGATCCAGGCCGCACCGAAGGACCACGTCGCCAGCCACTCGCACAGGAACAGCGGCCGCACCGGCCAGTCGTCGCCGATGCCCGTCACCCCGGCCGCGACGGACAGCACCAGCGCGACCAGGATCAGCACCCCGGCCACCAGGTAGGCCGTACCGACCCGGGCCGGCTGGGTGGAACGGGGATTGCGGAAGGAGTAGAGGCAGAACATCGCCAGCATGACGAACAGCAGGCTCGCGAAGGCCAGATGGAACACCCCGATGGTGCGCTGGACGTCCGACGCACCCTCCGGCGACGTCGGGCACAGCGCCACCCCGACCGCGAAGACCCCGGCCGCCGTGCTCCAGCGGTCGTCCCGGCGGTCGAAGCGGTAGCAGATCAGGAACACCCCGAGCGCGCACAGGGCACCGACGAAGACGTTCCGCGTGTCGGTGTAGTACGAGGCGCTCATCGAGCCCGGCCAGAAGCCGTCCGTGCTGCGCCCCATCACCTCGGCGGCCAGCCAGTTGCCGAACGGCAGGGCCGGCGGCAGCAGGATGCCGATCAGCCCGACGCCGAGGCGGAGGAACATGACCGACCGTTCGTCCTGGACGCCCCGCCGGGCATCCGGGGAGTTCTGCGCGCGTGAGTCGTGAGTCACGGACGCCTCCTTGCTTGGTGCGGGCGCGTGAGCGCCCGCGGACTTCTCGGGCCACCGGGGACAGGAACGGGGGCGGTGTCGACGGGGCGCCGCCCGCACCTGAGTGACCGTCAACTTGTGTACCCGTATTGGCGTTCGAAGCACCACTGATTTGAGTGGTTTACGGCCCGCGTCGCCGCCTAATATCCCCCGGTGACCAGCATCGATGACCTGATCCCCTTCGCGCGTCCCTACGACGTGACCGCCCTGCGCGCCTGCGGCGCCGACGAGCTCGCCCGCTACGCGGCCGACCCGGAACGCCACTGGTACCGCCGCCGCGCCTGCATCGAGGCCCTGGTCGGCCGGGTGCCGGAGCAGCACGCCCCCGCCCTGCTCGACGTCCTGCGGAACCGCGAGGAGACCGCCGAGCTGCGCGTCGCCCTGCTCGACCTGCTCGCCGACCGTGCCGAAATCCTGCCCTGGCTGCGGCATCCGGAGCGCAGCCAGGACGGGCAGTACGGGCTGTGCCAGGCCTACCTCAAGGCCCGCGGCGTCCTCGGCGACCGCACGGCCACGGCCGAACTCGCCACCCTCGCCGCCAACCCCTCGTGGCGTTGGCGCGCGTTCGGCGAGGCCGGGTTGGACGCGCTGGCCGACCGCCGGGGCCTCGCGACCGTGCTGGCCGACCTCGGCGACGCCCGCCCCGAGGACCGGCTGGCCCGCGACCGGCTGCGCCACCGGGCCGGGCAGGACGTCACCGACTCCCTCGCCGACCCGGACCGCACGGTCGCCCACCAGGCCCACACCCTCGTGGCCGACCCCGAGCGACTGCGCACCCTCCTCGCCTCGGACCCGCCCGTCGAGGCCGCGCTGTGGGCGGTCTGCGCGCTGCACCGCCTCACCGGCGACAGCGCGGAGGCCCGCGCATGGGACCGCCGCCTCGGCAGCCCCCGGGTCGAAGTCCCCGGCCTGCCCGAGGAGATGCGCCTCGCGATCGTCCACGAGTACGCCGCACGCTGCGAGCGCGACACCGACCCGCGCTGGCGCGTCGAGGCGCTCCGCACCGACCCGCCCGAGCCCGCCGAGGTGGAGGGCCGGCTGCGCCGCGTCACCGAGGCCTTGGAGGCCGCCGGGATCGACTTCGACCCGCCGGTCTCGGCCCACGAGGACAACGGGGTGGGCGAGGGCAGCTACCACGTGATCCGGCTCGACGGGGACAGCCTGTTCGTCAGCACCCTCGGCCCCTTCGCGGGCGGCACGGACACGGACGACACGCCGGCCCGCCGGGTCCTGGAACGGGCCGGCTTCCGTTGGGTGGACGAGGCCACCAGGAGCACCGTCGTCACCGGGTTCTGCGTCTACTACTTCGGCGAGCGCGGGCCGCTGAAGGTCGACACCCTGCTGTTCTACTGGCAGGACTGATCCTCTGCCGGGCAGCCGACGGGCAGGGCCGATCCTCTGCCGGGACCGATCCGTTGCCGGGGCCCGGCGCCGGGCCGGGCTCAGCCCGTCGGCTGCCCGGCGCGCGCGATCAGCGCGTTGAGCAGCGCCGCCCCGCGCTCGGCGTCGTCGACGCTGACCGCGAAGTCGGTGCCCCGGTGGGTGCGCACCACCAGGCACAGGCCCCCGCGCAGCATCACCGTGGTCCCGAGCCCGTTGATCCGGTAGCCCCAGCCGCCCGCCTGCGCGGCGGTGCGCTGCTCGGCGCGGGCCGAGGCGAGGTCGGCGGGCGACCAGTGCCGGGCGGGCCGGCCGAACGGGCCGAAGCCGACCGTCAGACCCCGGGCGGTCACCCGCGCCTGCACCGAGGAGCAGGCGAGGACGGCGACGGCGGCCGACGCGAACGGCAGCACGAGCGACCAGCTCAGGCCGGCCAGTCCGCTCGCGGCCACCAGCACACCCGCCACCGCGATCAGCCCGAGCACGGCGGCCAGCAGCTGCAGCCACGGGTTCGTGGCCCAGGAGAGCCAGACGAACTCCTCCCCCTCCGGCACGTCCAGCACCGGCGCACCGGCTGCCGGGCGCGCCTCGGCCCGGTGCCCGAACCGGCGGCTCGCCAGCCAGGCCAGCACGCCGGCGGCGCCCGTGGCCAGCAGGACCAGGACCACCTCGACGCCCATCGGCGCGGCGTCCTGCCAACGGGCGCGGTCCAGGTTGGCGTGCACGACGGCGGTCTGCGCCCCCGTCAGCAGCACCCCGCCGGCCGCCAGGGCCGCCGCCCCGCAGCCCGGTGTCCGCTCGCCGCAGTACCGCTGCAGCAGGGCGGAGACCAGCACCAGGACCAGCCAGAGGAGCGCCGGGAACAGCGCGGCCCCGGTCAGGGACATCGAACCGTCCGGGTCCCGCCCGCCCCAGTGGGTGGCCAGCGGGTCCGGCAGGCGGTGGCGAGCCGCCAGCGGCAGCGCGACCAGCAGGGCCAGCACCCCCAGCGACCAGGCGAGCGCAGCCCACAGCGCGCCCCGGCCGCCCGGCTTCCGAGCCCCGGGCCGCTGCGTTCCTGATCCTTCGTCCGTCACGACATCCCCCTGATCATGTCCACGAGATCGTTCCTGCTGTAGCCGGCCAGGGCCGCGTCCTCGACCAACTGCCGGACCCGGTCGACCAGTTCGGAGCGGGTGTCGGCCCCCGCGGCGATCGTGATACTGCGGCCCCGGCGGAACTCCAGCACCCCTTCGTCGCGCAGCGTGCGCAGCCCGCGCAGCACGGTGTTGGAGTTGACCCCCAGCGCCCGCGACAGCTCCCGGGCCGGCGGCAGCTTGTCCCCGGGGGCGCACTCGCCCTCGGCGACGGCCCGCCTGATCGCCCCCGCGACCTGCTCGTGCAGTGGTCGGGTGTCCCCGACGTCCAGCTTCAACAACATGGTGCTACTGACGATAGCACCATTCATCTCGTGGGCCGTGGGTGGTGGGTGGGCTGCGGACCGTGAACGGCGGCCCCGGGCAGCGGCCGCGTGGCGGGGACGCCCCCGGCCCGGGTCTCCCGCAGCGCCCGTGGCCCCGGCGGCGCCCGGCCCGACCCGGGATCCCCGCCGCCCCGTCCCCCCGCCGTATGGAGTGCGTTGGGATCGCCGCACCGAACGTCAGGGAGGCATCAAGAAGTGCCGGCGGGCACCCGGACCGGCGGTTGGGTGAACGAGTACGGCCGCCACGGCACGAGTGCGGCCACCACGACACGAGGACGGATCATGTACGGCAGCGAGCGACGCGAGGGCAGCGGGGCACCCAGGGTGGTGGTCGGGGTCAGCGGGTCGTTGGGGAGTCTGGCGGCGCTGCACCAGGCGGTGACCGAGGCCCGCAAGCGGGGCGCGGAACTCCTGCCCGTGCTCGCCTGGGAGCCCCCGGGCGGTGAACACGGCTACCGGCGCTCGCCCTGCCCGCCGCTGCTCGCGGCCGTCCGCGACGCCGCCGAACAGCGCCTGCACCGGGCCCTCGACGAGGCCTTCGGCGGCGAGGACCCCGGGGTGCCGCTGCGCCCGGTGGTGATCCGCGGCGAGACCGGCCCGGCCCTGGTCGACGTCGCCGACCGGCCCGGCGACCTGCTGGTCCTCGGGCACAGCGGCGGCCTGCTGCGCCGCCGGCTGCGGCGCTCGGTGTCCGCGTACTGCGCGCGGAAGGCGGGCTGCCCGGTGCTGACCGTCCCGGTGCCCGCGCTGCTCCACGACCTGCACGAGCTGGAGGCGCGGGAACGCCGCGCCCGCCGGCACCTGCCGGTCGGCCCGATGCCCGGACTCCTCGCGGCGAAGCGGTAGACCGCGGTGCGGATGTACGCGGCCCGCCCGGGTGCCACCCGCTTCCGTCCCGTGCTGGACCGGCTGCCGGTCGGCACCTCGGGCACGGTCGCCCTGCTCGCGGGCGGCCTGCTGGCGCTCGGCCTCGGCGGTCTCGGCGAACTGCACTCCGGCCGGCTCGCCTTCGTCGCGTACGTGGCGCTGTGCGGCCTGGTCGGCGGCTTCTCCCGGCCCCGCGCCGCCCCGGTGGTCGGCCTGGTCGCCTGGCTCTGCTGCAACGCCTTCGCCGAGCACCGCCACGCCGAACTCGGCTGGTCCGGCCCCTGGCCGGAGGGCGCGCACTACGCGGTGTTCACCGCCACCGCCCTGCTGGTCGCCCTGCCCGCGGCGCTGCCGCGGCGCGCGGTACGGGTGTCGTCGTTGCGCCTCGACCACCAGCCCTGAGGTGCTCCCGGACGGTCCGCCGCCGACCTCCCGGTGGGTCGGCGGCCGACCACGCCGAAAGGCCGGGGGCTCCGGCCGGTACTCCGGAGCCCGCGGTGAACCGGTGGAAAACAGGTAACGGGCGCGCGGAGCGGTCGCACGTTCGGACAGGGGCTCGCCCGCGAGGGACCGACCCCCGCGATCCGCTCCGCGTGCCCTACCCTGCCCGGCCACCGGCTCGGCCCTGCCCGGCCGCCGGCCCGGGCAGGGCACGGCGCCCACGAACGGGTTCGCCCACCAGGGCCAGGGGGCCGCACCGCTGCGCTCCGGGCTCGCCAAGGCCGACGCGGCCGGACGGCCCGTCCACCTGGAGTCCTCCAGGGCCGCGAACCTCGGGCTCTACGAGCACTTCGGCTTCACCGTGAGCGCGGAGCTGCGACTGCCGGATGGCGGGCCGACGCTCTGGGCGATGTGGCGCGAGCCGCGCCGGCCCGAAGGTTCGCGGTCCGATGCCCGGTCGGCCGACGGCCGGTCGTACGACGGCTGATCGTCCCAGGGCTAGTCGTCCGAGGGCAGTTCGGTCGGGACGGCGATCACGTCGACCAGGGCCGTGCCGCGCAGCACCGTCAGGGCCAGGGGGCGGCCGATCGCGTCGGCCAGCATCAGGTGCTGCAGGGTGCGGGCGCTGGTCATCGGTTCGCCGCCGGCGGTGAGCAGCAGGTCGCCCTCGTGCAGTCCGGCGCTGTCGGCGGGGGCACCGGGGACCACCTCGACGATCCGCAGGCCGGCTTGCTGCCCGGTGCGGCTGCGCAGGGTGGGCGGCAGCGGGGTGGGCACGCCGGCGAGGCCCAGGTAGGCGCGGCGGATCCGGCCGTCGGTGAGCAGGGTGGCGATGATCTGCCGGCTGGTGGCGTCGATCGGGACGGCCAGGCCCAGCCCGTTGCCGGCCACCGCCGTGGTGATGCCCACGACCTTGCCGTTCGCGGTGGTCAGTGCCCCGCCGGAGTTGCCGGGGTTGAGGGCGGCGTCGGTCTGGATGACGTTGTCGATGACGCGTACGGCGCTGCCGGAGCGGGCCGGGAGCGAGCGGCCGAGGGCGCTGACCACGCCCGCCGTGACCGTCCCGGCCAGTCCGAGCGGGTTGCCGACGGCGACGACGAGCTGCCCGACCCGCAGGGCGGTGGCCTCGCCGAGCCGCACGGGCGTGGGGGTCGGGCCGTCGGCGCGCAGGACGGCCAGGTCGGAGAGCGGGTCGGCGCCGATGGTGTGGAAGGGGGAGGTGGTGCCGTCGGCGAAGGCCAGCGTCCCGGCGTCGGCGTGGCCGACGACGTGAGCGTTGGTCAGCAGGAAGCCGTCGTCGGTGAAGACCACCGCCGAGCCGAGCGCGGTGCTGAACCAGCCGCCCCGGCCGCGCCGGGGCACCTGGAGCGCGGCGACGCGCGGAGTCACCGCGGCCGCCACCGTGGTGACGATCCGCGAGTAGGCGTCCAGCGCCTCCGCCGTGCCGTCGTCCGGGCCGGGCGCACCGCCGTCGGGTACGTGCTCGGGCCCGGGGAGCGTGTCGGCCACGGTGCTCACCCCTTTCGCCGGCGCGGGTTCTCCGCTTCCAACAACGCTGCGTCGCCGATGCTTCCGCTCGCTGGGTCCTGATGCCGTCCTGACGAACGGCCGACTACAAAGAGAAGGCAAAGCAAGCGTATGGTGTGGGCAAAGCCACCTGTGCGGGGAGGGCCTGATGGAGACCACGCTGGAAGCGGACTGGCACACGCTCGGCACGAGGGGCGGCCGGCTCGGTACGGAGCACCTGTTGACCGCGGTGGTGGGGTCGAGCGGCCCGGCCGGTGCGGCCCTCGCCGCCGCCGGGGCCACTGAGAGCGAGCTGCGCGCCCTGTTGCGCGACCGCGACCGCGACCGCGACCGCCACGGCGCCCAAGACCACGAGCACGAGCACGAGCGTGACGGCGACGGCGAGCGCGGCGAGGGCTGGGCCACGGACGACGAGGCCGACGCCGGCGTGCCGGCCCGGGAGGTCCTCGGCTCGACCCAGGCCCCGGACCTCGTCCTGACCGGCGCCGCCGCCCGCGCGCTGTCCGCCGCGGTGACGGCGGTGCGGCACAGCGGCGAGCGGCGGCTCACCGCCGAGCACGTCCTGCGCGCCCTGCTGGCCGACGACCGCACCCGCGCCGCCGAACTGCTGCGCGCGGCGGGCGTGGCGCCGCAGGCCGTCCGGGACCGGCTGGACGCGCCGCACCCCGGGCCGAAGGCCGCTCCTCCGGCTCCTCCGGCACCGCCAGCCCCGGAGGTCGCGGCCCCGGACGGCACGCCCGACGCGCTGGACCCGCTGCTGCACCCCACCCGGGACGCCCTGCTCGGCCGCCGGTCGCACCGACTCCCGCTCTGGAAAAGGCTGTTGAAGCCCGGTGCGGCCGGCCCGGCGGCGCCGTCCGCGGACTGGATCCGGCTGGAGACGGACGAACAGGCGCTGCGCCTCGGCCGCCGGACGCCCGGCACCGAGCACGTCCTGCTCGCCCTCCTCGCCGTCCACGAAGTCCTGCGCCACCGGCCTCAGCCGGACGTGGACGACACCGGTGGCGAGCTGCTCGCCTGGGTCGGGCTGGACTACGCCCGGGCCCATGCCGCCCTCACCGCCGGGACGGTCGCCCTCCCGGCCGATCCGCGCTCCGTCGAGGCCTACCTGGCCGGCGCGGCCCCCGGCCCGCTGGTGCGGGCGCTGCTCGACGAGGACACCCGGGCCCGGCGGCTGGTCGACGCCCTGCGCGGGGGCGCCGCCCGGGAGGACGGCTACGGCGGCAGCGACGGCAGCGACGGCGACCGGGCCCGCCCGGCCGAGGGGCAGGGCGGGCCCGATCGTCGGCCGCAGGGTCAGCGCGTCGTGTAGCCGCCGTTGGCGAAGAGGGCCCGGCCGGTGATCCACCAGCCCTCGGTGGCCAGGAAGGGCCGGGAGCGCGGACGCCGCGGGGCCGCGCCGGCCGCCTAGAGCGCGGTGGCGGCGAGGGTGATCGAGCCCAGTACGGCCAGCACCCCCAGCGCGAGGAACCCGTACTCCAGCCCCGTCCGCTCCCGCCCGTCGACCAGCACCTGCCGGGGGTCGGCCGGGTCGTAGCGGACGGGCACGTAGCGGCCGTCCGGCAGCGGGTGGCGGGCGGTGGAGGGGACGGGGGAGAAGATCTCGATCACCTGGCCGTCGGTCGTCTCGAACTGCAGCAGCGGTCGCGGCGGCAGTGCGCGGTCCTCCGGCCCGCGGGCGCGGGCGCGCACCAGGGCCGACGCCGGGACGCCGACCCGGCGCAGCCGGCGCTGCTCGCGCAGCCCGACCACCCCGGCGAGGTAGGCGACGACGCCGCCCAGCGCACCGAACACCACCACGGCGAATCCGGCCGTCCCGCCCACCGTGCCTCCCTGCCCCCGCCCGATGCGTTCCCGAAGCCGTCCGAGGTTCCCCCGAAGCCCAGTATCGCCCGACGGCGGCACTCTTGACGCTTCGGAATGGTCCAGTCCAGTGTGATCGGCGGCATGTTCCTGTCACCGCCCGTCCCGCAAGGAGCACCGTTCATGAAGCCGACGTCCCCCCTCGCCCTCGGCGCCGCCCTCGCCACCCTCACCGCCCTCGCCGTCGGCACCGCCCCCGGTGCGACGGCCGCCCCGGCCGCGACCGTCGTCAGGGTCGGTACCGCCAAGCAGCTCCAGGCCGCGCTCGCCGCCGCCGTGCCCGGGCGGACCATCCAGCTCGCCGACGGCACCTACTCCGGCAGCTTCAAGGCGACCGTGCCCGGCACCGCCGCCGCCCGGATCACCCTCACCGGCTCCGCCAAGGCCGTGCTCACCACCCCCACCGGCGGCGGCTACGGCCTCCACCTCGACGGCGCGAGCTACTGGACCGTCCAGGGCCTGACCGTCACCGGCGCCCAGAAGGGCATCATGGCGGACGCCGCGAGCCACGTGGTGATCGACGGCGTGACGGTCCACCACACCACCATGGAGGGCGTGCACTTCCGCAACTCCAGCAGCTACGGCACGCTGCGCAACTCCCGCATCCACGACACCGGCCTGAACCGCGACGGCCTCGGCGAGGGCGTGTACGTCGGCACCGCCGGCACCCTCTCCGACCGCAGCGACCACGTGCAGATCACCGGCAACACCTTCGGCCCGAACATCGGCGCCGAGAACGTCGACCTCAAGGAGGGCACCACCGGCGGCCTGGTCTCCGGCAACTCCTTCGACGGCGACGGACTCACCGGCCGCAACTACGACGACTCCTGGGTCGACGTGAAGGGCAACGGCTACGTCATCGAGAACAACACCGGCAGGCGCACCACCGACGACGGCTACCAGACCCACAGCGTCCAGCCGGGCTGGGGCTGCGGCACGGTCTTCCGAGGCAACCGCTCCGACCTCACCGGGGCCACCGGAGCGGACCGGTACGCGATCGACGTGACGAACCACGACGCCGCGACGTGCCCGGTGACGATCGGCGCGGGCAACACCGTCACCGGGGGCCGGGGCCTGGTGAACCCCGGCGTCCCGGTGGGCTGACCGCGAGGCCTGACCGCGACGGCTGACCGCGAGGCCTGACCGCGACGGCTGACCGCGACGGGCACCTGGCACGGCCGGCCGTCACGGCTGACCGTGACGCCCGACGGCTACACCTCGCCGAGCGGAACGTTCGGGTCGGCCAGCGCCTTGGCGTCCACCACCCGTCCCGAGCGGACCAGTTCGCGGATCGGGTCGGTGACGTCCCAGACGTTGACGTTCATCCCCGCGAGCACCCGGCCGCCGGACAGCCAGAACGCGATGAACTCGCGGGTGGCCGGGTCGCCGCGGAACACCACCTGGTCGTAGCCGTCGGGCTCGACGTAACCGACGTACTCCATGCCGAGGTCGTACTGGTCCGTGAAGAAGTACGGGATCCGGTCGTAGACCGCGTCCGGCTGCCCGAGCAGGGCGCGGGCGGCGGTCTGCGGCTGGTTGAGGGCGTTGGCCCAGTGCTCGACCCGGATGTGCTTGTCGAACAGCGGGTGGTAGGCGTTGGCGACGTCGCCGGCCGCGTAGACGTCCGGGTCGGAGGTGCGCAGGTGCCGGTCGGTCTTGATGCCGTTGTCGACCTCCAGGCCGGCCGCCTCGGCGAGTCCGGCGGCGGGGGCGATGCCGATGCCGACCACGACCGCGTCGGCCGCGACGGTCGTGCCGTCGGCGAGCTTCACCCCGCTCACCGTGGCGCCGTCACCGGTCAGTTCGGCCACCTTGACGCCCAGGCGCAGGTCCACGCCGTGGTCCCGGTGCAGGTCGGCGAAGACCTGGGCGACCTCCCGGCCGAGCACCCGCAGCAGCGGGAGTTCGAGTGCCTCCAGCACCGTCACCTCGGCCCCCGACTCGCGGGCCGCGGCCGCCACCTCCAGGCCGATCCAGCCCGCGCCGATCACCACGATCCGGGCGCCCGGCCGCAGCGCCGCCTTGATCCGGTCGCTGTCGTCGACCCGGCGCAGGTAGAGCACGCCGTCCTGGTCCGCGCCCGGCACCGGCAGCCGGCGCGGCACCGAGCCGGTGGTCAGCAGCAGCTTGGCGTACTCCACCCGGCCGTCGTCGGTGAGCGTCACGGTGTGCCCGGCCGGGTCGATCGAGGCGACCGCCGTGCCCAGGCGCAGCGTGATGTCGTGCTCGGCGTACCACTGCGGCGGGTGGACGTAGATCTTCTCCCGGGGCGTCTTGCCCAGCAGGTAGCCCTTGGACAGCGGCGGCCGCTCGTACGGGCGCTCGTGCTCCTCGCCGATCAGGACGACGCCGCCCTCGTACCCGGCCTCGCGCAGCGCCTCGGCCGCCTTCGCGCCGCCCAGGGACGCGCCGACGATCACGATCGGGCGGTCCTGCCCGTCGCCCGCTCCGGTGGTGCCGATGTCCGTGCCCGCCATGCTCGACTCCTCGTTGTCCGGCCGTGGAAACGGGGTCAGCCTGCCGCCGTCCGGGTGGTGTGTCGAGACCGCGCCGGGCGCGTCGCGCCACGCTCGCCCGTACGGGTGAACGGCGGGTCCGGGGGGAGCGGGCGGCGCTACGGCGTCATCGCGTCCCTGACCAGCGCGGTGTCGGTGAACTGCTCGAAGCGGACGATCCGGCCGCCGCGCACGGTGAAGTGGTGGGCGACCCGGACCGCGAGCGGTTTTCCGGTGGTCTTGTGGACGGCCGTGTAGCGGGCCAGGACCACCACCTCCTCCCCGTCCACCACGTAGGTGTCGTCGTGCGCCGTCCAGTCGTGCCACTCGGCGGCCAGCCGCTCCATCACGTTCGCGGTGACGGTCTTGGGGGTGCGGTACGTGCCGGCCAGTGGGAAGCCGGCCATCTCAGTCCACTCGACGTCCTCGGCGAGGGTGGCGCGCAGCGCGGCCAGGTCGCCCCGGGCGGAGGCCAGGTACTGGCGGCGGACCACGTCGGCGGGCGCGGAGGACTCGGCGAAGCCGGCCACGTCCCTGGGGATCTCGATCATCGTGCGCTCACCCCCAGGCCATCTCGCCCATGACGACCTTGGTGCCGATGTCCACCGCGATCCGCAGCCCCAGCTCCGGGAAGCGGCGCTCCAGCGCCTCCTTCGCGGCGGTGGCGTCCGCGGCCCGGTCGATCTCGGTCTCGAAGGCGCGCAGGTAGGCGCGGGTGTGGTCGAGGGCGTTCAGGTCGGTGGGGGCGTCGGCGACCCGGTGGCCGGCCGCCACCCAGGTCGGGTGGAGCGCCTCGATGCCGTCCAACAGGTCGATCCAGGCGGCCCGTTGGGCAGCGGTCGGGGTGTCGGCCGTCCACACGTGCAGACCCTCGAAGAGCAGCACCCCGCCGAGCACGGCGCGGTGGTGGTGCTGCCAGAGGTAGTGCCGGTCCGGCAGGTGGAAGTCGGCGCCGCGCACCTCGAACCGGTAGCCCTCGAAGACGAGTTCGTCCCCGTGCAGCACCTCGGGCCGCACCAGCCGGGTGGCCAGCTCGGGGCCCAGGTGGGACCAGGCGCGCAGCTTGCCCTCGTACGTCTCCTGGATGTGCTCGACGGTCGAGGCGGTGGCCAGGAACCGGGCCTGCGGGAAGGCGTCCTGGACCTCCTGGGCCCCGAAGTAGAAGTCCGGGTCGCCGTGGCTGACGAACACGGTGGTCAGCCGCTTGCCGCTGGCCTCGATCCGTTCGACCAGGCGGCGGCCGTCGGAGCGGGTGAACCCGGCGTCCACCAGCATGGCGTCCCGCGGGCCGGTGACCAGGACGGAGGTCTTGTTGAGCGAGCTGTCGGGGCTGTCGACGATCTCGAAGTCGAGCGCACTCATGGGGTTCGGTGTCCTTCCTCGGGCCTGGCACGCCTCGTCGCCAGCATCGGCGCTGGGCGTCCCGGGCGCATCCGGAGGGCGGCCGCACCGGGCGGGACCGGGCATCCGGCAGGCGCCCGCCTCCGGCGGGGGCCGGGGCGGCAGGGCACCCGGCTCCGGAGGGCGGGACCTCAGGCGCGGGTCCAGAGGGTGAGGTCGCTGCTGGTGGCCACCGCGAGGGTCCGGCCGGTGGGCGAGAAGCCGGCGGCGCGCAGGGTGGACCAGCTGGAGTCGAAGACCTGCCACCAGCTCTCGCCGTGCTCGCCCTGCCAGGGCCCGCGGCCGGTCGCGAGCAGCACCCGGTGGTGCGGCCACTCCGGGGCGGCGATCTCGACGTGCCAGCCGCCCTCGGCGCCGGTGTGCAGGCCGCCGCCCCACGTCCCGGCCACCGGGATCCGCACGTCGGTGACCTGGCCGAGCCCGGGGCAGCAGAGGTCCGGGCCGTCCGGGTCCTCGGCCGGCTCGTGGTCGCGCGCCAGCTTGAGGCCCGTCACGGCGTCGAACAGGCCGTGCCCGCCGTGTGACACGGCCAGCACCAGGTCGTGCCCGCTCTCCGGGTGGACGGTGAAGCCGATGCCGAGCAGCCCGCCGACCGGGATCGTCCCCCGGCCGACCGGCCGCCACGGCTCCGGCGGTGCGGTCACCGCGGCGGCCAGGATCCGGTCGCGCAGGTGCTGCTGGTACGGGGTCAGGGCCATGAATCCGATCATCCCACCGGGTCGGGGCTACTGCGCCGGGCCCAGCCGCAGCACCGCCAGCGCCCCCAGCGCGGTGGCGGCGGCCAGCGGCAGCCACAGCGCGCCCGGACCGACGGCCAGCAGCGCCGTCACCACGGCCGGCGCCGCAGCCCGGCCCACGCCCATCGACAGCTCCCAGCGGGCCAGCGCCCGCCCGAGCAGGTGCGGCGGGGCGACGGCCGCGACCAGCGCCGTACCCGAGCCGGTGTAGAGGATCTCGCCGAGCGTGTACAGCACCGAGACCACCGCGATGGCCGCCGCCCCCGGCGTGCCGCCCAGCGCCCCGGCCGCCCAGAACCCCAGGTACGAGACCGCCAGCAGGGCGCCCGAGGCCGCCAGCACCGCCCGCCGCGGACGGTCCGCCAGCCGCAGCACCAGCGCCAGCTGCAGGGCGATCACCAGCACCGTGTTGCCCACGAACAGGCCCGAGGACCAGGCCGGAGAGGCGTGCAGCTGCAGCACCAGCAGCGCCGGCAGCGCCACCTCCAGCACGTCGAAGCAGAACGCGTACGGCAGGTTGGCCAGGCTCAGCAGGCTGATCCGGTGCAGCGGCGCGCGCAGCTCCCCGGCGTCGGCCTGCGCGGCCTTCCGCGGCGCCTCCCGGTCGGCCCGCACCCGCAGCGAGCCCACCAGCGCGGCGGCGACCAGGCAGGCCGCACCCGTCACCCCGGCTAGCAGCCGGATCGCGCCCGCCCCGCCGCTCACCGCCACGGTGGCCAGCAACGCGCCCAGGCCCAGTCCCGCGTTGCGCACCGACCGCCCGGCGGCGAGCGCCGCGTCCCGCAGCCGGCCCTCGGTCAGGGTGCTCACCACCGCGGCGTGCGTGGTCGGCCAGGACTGGCTGCCCACCCCGAACAGCACCGCCGCGGCCGTGAACAGCGGCAGACCGTCCGCGATCAGCAGCACCAGCGCACCCGCCGCCCGCAGCAGCAGGGTGACGGCCGCGGGGAAGGTCCGGGCGCCGCGGTCGATCCAACGGCCGGTCAGCGGCACCACCAGCAGGCCCGCGACCATCCCGGCGGACAGCGCCAACCCGACCGCCCCCGCGCCCAGGTGCAGCATGCCGACCCCGTACAGCAGCAGGAACGGCCGCAGCATGCCGCCGCCCACCGCGTCCACCGCCAGTGCGACGGCGTACCGCGGCCCGCCGGCCGCGGTCAGCAGGCTCAGCAGCGCGGACGGGCCGCCGCGGCCGGTGCCGACCGGCGGTGCGGGCGGCTCGCCGGTGCGGGCGGCGGCGTGGTCATGGACGGACTTCTCCTGGATCAGGCTCATGGCCGGTACCGTCCGCCCTGGCCGGGCCGCCTGGCACGTGAATTGACGGTTCCCGTCAATCGGCGGCAGGCCGCGCCTGATCGGGTGACAGGATCTGTCGCGTGAGTGTGACCATTGACATCACCGGGTTGTCCGACGAGCGCCTGCTCTTCACGCCCTCCCCGCTGGCCGAGCTGAACGCCATGCTGCACGTCCTCGCCGAGCCGGCGCACCACCCGGCGCTGAGCGGCTGGGCGAGCAGCACCACCGCCGCGATCCCGCCGGAGCTGGCCGAGCGGCTGCTGGAGGCCGACTTCCTCTGGCGCTCCTCACGCGCCGACTTCCTCGTCCCCGGCCTGCCCGGCGCGACCCTCGCCGAGGAACTCGACGCCGTCGACCGGATCGACGACGAACTGTTCGTGGCCGGCGCCCTCATCACCACCTGCGGCTCCTCGCGGCTCAACCTCCGGACGACCTCCCCGCTGACCGACCCCGCCGCCAACGAGCGGGCCCGCGAACTCGCCCTCGCCCGCGGCCCCCGGCAGGCCGCCTTCGCCGACCGGCTGCTCTCCGACCCGCCCGCCGTGCGGGCGCTGGTGCGGCGGATGCTGGAGGACTGCGTGTCCGCGTTCTTCGCCGACGCCTGGCAGCGCGTCCTGCCCGACCTCGCCGCCGACGCCCGGCGCAAGACCGACCTGCTGGCCCGCCGGGGCCTCGGTGAGACGCTCGCCGCCGTCTCACCGTCCGTCAGCCTCGACCAGGGCGGCGGGCGGCGGCGGATCGTCATCGACAAGCTGCAGGACAGCACCACCAACGCCGTCGACAAGGGGGGCGTCACCTTCATCCCCACCGCCTTCGGCCGCCCCCACCTCCTGGTCGTCCACGCGCCCGGCTGGCGGCCCGTCCTCCAGTACCCCGTCGCCGAGGCCGGCCTGCCCGAACCGGTCTCGCTCGCCCTCGTCCAGCAGCGCCTGGAGGCACTGGCCCACCCCGTCCGGCTGCGACTGGCCCGCACCATCGCCCGCGGGCCGCACACCACCGGCGAACTGGCGTCCGCCTGGCAGCTCAGCGCGCCCGAGGTGTCCCGCCACCTGGCGGTGCTGCGGAAGGCCGGGCTGCTGACGACGCAACGGCGCGGGCGGTACATGCTCTACCAGCTCGACCTGGCGGGCAGCGCCCGGCTCGGTTCGGACTTCCTGGAGGCGCTGCTGCGGTGACCGGGCGGGCGGACGGGAACAGCGGCCGGGCGGACGGGAACGCGGCCGGGCGGACGGGAACAGCGGCCGGGCGGAACTCGTTCGTCCGGGCATGACCGATGACGCTGCCGCCTCCGCCGTCCCCTCGCCCGAGATCCTCCGCTACGCCGCCTTCGCCACCCGCCCCGAGGGCGGCAACCCGGCGGGCGTGGTGCTCGACGCCACCGGGCTGACCGACCGGCGGATGCTCGCCATCGCCGCCGAGGTCGGGTACTCCGAGACCGCCTTCCTGACCGCCGGACCGGACGAAGGGTCGTACCGCGTACGGTACTTCAGCCCGCTGGCCGAGGTCCCGTTCTGCGGGCACGCGACGGTCGCCTCCGCCGTCGCGCTCGCCGAGCGCACCGGCCCCGGGCGGTACGTCTTCGCGACGGCGGCCGGCGACGTCCCGGTGGCGGTCGAGCGCGGCGCCGACGGGCTGCTGCGGGCCACGCTCACCAGCGTCGAGCCGAAGGTCGAGGAGGTCGCCGCGGCCGACGTCGAGGAGGCGCTCGCCCTGCTCGGCTGGTCCGCCACCGACCTCGACCCGGCCCTGCCGCCGCGGATCGCCTACGCCGGCGCCCGGCACCTTGTGCTCGCCGCCGGCACCCGCGACCGGCTGGCCCGCCTCGACTACGACTTCGACGGCCTGGCGGCCTACATGCGGGCCCGTGACCTGACCACCCTCCAGCTGGTCTGGCGGGAGGCCCCCGAGGTCTTCCACGTCCGCGACCCCTTCCCCGTCGGCGGCGTGGTCGAGGACCCGGCCACCGGTGCCGCCGCAGCCGCCTTCGGCGCGTACCTGCGGGAGCTGGGCGCGGTCGCGGCACCGACGGTGCTGACGCTGCACCAGGGCGAGGACCTGGGCCGCCCCGGTGTGCTGCGGGTCGAACTGCGGGCGGAGGACGCACGGGTGCGGGTCTCGGGTACGGGCGTGGTGATCGACTGACGCGGCGCCGTCAGCGCGAGGGCTGCAGCAGGACCTGCTCGCCCTCGCCCCCGGCGGCGGTCGCGGCGATTCCCGCTGTGCCACGACTGCCCGGCGGCGATAGCCTCCAGTGACGGCGACACCCCGTGCGAGAAGCCCCCGGCGCTCGACCCCGCGCTCACACAGGCACTCAGGAACCACCGCTCGGTCCGGTCCCGCAGGCCCGCCGGCGCCGCCGGGCCGCTTCGCCGACTGGTGGGAGGCGATCGCGGACGCCCTGGACGATGCGGCCGAGCGGCTCGTCTTCGCGAGTGACCGCGCGCAGGCCCGGGCGGAGGCGGAACGCGACCGGGCCCAGGCTGCGGCGCTCCGGCCGGGGCGGCCGGAAAACCGTTCGCATCCGCCCGCCCCGATGGGCGAGGCCGGCCGAGCTGCGCGCCGCCGCGGCCTGCGGCGGGGCGGGCGGGCGCACGTAGACTGCCGGGGTGGAACGACCGACGCCCGGCCCGGGAAGCCCCGGGTCCTCCGGGGCCCCCGTGCTCCCCGAGCTGCCGCTGCAGGAGCTGGAGTGCTTCTCCGTCCTCGTCCACCAGTTGCACTTCGGCCGAACGGCGGAGCGCCTGGGAGTCTCCCAGGGCCGGGTCTCCCAGCTGATCAAGCGTCTGGAGAGCCGGGTCGGCGCCCCGCTGTTCCGACGGACCAGCCGCCGCGTCGAGTCCACCGAGCTGGGACGGGCCCTGGCCGAGCAGGTGGTGCCCGCCTTCGACCGGCTCCGGGACGGCTACGCCGCCGCCCGGGCCGCGGCGGCGACGGCTCGGCCGCTGCGCCTGGGCTTCCAGTGCGCCGTGTACGAGCCGGTCACCCGGGCGATCGCGACCCTGCCGGAAGGCACGGCCCGGCTGGTCGAACTGCCCTGGGCGGACCCGTTCTCGCACCTCGCCCGGGGTGAGATCGACCTGGCCATCGTGCTCGCCCCCTGCCGGGAGCCCGGGCTGGAGGTGCTGCTGGAGTTCTCCCGGCAGCCGGTGTGCCTGGCCGTCTCCGCCGCGCAGCGCCCGGTCGGGCAGTCCGGGCAGTCCGGGCAAGCCGGGCTGACCGTCGACGAGTTGGCCGCGCTGCCGCTGATCGAGCCGCGCGGTCCGGCTCCCGCGTACTGGCGCGAGGCGAACGCACCCCGGCGGACGCCCGGCGGTCGGGAGCTGGCCTACGCGGCGGGCGCGGCCACCATCCAGGAGGGCCTGTCGATGGTGGCCGGCACCCAGCGGGGGCTGCTGTTGTGCGAGCGCAGCACCGCGTACGTGCAGCGGCCGGACATCCGCTTCCTGCCGGTGCCCGAGCTGGTGCCGACCACCCTGGAGGTGGTGCAGCACGAGCGGCGGGCGCACCCGCTGGCGGCCGGTTTCGTCGAGCTGCTGGCCGCACACGTCGACTGACGGCGGCGGGGACCGAAGCGGTGGCGGCCGAGGCCACCCGGGAGCCGCGGGCGCCGGGCTCATCCCGGTCGGCGGGCGCCCGATCGGGAGACGGCGGTGAGGAGCAGACCGGCGGCCGCCAGGGCTCCGGCGGTGAACAGGACGGCGTGGTTCCCGGCCCGGTCGACGACCAGCCCGCCGGCGAACGAGCCGAGCGCGATGCTCGCGTTGAACACGCCCGCCCAGACGGCGGCCGAGGCCTCGACGGCGGCCGGGTCGGCGGTGCGCACCCAGGTCTGGGTGGAGACCGACACCCCGCCGTACGCGGCGCCCCAGACGACCAGGGCCGGCAGCACCGGGCCGACGCCGCCGGTGGCGTACGGCAGCAGGACGGCGGCCAGGGCGACACCGGAGAGCGCGAGCGCGACGGCGGTCCTCGGGCGGCGCCCGGACAGCGGGCCGAGGGTGAAGTTCCCGGCGACGCCGGCCAGTCCGTACACCAGCAGGCACGCGGCGATGGCGCCGCTGCTCAGGCCCGCGTCGGCTTCGAGGACCGGACGGACGTAGGTGTAGCCGGTGAAGTGGCCGAGCACGACGAGGGCGGTGATCGCGATCCCGGCGGCGACGCCCCGGTTGCGCAGGGCGCCGGCCGGTCCCCCCGGCCGTCCGCGCTCGTGGCCCGGCAGCGCGGGCAGGGTGGCGGCGAGGACGGCGGCGGAGGCGGCGCCGAGCAGGGCGAGCGCCCAGAACGCGGCGCGCCAGTCGAGCAGTGCGGCGAGGTAGGTGCCCAGCGGGACACCGAGGACGGAGGCGATCGAGACGCCGGAGAAGATCAGCGTCATGGCGAGGGCGATCCGCGGGCCGTCCGCCAGGCGCGGGCCGATGCTCGCGGCAAGGCCCCACACGATGCCCATCGCCGTGCCGAGCAGGACACGGCCGACGGCCAGGACGGCGAAGTTCGGCGCGAGGGCGGTCAGCGCGTCGGCGACGCCGAGCAGCAGCATGAAGACGACCAGGACGGTCCGGCGGTCCCGCAGCCCGATCAGCGCCGGGGCGAAGGGGGCGAGGACGGCCGCGATGAGGCCGGTGATGGTGAGGGAGAGGCCGGTGACCCCGTCGGAGACGCCGAGGCTGTGGGACATGGGGGTCAGCAGGCCGACCGGCATCATCTCCGAGGCGACCACGGTGAAGGTGGCGAGGGCCACGGCGACGACCGGGGACCAGCGGTGGGCCGGGCCGGGACCGGCCGGTGGCGCGGGGGTGTCGGGGGAGTCCGGGGTGTCGGGGGTGGTAGGGGTCTCGGCGGTGGCAACGGTTTCCGCGTCTGTCATGGAGCCAGCTCACCAGTCCGCGGAAGGGCCGAACAAGATCGATGATCTCATCGATCGATGAGCCCGGCTCATCGATCCGGGCACCTCGCGGCTCGGCTCCCGGTGGTGCCCGCCGCGCACGCGCCCGGGCGGGCGCGGCAGCGGGCACCACCGGGGAGGGGGTGTCAGTCCGCCGGGTCGATCCGGTAGCCGCCGCGGGCCGAGTGGAGGGTGAGCGCCTCGACCGGGCAGAGGTCCACCGCCTCGGTCAGCTCGTCCGTCAACTCTGCTCCACCGTCGGCGTATTCGGCCAGCGGCGCGGCCAAGCCGTCCGCGCCGAGGGCCAGCGATTCGGGTGCGCTGAGGGCGCACATCCCGGAGCCGATACAGCGGTCCCGGTCGACCCGGACGACCACCGGCTCGGTGTCCGCCCCGCGCGTCACCAGGTCACCTGCAGGGAGTTCGGGCTGCGGGTGAGCAGGCCGCGCCGCCAGTCGATCCGCTCGACCGCGTCGGCCATCCGCAGGGCGGGCAGTCGGCGGGCGAGCCGGTGCAGGGCGAGTTCCAGCTCCATCCGGGCCAGCCAGGCGCCCAGGCAGTGGTGCGGCCCGGCCCCGAAGGTGAGCATGGGTGCGGCCAGTGGGGAGAACAGCTCGGTGCGCAGGTCCCCGGTGAAGACCTCCGGGTCCTGGTTGGCGGCGGCGGTGTCGGCGGCGACCACGCTGCCGGCCGGGATGGTCACCCCGCCGATCTCCACGTCCTCGACGGTGCGGCGCATCAGTCCGGGCATGTGCTCGTGGGCGTCACCGAGCGGGACGGCGCGCAGCAGCTGCTCGGTCGCGGCGGCGGCGCTGGCCTCGTCGGAGGCGAGCTGCTGCCAGGCCTCGCGGCCGTCGTGGAGCAGGTAGACCAGGGCGTTGCCGAGGCTGGTCATGGTGGTCTCGTGGCCGGCCACGACCAGGCCGATGACCAGCGCGACCAGCTGACCCTCGGTGATCGAGCCGTCCTCGGCGGCGGCCGCCAGCAGGCTGCTGACCAGGTCGTCGCCGGGTTCGGCACGGCGTTCGGCGATGACCCCCGCGCCGAAGGCGGCGAACTCGTTCATCGCGGTGACGATCGCCTCGGCCGGGTAGGCGGTGGTGGAGAGCGCGTGGTCGCTCCAGTGGGCGAGCCGCTTGCTGTCCAGGTTGTCCAGGCCCATCAGCCGGCTGATCACCGCGACCGGCAGCGGCCGGGTGTAGGCGGCGACGATGTCGGTGGGGGAGCCCTGGTCGATCAGCTCGTCGATGAGCGACTCCACGACCGAGGCCACCCACGGCTTCCAGCGGGCTATCGCGCGCGGGGTGAAGGCCCGCTGCACGGTGCGGCGCAGCCGCTGGTGCTCATTGCCGTCGATGTTGAGCATGCTCTGCGGGTCGTCCAGGATGTTGGGCGTGACCGTGACCGGCGGCGCGTCCGGCGCGTAGAGCGGGGCGCGGCCCAGGCGCGGGTCCGTCAGCACCTGCCGCACGTCGGCGTGCCGGCTGACCAGCCAGACCGGCGTGCCGGTGGGCAGTGCGGCGAGCCGCGGCGGGCCGGGCTCCAGGTGGCGCAGGCAGTGCAGCGGCGGGAGCGGGGCGGTGCCGGGCCCGGCACCGGTCGCACTGTTCTCGGTGGACATCCGTACTCCAGACTCCAGGGCGGTGGGCCGCTCGGCGCGGCCCGGCGGGGGGTGGATCGGAGGATGGTGCGGGGACGGGTGGTGCGGCCGGCGGGCGGCTCGACACGTGCCGGGGCTGGGTCGGGCATCTGCTGCGGGGTGGCGCGAAATGTGCGGGGGCGTACGGTCGGTACGCGCCGCGCACGGACGGTGCGCGGTGGCTCACCGTCAGGTGGGGCGGATGTGCTGAGCGTGGTCGCGTGGACCGTCTCAGCTACGACCGTACGTGGGCCGCGGGGCGCCCGTCTGCGGCAGTTCCAGCCAACACCGGTGCTTTCCGGGCAGTTCGAGGCGCGCTGACGAGCGCTCAGCGCCGTCCGTGCGCCCCCGTCCCGGGGCCGCGCCGGGCCGTCCGTGGGTAGTCCCGCGGCATGTGCCGGGTGAGCCGCCGTGAGCTGCCGGAACGTCAGGGACATGCCGTCGGCGTGTGCGGTGAGCCGGATCACTCCGGATCGCCGACCCGCTCCCGCGGTGGCCGGCGGAGTGGGCGCTACGCTTCGTGGGCAGTGCTTCTGCAGTCCTACTGCAGTCGTGTCGTCGCAGGTCGCACCGGTGCAGAGCCGCACCGGCCGTCGGAGGTGGAGATCGGATGGCCCAGCAGGTCAAGGCAGTGATCGCGCGCGCCAAGGGCGCGCCCGTGGAGGTGACCACGATCGTGGTCCCGGACCCCGGTCCGGGCGAGGCGGTGGTCCGGATCCAGGCTTGCGGTGTCTGCCACACCGACCTCCACTACCGGGAGGGCGGCATCAACGACGAGTTCCCGTTCCTGCTGGGCCACGAGGCCGCGGGCATCGTGGAGTCGGTCGGCGAGGGCGTCACCGAGGTCGCGCCCGGCGACTTCGTGGTCCTCAACTGGCGTGCGGTGTGCGGCCAGTGCCGTGCCTGTCGGCGCGGACGCCCGCAGTACTGCTTCGACACCCACAACGCCAAGCAGAAGATGACGCTGCTGGACGGCACCGAGCTGTCCCCGGCGCTGGGCATCGGCGCGTTCGCCGAGAAGACCCTGGTCGCGGCCGGCCAGTGCACCAAGGTCGACGCGGCGGCCGAGCCGGCCGTCGCCGGCCTGCTGGGCTGCGGCGTGATGGCGGGCATCGGCGCCGCGATCAACACCGGCAACGTCGGGCGCGGTGACTCCGTCGCCGTCATCGGCTGCGGCGGTGTCGGCGGGGCCGCCGTGATGGGCTCCCGGCTGGCGGGGGCGTCGAAGATCATCGCGGTCGACATCGACGACCGCAAGCTGGCGACCGCCCGTACGCTCGGCGCCACCCACACCATCAACTCCACCACCACCGACCCGGTCGAGGCGATCCGCGAGCTGACCGGCGGCAACGGCGCGGACGTGGTCGTCGAGGCGGTCGGCCGGCCCGAGACCTACCGGCAGGCCTTCTACGCCCGCGACCTGGCCGGCACCGTCGTCCTGGTCGGCGTGCCGACCCCGGAGATGCGGCTGGAGCTCCCGCTGCTCGACGTCTTCGGCCGCGGCGGCGCCCTGAAGTCCTCCTGGTACGGGGACTGCCTGCCCTCGCGGGACTTCCCGATGCTCATCGACCTCTACCTCCAGGGCCGCCTGGACCTGCGCGCCTTCGTCACCGAGACGATCGAACTCGACGCGGTGGAGCAGGCGTTCGAGCGCATGCACCAGGGCGACGTGCTCCGCTCGGTGGTGATCCTGTGACCTCCGCCGCCCGTGTCGACCGGCTGGTGACCGCCGGGACCTTCGAGCTGGACGGCGGCAGCTGGGAGGTGGAGAACAACGTCTGGATCGTCGGCGACGACGAGGAGGCGGTGGTGATCGACGCCGCGCACGACGCCGGGGCCATCGAGGCGGCGCTCGGCGGGCGCCGGCTGCGGGCGATCGTCTGCACGCACGCGCACAACGACCACATCGACGCGGCCCCGGCCCTCGCGGCCCGGACCGGCGCGCCGATCCTGCTGCACCCGGACGACCTGCCGCTGTGGAAGCTCACCCACCCCGACCGCCTCCCGGACGGCGAGCTGGCCGACGGGCAGCGGATCGAGGTGGCCGGCACCGAGCTGACCGTCCTGCACACCCCGGGCCACGCCCCCGGCTCGGTCTGCCTGTACGCACCCGACCTGGGCACCGTCTTCACCGGTGACACCCTCTTCCAGGGCGGCCCGGGTGCGACCGGCCGGTCGTTCTCGCACTTCCCGACCATCATCGACTCGATCCGCGAGCGCCTGCTGACGCTCCCGGCCGACACGGTGGTGCGTACCGGCCACGGCGACCCGACCACCATCGGTGCCGAGGCCCCGGCCCTGCCGGAGTGGATCGCGCGCGGGCACTGAGGCACTGCCCGTACGGCTGAGGCGTTGCCCGTACGGCCCCCGGGGCACTGAGGCACTGCCCGAACGGCCCCCGGGGGCTTGGTCGTTCCCCGGGGGCCGTACGATCGCGATCATGGCCCATGACCCGCGCGACCTCGACGACGCCATGCTCGCCTTCTGGCGCGAGCGGCACATCTCCACCCTGACCACCACCCGCCCGGACGGCACGCCGCACGTGGTGCCGGTCGGCGTCACGTTCGAGCCGGGGACGGCGACCGCCCGGGTGATCACCAGCCGCACCAGCCGCAAGGCGCTGAACGTCGCGGCGGCCGGGCCGCAGGGTCTGCGGGTCGCGGTCTGCCAGGTGGACCGGGCGCGCTGGGCGACCCTGGAGGGCGTCGCCGTCGTCCGCGACGAGCCCGAGCAGGTCGCGGACGCGGAGCGGCGCTACGCCGAGCGCTACCGCCAGCCGCGGGTGAACCCGGACCGGGTGGTCATCGAGATCACCGTGGACCGGGTCCTCGGCCGCGGCTGACGCCGGCGCCGCGTCCCCGCTTCTCCCGAACGGCCGTTCCCCTTGCCGGGAACGGCCGTTCGCGGCTCAGGCCCGGACGGCCGCGCCGGCCCAGGCGCGGTTGCCGAGCAGGGTCTTGACGTCCGAGGCGAGCCCGTTGTCGGGGTTCACCCGGAAGCCCAGCTCGTACAGGGTGTTCTTGTCCCAGTTGGTGGTGAGCAGCCGGATCGGCACGTCGCCGGGGTGGGCCTGGAGGGCGAGCTTGAGCTCGGCGACCACCTCGGGGGTGATCCGGGAGGCCGGGACGGTGATCTGCACCGGCGGCTTGGTGCCGAGTTCGGCGGAGGAGACGTCCAGGGTGGTGATCTCCTGGCCGAAGATGCTCAGCGAGCCGTCGCGCTCGTTGAGCCGCCCGCGGACCGAGATGACGTTGTCCTCGATCATCTGCTCGGCCATCAGGTTGTACGTCGCGGGGAAGAACAGCACCTCGACCGAGCCGTCGCGGTCGGACAGGGTGATGATCGCCCAGGCGTTGCCCGCCTTGTTGATCCGCCGGTCGACGCCGGTGATCAGCCCGGAGAGCCGGACCTCGCCCTCGGAGCGGCCGGAGCCGAGGAGTTCGGCGATCGAGGTGTCGCGGTTCTGGGAGAGGATGTGCTCGGCGCCGTCCAGCGGATGGCTGGAGACGTACAGGCCGAGCATCTCGCGTTCCAGGGCGAGGAGTTGGCGGCGGGGCCACTCGTTGTCGGTGAGCTGGAAGTCCAGTCCGATGGTGGGCGCGCCGTCCCCGGTGTCCAGGGCGCCGAACAGGTCGTCCTGTCCGATGGCCTGCTGCTTCTTCACCCCGGTGACGGCGTCGATGGCGCTTTCGTGCACGCTGCTGAGCGAGAGCCGGGTGTGGCCGAGCGAGTCGAAGGCGCCGGCCTTGACCAGCGAGTCGATGGTGCGCTTGTTGCAGACCACCAGCTCGACCTTGTCCAGGAAGTCGGCGAAGGAGGTGTACTTGCCCTCCTCGTCCCGGGTGCCGACCAGGGACTCGATCACCGGCACGCCGACGTTGCGCACCGCCTTCAGGCCGAAGCGGACGTCGCTGCCGACGGCGGTGAAGTCGACCACCGACTCGTTGACGTCGGGGGAGAGGATCTTGATGCCCATCTGCCGGCACTCGGCCAGGTAGACGGCCATCTTGTCCTTGTCGTCGGCGACCGAGGTGAGCAGCGCCGCCATGTACTCGGCCGGGTAGTTGGCCTTGAGGTAGGCGGTCTGGTACGAGACCAGGCCGTACGCGGCGGAGTGCGACTTGTTGAACGCGTAGCCGGCGAACGGGACCAGGACGTCCCACACCGCCTGGATCGCCTCGTCGGAGTAGCCGCGCTCCTTGCAGCCCGCGTGGAAGGGCACGAACTCCTTCTCCAGCACCTCCTTCTTCTTCTTGCCCATCGCGCGGCGCAGCAGGTCTGCCTGTCCGAGCGAGTAGCCGGCCAGCACCTGGGCGGCTCGCTGCACCTGCTCCTGGTAGACGATCAGGCCGTAGGTGGGGCCGAGGACGTCCTTGAGCGGTTCCTCCAGCTCGGGGTGGATCGGGATGATCTCCTGCTGGGCGTTCTTGCGCAGCGCGTAGTTGGTGTGCGAGTTCATGCCCATCGGGCCGGGGCGGTACAGCGCGGAGACGGCGGAGATGTCGGCGAACTCGGTGGGCTTCATCAGCTTGAGCAGGGCGCGCATGGGGCCGCCGTCGAGCTGGAACACGCCCAGGGTGTCGCCGCGGGCGAGCAGTTGGTAGGTGGTGGGGTCGTCGATCGGGATCTTCTCGATGTCGACGTCGACGCCCCGGTTGGCCTTCACGATCTTGATGCAGTGGTCGATGATGCCCAGGTTGCGCAGACCCAGGAAGTCCATCTTGATCAGGCCCATGGCTTCGCACGACGGGTAGTCGAAGCCGGTGATGATCACGCCGTCCTTGTCCCGCTTGTGCAGCGGGATCAGGTCGAGCAGCGGGGTGGAGGAGAGGATGACGGCCGCGGCGTGCACGCCGGTGCCGCGGATCAGGCCCTCGATACCGAGGCCGGTGTCGATGATCTTCTTGACGTCGGACTCGTTCTGGTACAGCGCCCGGATCTCGGTGCCCTCGTTGTACCGGGCGTGCTTCTCGTTGAAGAGGTCGGCCAGCGGCACGCCCTTGCCCATGACGTCCGGCGGCATCGCCTTGGTGATCCGGTCGCCCATCGCGAACGGGTAGCCGAGGATGCGGTTGGCGTCCTTCACGGCCGCCTTGGCCTTGATGGTGCCGAAGGTGTTCACCTGGGCGGTGTACGCGGAGCCGTACTTCTCGGTGACGTAGCGGACCATCTGGTCGCGCTGGCGGTCGTCGAAGTCGATGTCGACGTCCGGGGGGTTGATGCGCTCGGGGTTGAGGAAGCGCTCGAAGAGCAGGTCGTGCTCCAGCGGGTCCAACTCGGTGATCCGGGTCAGGTAGGAGACCATCGAGCCGGCCGCCGAACCACGGCCCGGGCCGACCGGGATGCCGTTGTCCCGGGCGTACTGGCAGATGTCGGCGACCACGAGGAAGTAGGCGTCGAACCCCATCGGGGTGATCACGCCCATCTCCAGCTCGATCCGGTCCAGCACCTCCTGGCTGGGGCTGTCGCCGTAGCGGTGCTGCAGCCCGACCTCGATCTTCTTGCGCAGGTAGGAGGCCTGGGTTTCGCCCTCGGGCACGTCGAACTGGGGCATCCGGTCGACGTAGGTGAAGACCTCCTCGTACGACTCGATCCGCTCGGCGATGGCGAGGGTGTTGTCGCAGGCCTCCGGCAGCTCGCGGAAGAGCTCGCGCATCTCCTCGGCGGTCTTGACGTAGTAGCCGGTGCCCTGGAACTTGAAGCGGTTCGGGTCGTCCTTGTTCTTGCCCACGCCGACGCAGAGCAGGCTGTCGTGGGCGTCGGCCTGGTCGGCGGTCACGTAGTGCGAGTCGTTGGTGGCCAGCAGCGGGATGTTCAGCTGCTTCGCCAGCCGCAGCAGGTCCTCGCGGACCTGGAGCTCGATGTCGAGGCCGTGGTCCATCAGCTCCAGGAAGTAGTTCTCCTTGCCGAAGATGTCCTGGTAGGCGCCGGCCGCCTTGACGGCCTCGTCGTACTGGCCGAGCCGCAGCCGGGTCTGGACCTCGCCGGAGGGGCAGCCGGTGGTGGCGATGATGCCGGTGGCGTTGGCGGCGATCAGCTCGCGGTCCATCCGGGGCTTCATGTAGTAGCCCTCCATCGACGCGAGCGAGGAGAGCTTGAAGAGGTTCCGCAGACCGGTGGCGTTCTGTGCCCACATGGTCATGTGGGTGTAGCGGCCGCCGCCGGAGACGTCCTTGCCGCCCTCGCCGTCGGCGCCGGTCGGGCGCTGGCCGCCGGGCGACCAGAACACCTGCTTCTTCAGGAAGCGGGAGGCCGGTGCGACGTACGCCTCGATGCCGATGATCGGTTTCACGTCGGTCTTGGCGGCCGCGTGGAAGAACTCGTACGCCCCGAACATGTTGCCGTGGTCGCTCATCGCGATGGCGGGCATGCCCTGTCTCTGCGCTTCGGCGAACAGCTTCCCGTTCTTCGCCGCACCGTCCAGCATCGAGTACTCGGTGTGGACGTGCAGGTGCGCGAAGCTGTCGGACACGGCGCTGTGCTCCTCGGACGGGTGTCGGGCTCGGAAGCGGTCCAGGCTAGCCGGTCGGGCCCGACGACGCGCCGGGGCGGAGGTTTTCCGGCGGCGACCTTGACACGTCCTTCCCGGTTCCTTGACGGGTTGCCGTCCGTTCGGAACCGGGGAAGTGTCCGGGGATTCCGCCCTGCCGTGTCCCGCTAATGCTCCGATAAGATGGCCACAGGTGTGCCGGGAAGCCTGGTCGGCGCGGGGGATGACTGCGGCGATCGGCGGCGGCGACCCCGGTTCTTGCGATGGGGTCCTTTCCACCGATGCACAGTGTGGCGATCGTTCTCGTCCTGGTGGTCCTGGCCACGGCCGTGGCCACCTTCGCCCGGCGGCTGCGCGTTCCCGCGCCCTCGCTGCTGGTCCTGGCGGGCATCGCGGTGGCGCTGATACCCGGCATCCCCGCCCTGCACGTCCCGCCCCAGGTGATCGGCACGGTGGTCCTGCCCCCGCTGCTGTACGCCTCCGCCGAGGAGCTGTCGCTGCGCGACCTGCGCACGGTCTGGCGGCCGGTGACGATCCTCTCCTTCGGGCTCGTCTTCGCCTCCGCCGCCGCCGTCGGCTTCACCGCCGTCGCCGTCGCCGGACTGCCGCCCGCGATGGCCTTCGTCCTCGGCGCCGTCCTCTCCAGCACCGACCCGGTGGCCGTCACCGCCCTCGGCCGACGCCTCGCGCTCCCGGGGCGCCTCCAGGTGCTGGTGCAGGCCGAGAGCCTGTTCAACGACGCCACCTCGCTGGTGCTGTTCAAGGTGGCCGTGGGCATCGCGGTGGCCGTCGGCGCTGCGGTGAGCCTGCCCGCCGCGGGCGGGGAGTTCCTGCTGCTCGCCGGGGGCGGCAGCGTGGTCGGCGCCGCCGCCGCGGGCCTGGTGTGGCTGGTGCGCCGCCGCACCACCGACCCGGTGCTGGAGACGGTCATCGCCCTGGTCACCCCGTACGCCGCGTACGTGCTCGCGGAGTCCGCGCACACCTCCGGCGTCACCTCGGTCGTGGTGGCCGGCGTGCTGCTGGGGCGGTCCGGCCACCGGCTCACCGACGCCCACAGCCGCCTCCAGCTGACCGCCGTGTACGCGGTCGTGGTGTTCCTGCTGGAGAGCGTCGTCTTCTCGATCGTCGGCCTGGAACTGCCCACCCTGGTGCGGGACCTCCCGCCGGGCACCGGCTGGTGGCCACTGCAGGCACTCGCGCTGGCCGCCGTACTGATCGCGGTGCGGGTCCTCTCCACCCTGCCACTGACCCGCGCCGTCAAGCCCGGCCACGGAGGCGGCCGGCTCTCCTGGCGGGTCGCCGGGGTGGTCACCTGGGCCGGCACCCGCGGCGTCATGCCCCTGGCCGCCGCCCTGTCCATCCCCCTGGTCACCGACGACGCCACCAAGCTCGCCGGACGCCCCCTGGTCCTGGTGCTCACCACCGCCGTCGTCGTGTTCACCCTCGTCGTCCAGGGCCTGACCCTCGCCGCCGTCGTCAACCGCTCCGGCCTCGCCCTCGAACCCGAGCACACCGCCCGCGAGGAGGACGACGCCCGCGACGCCCTCAACCGCGCCGCCCTCGACCACGTCGAGAACCTCACCGAACTGGAAGCCGTGCCCGACACCGCGCTCGACCGGGTGCGCCGCGGCCTCGCCGCCCGCCTCGACCGCAGCGCCGAGACCCCCGACGGCACCACCGCCGACGCCGCCTACCGCCGGCTGCGCCACGAGGTCATCGCGGTCCAGAGCACCGAACTGCACCGCCTCTACGACGAGCACCGCATCAGCGACACCACCCGCCGCCGTCTCCAGCACGACCTCGACCGCGAGGAGGCCGCCCTCGGCAACCCGTGACGCACCGGAGCCGACGGGCGGCCGCCGGGTCGACGCGGCGGGAGGTACGCACCGCCCGCTACGGCGACCGCACCGCCGGACCGCGCGGGAGCCACAGGCTGCCGGAGCCCGCGAGGGCGACCGTCGCCGCGCCGGTCAGCACCGGGACGATGCCGACCCGGGCGGCGAGCCAGCCCCCGGCGACGGCGCCCAGCGGCAGGGTGGCGGTCAGCACCGCCTGGAGGAAGGCGTTGACGCGGCCCAGCAGGTGCGCGGGGGTGAGGAGTTGGCGGCTGGTGGTCATGGCGATCGACCAGACGGTGGCCAGCAGGCCGAACAGCAGCTGGTACAGGACCAGCACCGGGAACGCCGGCCCGAGGGAGGCCGCCGGGATGAGGAAGAGGGCCGCCCCCGCACCCAGGGCGCACACCCGGACGGCCCGGTCCATGCCCAGCGCCCGGGTGACGGCGGTCGCGACGAGCACACCGGTGCCCATGCCGACGGCGTACGCGGCGTAGACCGTGCCGAGCTGCCACGGGGGCAGCCCCAACTCCCGGTCGACGTACAGGACGAACAGGCCGCTCCCGGCGCCGCCGCCCAGGTTGAGCCCGGCCGCGGCCAGGGCCTGCCGGCGCAGCAGGATCTCCCGCCGGATCACCGCCAGGCCCTCCCGCAGGGCGGCGATCCGGGAGCGCGCGCCCCGGCCCGCGTCCTGCGGCGGCCGGTTCAGCGAGGCGGGCAGCGCGAGGAACAGCGCGCCGCCGACGGCGTAGGTGGCGCACTCCACCAGCAGCGCCGGGGCCGGGTCGACGAGGCCGATCAGGATGCCGCCCAGCGCCGGTCCACCGACGAGGCCGACGGTGCGGGCCCCGGTGAGCCAGGAGTTGGCCGGCAGCAGGTCGTCCGCGGGCACCACGCGGGGCAGACCGGACTGCGCGGCGACGCCCTGGGTGGAGCCCAGGGCGCCGGAGACGGCCGCCGCGGCGAAGAGGTGCGGCCAGGTCAGCCCGTCCAGCGCGGCCGCGAGCGGGACGCTGCCGACGGCGGGGACCTGCAGCCAGGCCACCGCCACCAGCAGGCGCCGCAACCGGGCCCGGTCGACGGCGACGCCGATCAGCGGACTCAGCAGCACACCGGGCAGGTAGGCCATCGCGAGCAGCGCGGAGGCGCCCAGCGGACCGGCGCCCAGGTGGACGATGGCCAGCAACGGGAGCGCCAGGGCGGTGACCTGGCGCCCCACCGAGCTCGTCAGCTGCTCCAGGACCAGGAGCAGCAGCGGACGGTTCCGACGCAGCGGCCCGCCCCTCCCGGACGGGACCGGGGCCTGGGCCTCGGCCCGGACCGGGGGCACGGACGAATCCGAGTCCGTGGAAGCTCCCATGGTGGTCTCCCGGGTCGCACGGGCAACGCCGGCTTCGACACTACTCGAACTGTTTGACTGATAGTCAACTACCGCGATGAGAAAGGGTCTTCCGTCGTCCTGTGGTGGCGCCCCGCGCCGGGAGGAGGAACTGGCGGCCGCGCGCCCGGTGTGACGGCCGGTCCGCCCGTCGATCAGGGGCGGGCCGGCCGGGCACCCACGACGAGCCACCGGGCCGGGAGTTCGATCCGTCGGCCGTCGGGGGCGGACTCCGTGGTGGTCAGCGGCAGGTCGCCGGAGGCGAGGACGGTGAGGCCGGCCGCGTGCAGCAGCTCGGTGAGGGCCGCGTCGGCGACCTCGGCGGGGGCGAGGCCGTGCGCGAAGACCGGGCGCAGCTTCGGCGGCGGCCCGGCGGGGTCGTGGGCGAGCGCGGCCAGGACCTGTTTGGCGGACTCGGAGAGCTCCACCAGGAAGGCCCGGCCGCGCTCACCGACCAGCGTGGCGACGGCCTCGGCGACCGGTCGGCGGTCGGCCGGCTCGCTCTGGTGGATCACGCCGCGCAGATAGACGTTGGCGTCGCCGAGGCGGTCGTGGAGCGCCCGGACGGCGTCGGCGTCGGTGGCGTCCAGCTGGGCGAACTCGGCTCGCCGGTCCGGGTCCCGGCGCCGGGCGTGGTCGAGGGCGGCGACGGACAGGTCGACCCCGAGGACGCGCTCGAAGCGGTCGGCGAGGAAGCGCGTCTGGGTGCCGTTGCCGCAGCCCAGGTCGACGACGGGCAGCTCGGGGTCGGCGAGCCGGGGGCCGAACAGCGCGAGGTGGCGTTCCGCGGTGACGGCCGGTTCGGCGTCCCAGATCACCGCGCCCGGCTCCTCGGGCGCGTCGCGCCAGAAGCCCTCCCAGGCGTCCCTGTACCGACTCGTCACGCTCATGGCGGAGACCTCCGGGTGTCACGCACAGTGTCGGAACCGTGTCTATCGGTCCCGGTTCCGGGCGGCAAGCACCGGTCGGCCGGACACGGGGTCAGGTCCCGGCACTCGCCTGGCGCAGCAGGTAGGCGCCGGACGCGGCGGCCAGGACGGCCATGCAGGCGGCGAAGACCAGGCCGGCGTCGGCCAGGCCGACCGGCTCGCTGAGCAGGCCCACCCCGATGACCGGGATCGAGATGCCGAAGTAGGCGACCACGAAGAGCGCCGACAGGGCGCCGCCGCGGTGCTCGGCCGGGCTCGCCGCGGCGATCTCGCCCACGGCGCCGCGCAGGCCCATGCCCTGCCCCGCGCCGCCGACCAGGGCGCTGAGCACCAGCGGCGCGAGAGTGGTCCAGGCGAGCGAGGCGGCCAGCAGGGCCAGCCCGGCGATGAGCACCAGGCAGCCCAGCGGGATCGCCCGGGCGGTGCCCAGGCGGGGCACCAGGAGCTGGCCCAGGGTGGAGGCGAAGAAGGCGGTGGAGACGATCAGGCCGACGACCGCGTGGTTGTCGACGCCCAGGTCGGTGGTGAGGAACGCGGGGCTGACCGAGGTGAAGACGCCCAGCAGGGAGAAGCCCGCGAACGCGGCGACCCCGGCCGGGACGAACACCCGGCGGACCTCCGGCGGCAGCGACGGCCGGTCGGGCCGCGCGGTGCGCAGCGGGCGGGCCCCGGCGACGGTCTCCGGCAGGCGCAGGGTCAGCGCGAAGGACACCGCGAGCAGCACCAGGTGTACGACGAACGGCAGGATCAGCGGCCGCGGCGCGTACTCGGCGAGGAAGCCGGACAGCAGCGGCCCGAAGCCCAGGCCGCCCATGTTGGCGGCGGTCGCGACGAAGCCCGCGCGGGCCTGCCGCCCGGGCGGGGCGAGCTCCAGCACGTACGCGGTGCCGGTGCCGGTGAACAGGCCCGCCGAGAAGCCGGACAGCAGTCGGCCCAGGAGCAGCAGCGGCACGCTGTCCGCGCCCAGGAAGACGACGGCGCTGCCGGCGGCGAACCCCAGCCCGCAGAGCAGGACGGGGCGGCGCCCGACGGTGTCGGAGACGTTGCCGATGAGCAGCAGGACGCCGATGACGCCGAAGGCGTAGACGGCGAACACGACCGTCACCGTCAGCTCGGAGAAGCCGATCTCCTCCTGGTAGAGCCCGTAGAGCGGGGTGGGCAGGGTGGTGCCGGTCATGCAGACGGCGAAGGCGGCGGCGGCCATGAGGTAGCCGAAGCGGCTGGGGGCCGGCCGGGCGGTCCGACGGTCGGTCATCCGCCCACGATAGGCACGCCGCCGGGCCGGGCCCGCGCCGCGCGGGGGCGCGCTGCGCCGAATGGCCGCCGCCACCGGGCCGGGCGGCCCGCCCCGGGCGGGTGAGGTGCCCGGGGCGGGCCGCCGGCGTCGGTGGCGGCGGGGTCGGGCCGGTGCGGGGGCGGCCGGGTCAGTAGGTGAGCAGGCCCGGGTCCGACAGGCCCGGCGCGCCGGTCTCGACGTGGCCGGCCAGGCGGCGGACGAAGTCGGTGGTCGCGGCGGAGGTGACCGTCACGTCGTACCAGTTGCGGCAGGTGCGCAGGTCGACGGTGTACGAGACCGTGGCGCCCCGGCGGACCGTGACGGTCTGCGGGAGGCCGCCGTAGGCGTTGGCGACGGTGAGCACGGCGTCGGCGGTGCCCGCGTTGGTGAGGGTGAGGTCGAGGCTGCCGGTGGTCGGGTTGTGGCGCGCGGTGACCTCGGGCCCGGCGGTCTTGCCGGGGTTGCGGAAGCGGCGCAGGAAGCCGTTGGGGCCGTGCACGGTCAGGTCGGTGACGCCCTTGGAGTAGGTGGTGTTCCAGGCGTCCGCGATCGACTTGCCGGCCTCGGCGGTGTACGTCCACGGGCCGTCGGTGCGGTTGGCCGAGGTCACCAGGAACTGGGCGCCGGCCGCCGCGCCGCCGCTGAAGGTCAGGCGGTACTTGCCGGTGCCGGTGTCGGCCGCGCCGTCCACGTACGGGGCGTACTTCAGCGGGCGGGTCGGCTTGGTGCCCGCCTCCTGCTTCGGCATGGTGCCGGTGGCGGGCGGGGTGGGCACGTAGTCGGGGTGCCGGTTGCGGTCCGGCGGGAGGTAGCCGGCGGTGGAGGGAAGTGCGGCCGGGGCGGTGTTCGAGGCGGTGAAGTCGAAGGCGGAGGTGAGGTCGCCGCAGATGGCGCGCCGCCAGGGCGAGATGTTGGGCTCCAGCACGCCGAAGCGGCGCTCCATGAAGCGGATGATCGAGGTGTGGTCGAAGGTCTCCGAGCAGGTGAAGCCGCCGGTGCTCCAGGGCGAGACCACCAGCATCGGCACCCGCTGGCCGAGGCCGTACGGGCCGGCCGCGTTGCCGATGTTCCCGCCGAAGTAGTCCGCCGTCGTCGACACCGTGGACAGGCCCTGGGAGGCGGAGGAGGGCGGGAACGGCGGCACCACGTGGTCGAAGAAGCCGTCGTTCTCGTCGTAGGTGATGAACAGCGCGGTGCGGGCCCACACGTCGGGGTCGGAGGTGAGCGCGTCCAGCACCTGGGAGACGTACCAGGCGCCGTAGTTCGCGGGCCAGTTGGGGTGCTCGGTGAACGCCTCGGGGGCGGCGATCCAGGAGATCTGCGGGAGCGTGCCGGCCTGGACGTCTCGGCGCAGGTGGTCGAAGAGGCCGTCGCCGGCCTTGGCGTTCGTACCGGTGCGGGCCTTGTCGTACAGCGGGTCGCCGGGCTTGGCGTTGCGGTAGGTGTTGAAGTAGAGCAGCGAGTTGTCGCCGTAGTTGCCGCGGTAGGCGTCGCCGATCCAGCCCCAGGAGCCGGCCGCGTCGAGGCCGTCGCCGACGTCCTGGTAGACCTTCCAGGAGACCCCGGCCTTCTCCAGCCGCTCGGGGTAGGTCGTCCAGCCGTACCCCGCCTCCTGGTTGCCGAGGACCGGGCCGCCGCCGGTGCCGTCGTTCCCGGTGTAGCCGGTCCACATGTAGTAGCGGTTCGGGTCGGTGGAGCCGATGAACGAGCAGTGGTAGGCGTCACACAGGGTGAAGGAGTCGGCGAGGGCGTAGTGGAACGGGATGTCCTGGCGGGTCAGGTAGGCCATGGTGGTGGCCGTCTTGGCGGGGACCCACTGGTCGTACCTGCCGTTGTTGAAGGCCTTGTGGCCGCCGGCCCAGTCGTGGTTGAGGTCCTGGACGAACTGCATGCCCAGGTCGTTCACCTGGGGGCGGAACGGCAGGATCTCCTTCTTGCCGCTGTCCGTCTGGTGCCACACCGACTTGCCGCTCGGGAGGGTCACCGGGCGGGGGTCGCCGAAGCCGCGGACCCCCTTCATCGCGCCGAAGTAGTGGTCGAAGGAACGATTCTCCTGCATCAGGACGACGATGTGCTCGACGTCCTGGAGGGTGCCGGTGGCGCCCTGCGGGGCGATCGCCGCAGCGCGCGCGATGCTCTGCGACAGCGTGGAGAACGCGGCGGTGGCGCCCGCGAGTTGAAGGAAGCGACGGCGGTTCAGCTCTGCCATGGGTGGGAGACCTCGTAGGACGGGGGCGGAGGACGGCACCCCAAGGACAGCGGCTGCGGGGTACCACCCGGCGGACCACTCATGACTGCCCGCTGTACGGCGGACGAACGCCTTGAGTTGGCTGGACACCTTCTGCCACCCAGCGGGTCGCCGGCCGGGCCGCCACCCGCCTCCGCGAGCGCGTCGCCGCATGTGGTCGGGGCCACACCCAGCGTGGTGAAGGCTGGTCCTGACGGGCGTTAACCTTGGGTTCCCGGTGGCGGGGGGACCGACACGAGGGGAACAGAAGAGTGGTGCACGACAGCCGCGGACCGACCGTGGTCGGGCGGCAGCGGGAGACGGAGCTCCTCACCGCCGCCCTGGTGCAGGCCGAGGACGGTGCCAGCGGGTGCACCGTGCTGCTGCGCGGCGACCCCGGCGTCGGCAAGTCCACCCTGCTGTCCTGGGTGGAGCACGCCGCGCGCGAGCGCGGCTTCACCGTCCTGCGGGCCGTCGGCGCGGAAGCCGAGACGGACCTCGCCTTCGGCGCCCTCCACCAGGCCTTCCGGTCACTGCTCCAGCGCTCCGGCGCGCTCTCCGCCCACCAGCGGGAGGCCCTGGAGAGCGCGCTCGGCATCCGCTCCGGGACCCCGAGCGGCTTCGCCGTCGGCGCCGCCGCCCTGGCACTGCTGGAGGAGGCGGTCCGGACCGCCCCCGTGCTGCTGCTCCTGGACGACCTGCACTGGATCGACTCGTCGAGCGCGACCGTCTTCGCCTTCCTCCACCGGCGCTCCGCCGACCTGCCCGTCGTAATCGTCGGCGCCACCCGGACGGACGGCCCGGCCGCCCAGACCTGGTCGGCCGAGACCGTCGAGGTCCGCGCCCTGCCCCGGACGGACGCGGCCCTGCTGCTGGGCACCTGCCACCCCGAACTCGCGGCCGCCGCCCGCGACCGCGTCCTGGCGGAGGCGGCCGGCAACCCGCTGGCCCTGGTGGAGCTGCCGCGCCAGCTGGAGGCCGCCCAGCAGCGGGGGACCGCCCCACTGCCCGAACGCCTGCCGCTCGGGCGGAGGCTGGAACGGATCTTCGCCGACCGGCTGGGCACACTGACCCCGGAGGTCGGTCGCTTCCTGCTGCTCGGCGCCCTCGCCACCGGCCCGGACTTCAGCAGCGGCGGCTGGCTGCGTGCCGCCGCGGCCGGCGACGCGGGGGAGATCCTGGACGGGATCGAGGCGAGCGGCCTGGCCCGGCTCGACCCGGCCGGGCAGCTGGTGTTCCGCCACCCCCTGGTGCGGACCGCCGTCGTCGCCGCGGCCTCCGACACCGCGCGCCGCGAGGCCCACCGCGCCCTGTCCGAAGCCCTCGCACCGGACGACCCCCGGCGGCTGGTCCACGAGGCGGCCGCCGCGCTGCTGCCCGACGAAGGCCTCGCGCACCGCCTGCAGGAGGCCGGCAGCGACCTCGCCCGACGCGGCGGCGACGCGGAGGGCGCGCTGCTGCTCGAACGCGCCGCCGTGCTCAGCCCCAGCTCCTGCGACCGTGTCCGCAGACTCACCTGGGCCGCGGTGATGTCGGCCCGCGGCGGACAACTGCGCCACACCGCCGCCCTGGTCGAGGAGTTGAAGAGCAGCAGCGTGCCGCCGGACGCCGCCCCGCTGTTCGCCTACGCGGTGGTCTACGCCGACCAGAGCCACCACGTGGACTTCGAGTCCGCCGCCGCCCTGCTGCCCGCCGCCCTGGACGCGCTCACCGCACCCGGCGCCGACACCTTCGGCGGCCTGACCGAACAGGTCTACTTCAAGCTGCTCCTGGCCGCCACCTACACGGACGATCCCTGGGCCTGGCGGGCCCTGGAACGACACCGCGGCGAGGTCTCGGAGGCGGGCCGGCTGTGCCTGCGGGCCTGGACCGACCCGGGTCCGGACACCACCGCCACCCTGCGGGCCGTCGCCGAGGGGATGACGCAGGAACAGGAGGCCGGCGCGGCCTGGCTGCTGCTGTGGACCGCCTCGGCGCTCGACTGCCCCGAGGCCGACCTGTGGCAGCGCTTCACCGGGCTGCACGGCTACGCCACCCAGGGCTCGATCGCCAAGGCCAAGTGCCACCAGGACTACCTGTTCGGCCACTGGGACCAGGCCGCCGTCTGCCTGGGCGAGGCCGAGATCGCCGACGAACTCGGCTACCACACCAACGCGTTGATGTTCCGCCAGTACTACGCCCACTACCTGGCCGGCCGCGGCGACGAGGCCGGACTCCGGGAGGTCGAACGGAGCATCCGGCCCACCGCCACCCGGGCCCGGATGCGCTACGTCCTCGACCGCCTGACCCACCTGCGCGGACTGGCCGCGCTCGCCCACGGCCGCCACGAGGAGGCGTACGCGCACTTCTGCGAGATCACCCCGCCCGGGCGGCTGCCCGGCGGCCCGCCCTGGCACCACGCGCTGGTCCTCGACCTGGTCACCGCCGCCGTGCACACCGGCCGGCACGAGGAGGCCCGGGCCCACCTGGAGGCCGGACGGGCGGCCCGCTCCGCGGAGATCTCCGACCGCCACGCCTTCCTGTGCTCGGCCGCCGCCGCCGTGGCCGCCGAGGACGACGAGGCCGACGCCGCCTACCGCGCCGCGTACGCCGTCCCCGGCGCGGAGCGGTGGGTGTTCGACCTCGCGCGGCTGCGGCTCGCCCACGGCTCGTGGCTGCGCCGCCGGCACCGGCCCGGCGCCCGGGAGCCGCTGCGCGCCGCCCACCACGTGTTCCGCCGCCTCCAGGCGGGGCCCTGGGCGCAGCGCTGCGAGGAGGAGCTGCGTGCCGCCGGCGACCCGGTGGCGCCGCCGCCCGGCGCGTCGACCGCGGAGCCGTCCGGCCTCACCGGCCAGGAGCTGCGGATAGCCCGGCTCGCGGCGACCGGTCTGACCAACAAGGAGATCGGCCGCCGGCTCCAGCTGTCACCCCGTACCGTCGCGGCCCACCTCTACAAGATCTTCCCGAAGCTCGGGATCACCTCGCGGGCCGCGCTCGCCCACGCGCTCGACACCGCGCCCGGCAGCGCACCCGGCGGCGCGTTCGACGGCATCTGAGCTGCGCCGACGTCCGCCCGTCCGGTCCCGTCCCGGCGCCTTCCCCGGTGCCGGGGCGGGCCCCGCGGGGTACTGCCGGAAAGAGCAGTCAGATGACCTAACCGTCCGCCGCCCACGCGCCCCAGGCTGGGATCGCGAGGATTCGGCGGAAGGGGCGGTGTCAGATGGGCGTGCGGGTGACGACTGCTTCGGTCGCGGACGAGGACAAGGCGGCGTACTGGAACGGGGCGGTGTCGCGGACGGTCGTCCCGGTCGAGGTGCGCCCGCTCACCCCGCGGCCGTTCGACGGGCTGCTGGTCTCCCACCGGCTCGGCTACGTGCGGGTCTCCACGCTGGAGGCGGACGCCGCCCGGTTCTCGCGCACGGCGGCGCTGATCGAGCGGGCCCCGGGCGGCGAGCCGCAGATCGGGGTGGGCGTGCAGGAGGAGGGCCGGGCCGTCCTGGAACAGGACGGGCGCCGGGCGGAGGTGTCGCCGGGCGGGCTCGTGGTGTACGACACGGCGCGCCCGTACGCCGTCGACTACCCGGAACGCTTCCGCACCCACCTGTTCCACCTGCCGCGCCGGCTGCTGGGCGTGCCGGAGCGGGACCTGCGCCAGGCGGCGGCGACGGCCCTCGGCCCCACGGAGGGCTGCGGACCGGTGCTCCTGCCGTTCCTCGGCGTCCTCGCCGCCTCCGCGCACTCCTACCCGGCCACGGTCGGCGACCGGCTGGCCGGCAGCGTCGCCGACCTGCTGAGCACCCTCGTCGCCCAGCTGGCCGACGGCCGGCCGGCCGGCGAGGCGGACACCCCGAACGCGCACCTGGTCCGCCGGGTGCGGGAGTACATCGAGCAGCACCTGGCCGAGCCGGAGCTGGCGCCCGAGCGGATCGCGCACGCCCACCACATCTCGGTGCGCTACCTGCACCGGATCTTCGAGGGCGAGGGGGTCACGGTGAGCCGGCTCATCCAGCAGCGCCGACTGGAGGCGTGCGCCCGCGAGCTCGCCCGAAGGGGCCGGACCGCGCCCACGGTCTCGGCGGTGGCCCAGCGCTGGGGCTTCGTCAATCCGGCGCACTTCAGCCGGAGCTTCCGCGCCGCGTACGGCGTCTCCCCCCGGGAGTGGCGCGAGCTGCGGGACGTACCGGGCGGCGCCGCCGGTTGACGAGCCGCCGGCCGGCCGCCACACCCGGTCCCACCGCGGCCGCCGCCCCGGCAGTACGGTCGAGCGGCGCCGCCGCGCCCCGGGGAGGTGCGCCGGGCCGCCCGCCCGACGCACCCGGGCACCCGCCGCGGCGCACGCGATGCCGTGCGGCCCCACTGAACGAAGCCAGGAGCGAAGACGTTGTCCGACCCCACCCCCCTGCCCGACCGGCGCCCGGTGCTCGACCGGGCGCTCCAGGAGTTCCTGGACGGCCGGGCCGCCCGCTCCGCGACGGAACCGCTGCCGGACCTCGCCTTCCTCACCCCGGACGGGCCGGTCGGGCCGGCGGGCCTGACGGGCCTGACGGGCGTACCGGGCGGCGGGCCGTACGGCGGGCCGTACGACGTGCTCGACTGGAGCCCGGACGGGGAACCGGACCCGGACGACCCCCACGGCACCTCGACGGAGTGGCTCGCCCTGCCCTGCGGACCGACCGGGCGGGTGAACGTCCAGGTGACCAGACCCGCCGGCACCGTCGGGCCGAGCCCCGTCGTGCTCTTCCTGCCCGGTCTCGGCTGGTCGCTCGGCGACGCGGCCTGCTACGCCCGGCTGGTCCGGGAGTTCGCCCTGGGCACCGACGCCGCCGTGGTGTACGTGGACTACGCCCGGGCACCCGCGGCCCGCTACCCGGTGGCCGTCGAGCAGTGCCTCGCGGTCGCCCGGTGGATCCACGAGCACGGCGACGGGATCGGGCTGGACGGGCGCCGCATCGCCGCCGTCGGCGAGTCCGCGGGCGCCAACCTGGTGGCGGCGCTGACCCTGCTGGCCCGGCAGCACGGCGACGTCCCGCTGCTCCACCAGGTGCTGCTGTACCCCGTGACCGACGCCGACTTCGACACCCCGTCCTACCACCGGTACGCGACGGGCTACTTCCTGCACCGCGACCACATGCGCCGGTTCTGGGACGACTACCTGCCCGACCCGCGGCGGCGGGCCGAGCCGACCGCCGCGCCACTGCGCGCCCCGCTGGACCGGCTCGCCGGGCTCCCCCCGGCACTCGTGGTCACCGCCGAGGCCGACGTGCTGCGCGACGAGGGCGAGGCCTACGCGGCCCGGCTCCGCGCGGCGGGCGTCCCGGTGGTGGCCACCCGCTACCAGGGCGTGGTGCACGGCTTCCTGCTGCTCGCCGGGCACTGCCCCACCGGCACCGCCCGGGCCGCGCTGATCCAGGTCGTCGACACCGTGCACATGGCCCTGCACAGCCGTTCCTGGTGAGCCCCGCGTCCCGGCCGTCGCCACCGAAGAGACCCCCCACCGAGAGACCCCCTCCGAGGAGCACTGATGCCCGTCGTTCTCGACACCACCGCAGTACCGTCCGCCGACCGCGCCGAATACTGGCACGAGGCCGTCTCCCGCACCTTCATCCCGCTCGACGTGGCCCTGCTCGACCGCGCGCCCGCACCCGCCACGATCACCAGCCACTGCGTGGGCGACGTGCAGCTCTCCCTGGTGGAGGCCGGTCCGCAGCGGGTCGAGCGCAGCGCCGGGTTGATCGCCCGCGGCGGGGAGGACCACCTCACCCTGGCGCTCCAGCACCGCGGCACCGCCCGCCTGGAACAGGACGGCCACCGGGTCGTGCTGCGGCCCGGCACCTTCGCGGTCACCGACGCCGGACGGCCGTTCGCCAAGGAGCTGCCGGACGCCTTCGCCTTCACGGCCCTGCACTGGCCGCGCTCGGCCGTGGGCGTCTCGGAGGAGGACCTGCGGGTGCTGACCACGACGGTCTTCGACAGCACCGACGGCACCGCCCGGCTGGTGGCCGCGTACCTGGAGTGCCTCTCACGGTCGGCCGGTTCGATGGAGCCGCAGCCGGCGTCCTGGCTCGCCACCACGGCGCTCGACCTGCTCGCCGTGCTCGCCCACGAGCGCCGCGGCCTGTCCCTGGCGGAGGCACCCGACGCGGCCCTGGCCACCCTGGCCCGGGTGAAGGACCACATCCTGCGCCACCTCGGGGACCCGGGCCTCTCCCCGGAGCGGATCGCGGCCGCCCACCACGTGTCGGTGCGGTACCTGCACAAGCTCTTCCGCTTCGAGGGGGTGACGGTGGCCCGCTGGATCCAGCGCCAGCGGCTGGACATGTGCCGACGTGACCTCGCCCGCCGGACGGCGGGCCGGGCCACCGTGGCGGCGGTGGCGGGCCGCTGGGGCTTCGTGAGCGCCAGTCACTTCAGCCGGGCGTTCCGGGCCGTGTACGGGATCTCCCCGCGCGAGTGGCAGGCCTACGCCGGGTCGGGCGCCGTCACCGACGCCGCGCAGGGCGCCCGCGCGTCCGGGTACGGCATCGCGGTCTGAGTCGACGGGCCGCGCCCGAAACGGCGGGCCGCCGGGCGCGGTGGGTGCGCCCGGCGGCCCGCCTGAGGGTCGACCAGGGCGGCCGGTCGTCGGTCACCGGTCACCGGTCACCGGTCACCGGTCGTCGGCCATCGGTCGTCGGCCATCGGTTCCGGGTCACGGGTCACCGGTGACGCGTCCGCCGGCCGTCGCTCACCGGGCCGTGTGGACCTCCGCGACGTAGCCGCCGGGGAAGCGCACCATCGCGCTGTCCCGCCCGCCCGCCGTGACCGGACCGGACAGCACCGACGCGCCGGCGGCCTTCGCCCGTTCCAGGGTCGCGCCGAGGTCCGGCACGCCGTAGCCGGTGAGCTCCCGGCCGTAGGGGTACGGCAGGTGGCCGTCCGTCACGGCGACGGTGGTGGTGCCGAAGCCGGAGGTGAGCTTCAGCAGCCGGTAGGTCGTGCCGGGCAGGCCGATCGCGGCGCCGTCGGCCCGCCGGTCGTCGGAGACGATCCGACCCTGCGTGAAGGCGAGGGAGCTGCGCAGGAAGCCGCCGACCGCGTCGGGGGAGAGGTAGAGCCGGTTCTCCGGCACGCTCGCCAGGGCGGGGTAGGACGGCGGGGTGGTGTGCACGTAGAGCTGGGCGCTGATCCCGCCGGGGAACTGCACGACGGCGTCGCGCCCGATCGGGTCGGCGAACGGCGCGACCGTCACGGCCGCGCCGTCGGCCCGGGCGGCGCGGACCGCCTGGTCGAGGTCGGTCACCAGCCAGCCGGTGCGCTCGGTGCCGAACGGGGACGGGACGGGCGTGGTGTAGTCGAACACCGACAGGGTGCCGACCGGGGAGAGCACCAGCTCGGACAGCGTGCGGCTCGGCGTGGGCGTCACCTGGGTGGCGTTCGGCCCGAGCGTCGTCCCGCCGAAGGTGGCCACCCAGCCGGCGACGAACGCCTGCTCGGTGCCCGGTTCGACGTAGACGTGGGTGGAGTCGTACTGCGGGCCGACGGCGAACTGCCGGTGCGTGGTCGTCGGGCCGGTCTGGCCGGTCTGTGTGGCCTGTGCGGTCTGGGTGGCCTGGGTGGTCTGGGCCACCGAGGCGGTGGGGATCGCGGTCAGCGCGGCGATCGCCGTCACCAGCGGGACCACGCGTCGCAGGAAGCGTCGGTTCATCGGGGATCTCCCGGTCGTCGAGGCGCCCGGCGCCCGCTGAGCGGGCGCCGGGCGCGTGCGGGTGGTGATGTCGATGGAGTGGGCGGAGGAGCGCGGATCAGGCGACCGGCGGGGCCCAGTGCGCGTCCGGGGCCGAGATCCGGTGGGCGGTCACCGCCGTGGCCAGGAGCAGCAGGGCGGCCAGGGCCAGGGCGGCGGCGGTCCGCCCGTGCAGGACGAGTGCCGCGCCCGCGAGGCCGCCGAGCAGCATCGCCAGGGCGGAGAGGATCCGTCGCCCCGGGCGCGGTGCCGCGCCCCCGGCCGCCGTGGAGTCGGCGGCCAGGCCGGTCAGGGTGAGGGTCAGCACGGTGGTGGTCAGGTCGGGCACGCCGAGCCGCCGGGCCGCCGCGTTCTGCAGGCCCATGCCCAGCCCCAGCAGGACGATCAGGGCGCGGTCGGCCCCGCCGGCCGCGGCGGTGGCGGCCGCCGCGGCCGTCAGGACGGTCTGGGCGCCGGCCGCCAGGGTCAGCAGGCGCCCGCGGTGGGCCGGCGTCCGGCTGCCGAGCCGTCCGCCGACGAGTGCGCCGGCCAGGAACGACGCCAGCGAGACGAGCGAGGCCGCGGCCGACAGCCCCGGGGCCCCTGCCAGGGCGAACCCCAGGAAGACCACGTTGCCGGTCATGTTCGCCACGAACACGTGGCCGAGGCCGAGGTAGCTCACCGCGTCCACCAGGCCCGTGGCCACCGTCAGCAGGAGCATCAGCGGCGGCAGCGGGCCGTGCCGGTCCGCACGCGGCGGGACCAGCGTCCGTCTGGCGTCAGCCAGCAGGGTGCGCACCGGCCGCCTCCTCCTGCGGCGCGGGCGCGCGGTGCAGGACCGCCCGGGTGAGCAGGCCGCTCGCCGGGCCGAGCACCAGCGCCGCGACCGACAGCCAGAGCGGCCAGTCGGTCAGGCCGACGGCGTGGTCCGCGGACCACCGGCCCGGGCCGGTGAGGGCGAGCGCCCCCGAGACGACGACCAGCACCAGCGGGTACTCGTAGCCGTCGTTCTGCACCCAGAGCCCGTGCGGCAGCTTGACGGTCAGTGCCACCGTCATCACCCCCATCGCGACCATGGCCGCGAGCGGGGTGAGCGCGCCCAGGGCCAGGAACAGGCCCGAACCGACCTGCCCGGCGCCCGCCGCGAGCGCGGTGAGCGTCCCGCCGCGGAAGCCGTCGTGCCGGAACTCCTCCGTCCCGCCCGCGAGGCCGTTGCCGCCCAGCCGGAAACTCACCTTCTGTACGCCGTGTGCGGCGACGAGCAGGCCCACCACCACACGGAGGATCAGCAGTCCGGTGTCCATCGTTCCTGTTCCTGTCCCTGGTCGCTGTTGCTGGTGCCGAGTCGGTGTGCGCCGACTCAGCCGGCGGCGTGCTCGCCGATGACGGCCTGCGCGTAGACGACCCCGAGGCCGTACGCACCGGCGTGCTCCTTGACGATCTCCATGACGGCGCCGTAGGTCTCCTGGCGCGCCCAGTCGCGCTGGAGCTCCAGCAGCACCTGGACCCAGGTGACCGGCACCGCGCCGGCCTGCGTCATCCGCTGGATGGCGTGCTCGTGGGCCTGCGGGGAGACGCCGCCGGAGGCGTCGGTGACGACGTAGACCTCGTAGCCCTGGTCGATCATGGACAGCACGGGCAGGACCAGGCAGACCTCGGTCCACAGACCGGCGATGACGACCTTGCCGCGACCGGTGGCCTTGACGGCCTCGACGACCGCCTCGTCCTCCCAGGCGTTCATCGAGGTGCGGTCGAGGACCTCGGCCTTCGGGAAGACCGCCGCCAGCTGCGGCAGCAGCGGGCCGGAGAAGGACTCGGCGGCGACGGTGGTCAGCACGGCCGGGACGTCGAAGGCCTTGGCGGCCTTGGCGAGGCCGACGGTGGCGTTGATGATGGCGGTGCGGTCGCCGCTGCCGGTGCCGAAGAACATCTGCGGCTGGTGGTCGACGAACAGGACCACGGCGTTGTCGGGGGTCAGCAGGTCCGGGCTGGGGGTGGCGCTGACCTGGGTGATGTCGACCATGAGGGTTCCCTTCGGGTTCTTTCGGTGGATCCGTCGCGCGGTGATCCGCGGAGGAAGTCGGGTGGGTGGTGCGGTGGGCGCCCTGCCGGGCCGCCCGGGGGTCCGGTGGGCGGCTCGGCAGGCGGTCCGGCGGTTCGGCCGGTGGGGCGCCGGGTGGGGCGTCGGGTCGGGCGCGTCAGAGGAGGAAGCAGGGGTCGAACGGCTGGGCCTGCTCCGTCGCCAGGCCGCGCCCGACGCGCCAACTGCGGTGCAGCTCGGACTCGGCGACGACCTCGCCGAGCAGCTCGGCCTGGCGGGCGCCGGTGCCCTGGCTCCGGTGGGAGCGGTAGCCGCCGAAGCGGGCGACCGGGCTCCACGCCGGGCTGACCGCCGGCAGCTCCTCGTCCAGGCCCTCGTACTCCGCCGCGGCGTGCACGATCCGGCCGCCGACCACGGTCAGCAGGGACTCGATGTGCGGGATCTCGTGCTCGGGCACCGTGAAGAAGTCGTCGGACAGCACCGCGAGGTCGCCGTAACAGCCCGTCCGCAGCACGCCCTTGACGTCCTGCTCGCCGGTGAGCGCGGCGCCCGCCGTGGTGTACATCGCGAGCGCGGTGGCCCGGTCCACCCGGTTCTGCGGCGGCCGGATCGCCGACCCGCCGACCGTCCGGCCGGAGACCAGCCAGTGCAGCGCGACCCACGGGTTGTACGAGGACACCCGGGTGGCGTCGGTACCGGCGGCCACGGTCAGCCCGCGGTCCAGCATCGCGCGGATCGGCGGCGCCTCGGCGGCGGCGCCGACGCCGTACCGGCGGGTGAACACCTCGCCCTGGAAGGAGAGCCGGTTCTGCACCGACAGCGAGCCGCCGAGCGCCGCGATCCGGTCGAGGCTGTCCCGGGAGACGGTCTCCGCGTGGTCGAAGAGCCACCGGTTCCCGGCCGGGAAGAGCCCTTCGGCGGCGAGCTTTTCGAACACCGCGAGGTCCCGCCGGATCGTCTCGTCGTACGTCGCGTGCAGCCGGAAGCCCCAGCCGTGCTCCGTGAGCATCCGGACGGCCTTCTCGAACTCGCCCTCGTAGCCGCCGAGTTCCGGACGCGGCTCGGCGAAGTTCTCGAAGTCGGCGGCGGCCCAGGTGAGGTTCTCGCCGGCGCCGTTCAGCCGCAGCCACTCGTCGCCGTCCCCGGGGCGGACCGTCTCGATCCAGCGGGCGAGGTCGTCGAGCTCCTGGCCCGGGGTCTGCGGGAACAGGTGGTAGGCGATGCGCAGGGAGAGCAGGCCCTCCCGGGCGAGCTCGGTCACCGTGGCGTAGTTCTCGGGGAAGTTCTGGAACCCGCCGGCGGCGTCGATCGCGGAGGTCAGCCCGAAGCGGTTCAGCTCGCGCAGGAAGTGCCGGGTGGACGACTTGCGCTCCTCGGGGGCCAGGGTCGGCGCCTTGGCGAGGGTCGAGTAGAGGATCAGCGCGCTGGGCGCGGCCAGCAGCATGCCGTTGGGCTCCCCGCCCCGGCCCCGGACGATCTGGCCGCCCTTCGGGTCGGGGGTGTCCCGGGTGTAGCCGACGGCCTTCAGCGCGGCGCGGTTGAGGATCGCCGACTGGTAGAGGTGGAGCACGAACACCGGGGTGTCCGGCGCGGCCTCGTTCAGTTCGGCGGGCGTCGGCAGCCGCCGCTCGGCGAACTGCTCCGCCGACCAGCCGCCGACGACCCGCACCCACTGCCCCTCGGGGGTGCGGGCGGCCTGCTCCCGCAGCATCGCCAGGCCCTCGCGCAGCGAGGTCACGCCGTCCCAGCGCAGCTCCAGGACGTAGTTGAGACCGCCCCGGATCACGTGCAGGTGCGAGTCGTTGAGGCCGGGCACCACCCGCCGGCCGAGGGCGTCCACCACGGTGGTGGCAGGCCCGATGAGCGGGGCGACGTCCGCGTCGTCCCCCACGGCCGTGATCAGGCCGTCGCGGATGGCGAGGGCCCCGGCCTGTGGGCGGCGGGCGTCCCCGGTGTGGATCTTCGCGTTGCGGACGACGACGTCGGCAGCGTTCTCGACGGCGCGGGGGACCAGCCCGCCGACCGGCATTGCAGGCACCGCTCCAGCCTCCTGTGACGGTTCGGACCACCGCCCCGGATCGGGCGGCGGAGGGGCGTCCGAGCGGGGCCGGGACTGACCGGCCCGGCTCCGCTCCGAGCGCCTGAAAGAACGTTAAGTCGCAGGTGGGGGCGGTAGTTGGCGCTCAGTGCACCGTCTCCGGTCCGCCAGCGAACTGGCCGGGCGGGAGCCGGTCCGGGCCGGGTGGAGCGGGGTCGTGGGGACGACGGAAGAGCCCCGGGCCTCCCCCCGTCCGGTGGGACGGGGGGAGGCCCGGGGCTCGGTGCCGGGGCGGACGGGCCGCCCCTGGGTCACGACACGTCGGTCACTTCGCGAGGAAGGCCAGCAGCGCCGCGTTCACCTCCTCGGCGTGGGTCCACAGCAGGCCGTGCGGCGCACCCTCGATCTCCACGTACTCGGCGGAGGGCAGGGCCCGGTGGAAGACGCGGGCGGTGTTGTCGACGGGCAGGGTGCGGTCGCCGGTGCCGTGCAGGATCAGGGCGGGCACGTCGATGCGGGGGATGTCGGCGCGGAAGTCGGTGTACCAGGTGGTCGGTGCGGCCGAGGCGGCGAAGGAGCCGCCGGAAGCCGCGGTGTTCCAGCTGTTGCGGACGGCCTCCTCGCTGATCCGGGTGCCGAGGTTCTCGTCCAGGTTGTAGAAGTCGTTGAAGAAACCGGTGTAGAAGGCGAACCGGTCGGCCTTCACCGCGGCGACGATGCCGTCGAAGAACTCCTGCGGGGCGGCGCCGTCCGGGTTGTCGTCGGTCTTGAGCAGGAACGGCTCCAGGGAGGCCAGGAAGGCGACCTTGGCGACCCGCTCCGAGCCGTACGAGGACACGTAGCGGGCGACCTCGCCGGTGCCCATCGAGAAGCCGACCAGCACGGCGTCCCGCAGGTCCAGGGTCTCCAGCACGGTGTTCAGGTCGGCGGCGAAGGTGTCGTAGTCATAGCCGGCGGTCGGGTGCGAGGACTGGCCGAAGCCGCGGCGGTCGTAGGTGATCACCCGGTAGCCGGCGTCGAGCAGCGCGGCGCTCTGCCGCTCCCAGGAGCGCCCGTCCAGCGGGAACCCGTGGATCAGCACGACGGGCTGACCGGTGCCGTGGTCCTCGTAGTAGAGGTCGACGGGGGCGGAGTTCTCCTGGCCGACGGTGATGAACGGCATGGGGTCCTTCTCTCTTCGTGCACTTCGTGCTCTTCGTACCGATGTCTCCCGGCGCGGCACGCGGGCTGCGCCGGGAGACACACGCTAGGACCGGTGGTGTGCGGACGGTTGCCGCCGAGAGCACTGGGTGTCGTCCGAGAGCGCCTGACGGGCGGAGAGGAGCGAGGGCGGCCGTCAGCGGCCCGGGTGCCGGGCCGCGCGGACACCCCCCCGTGAACCTGCCCGGCCCGGTCGGCCGTAGCACCGGAGAGGAGGCGCGGCCGGTGCGTCCCCGGACCGGGGCCCACCACGCCCGGCGCGGTCCGCGGCACCCGCCCGTCCCGCAGCCGGCGCCCCGGCCGGGCCGCCCCCGACCCCGGCCGACCCGTCCGGCCGGGCAGCCGACCGGCGAAGGACCACCACGCCCGACGACGAAGGGAACCCCAGGCATGTCGCGCCCGGTGCTGACGGTCTGCGCGGAGCGGCGGGAGCCCGGCTCCTACCGCACGATCGGCGAAGCCCTCCAGGCCGCCCGCAGCGGCGCGGTGATCTCGGTACGCCCCGGCCGGTACGACGAGAACCTGGTGCTCACCAAGGCGGTCGCCATCACCGCCGAGGGCGCCCGGGGCAGTGTGCGGATCAGCCCGCGGCGCGGCTCGGTGGTCCATGTGCTCACCGACGCCGTCCGGTTGACCGGACTGGTACTGCAGGGGCAGGACGACGAGCTGCCCGCCGTGGACGTCCCACGCGGCCGACTCTCCCTGCAGGACTGCGAGGTGGCCGGCAACGCCTGGACCGCCGTGCTCACCCGCGAGCAGGGCGAACTCGCCATGCGCGACTGCCGCGTGGTCAACCCGGCCGGCGCCGGGCTCGTCGAGACGTCCACCGGCGCCAGCGTCATCGAGGACAGCGTCATCGAACACCTGGGCACCTCCGCCCTGGTGATCGGCGAGCGGGCCGACCCGACCGTACGGCGCTGCGTGCTGCGCGACGCCCGGGGCAACGGCGTGTGCGCCAACGGCGAGTCCCGCGGCGTGGTCGAGGACTGCGAGATCTCCGCCACCGACCGGCCCGCCGTGGCCCTGGAGGAGCGGAGCACCACCCGCCTGCTGCGCACCGGGATCCGCGACAGCGCCCTGGGCGTGTTCGTCGGCTCCACCGCCCGGGTCGTGCTGGAGGACTGCACCGTCACCGCCGTCCGCGGCCACGGCTACGTGCTCGCCGACGGCACCGACCCGCTGCTGCGCCGCTGCCGCGCCGTACGGCCCCAGGGCCACGGCCTGCACATCGCGGGCCGCTCCCGGGGCACCTTCGAGGACTGCGAGGTCAGCGCCCCCGCCGGGGTCGGCATCCACGTCGGCGAGTCGGCCTGCCCGGTCCTGGTCCGGGCGGTGGTGCGCAACGCCGAGGCCGACGGCGTCGAACTCACCGGGGAGAGCGCCGCCGAGTTCGACCGGCTGGAGGTCCGCGACGCGGCCGGCACCGGCATCGTGGTGCGGGACGGCGCCGACCCGCTGCTGCGCCGCACCGCCGTCACCGCCGCGGGCGGCCACGGGATCGAGGTGCTGCGCGACGGGCGGGGCCGGATCGAGGACGCCCTCGTGCTCGACTCCGGCAAGCACGGCGTCCGCATCGCCGACGGCGCCGACACCCACCTCGACGGCGGCCGGGTGCACGGCAGCGGGTCCTGCGGCATCTCGGTCGGCGCCGACGGCGTCGCCACCCTGCGCGACGTCGAGACCGCCGAGAACGCCTTCGACGGCGCGAGCGTCGAACGCGGCGGCGAACTGACCGCCACCGGCACCGTGCTGCGGACCAACCGCCGCCACGGGCTGCACCTGGCGGTCGGCGCCCGCGCCACGCTGACGTCCTGCCGGCTCACCGGCAACACCGTGGACGGGCTGCGCTCCGACTCCGCGGAGCCCGTCCGGCTCACCGCCTGCCTGGCCGCCGGGAACCAGGGCGCGGGCCTGCGGCAGACCGAGCCGACCGGCCGGCTCGCGATCGAGAACCTCGACAGCCGGGACAACCGCTCGCCCGACGCCGTCGGTCCGGTGGCGGTCGCCGGCGTCGCGCCGGGTGCCGCCGGGGTCGCCGAGGCCGCTGGGGCCGCCGGCGCCGCCGGGGGACGGACCGAGGCCGTCGACGGGACCAGGCGGCCCGTCCCCGCCGACCCGGGCCCGCGGGAAGCGCAGGGAGCGCAGTCGCCGCAGGGTCCGCAGGGAGCGCAGTCGGCGCGGAGCGCGCAGGGGGCGCAGGCCGTCCTGCAGGCCCTGGTCGGGTTGGAAGGCGTCAAGGAGCAGGTCGCCACCCTGGTCAACCTCAACAAGCTGACCCGGCGCCGTGAACAGGCCGGGCTGCCTGCCCTCCCGATGAGCCGGCACCTGGTCTTCGCCGGGCCGCCCGGCACCGGCAAGACCACCGTCGCCCGGCTCTACGGCGCCATCCTCGCCGAACTCGGCGTGCTGCGCAGCGGCCACCTGGTCGAGGTCGCCCGCGCCGACCTGGTCGCCCCGGTCATCGGCGGGACCGCCCTGAAGACCACCGAGGTGGTCAGGGCGGCCCTCGGCGGCGTGCTGTTCGTCGACGAGGCGTACACCCTGTCGTCCGGCTCCGGCTCCGGCTCCGGCTCCGGCCCGGACTTCGGCCGAGAGGCCGTCGACACCCTGGTCAAACTGATGGAGGACCACCGCGAGGACCTGGTGGTGATCGTCGCCGGGTACGAGGCCGGCATCCGCGGGTTCCTCGCCTCCAACCCCGGCCTGGCCTCCCGGTTCAGCCGCACCGTCGAATTCCGCAACTACAGCGCCGACGAGCTCACCACGATCGTCGAGCACGCCGCCGCCGCCCACGGCTACGAACTCGTCGAGGGCACCCGCGCGGCGCTCGCCGTCCGCTTCGAGCGGATGCCCAGGGGCGCCGCCTTCGGCAACGGCCGGGCGGCCCGCAGGGTGTTCGAGGAGATGGTCGACCGGCAGGCGTCCCGGCTCGCCGGACTGGAGCACGTCGACGACGCCGCACTCACCCGCCTGCTGCCCGCCGACGTCGGCGGGCGGGCCGCCGCGGCCGGGATCGGGGAGCCCGGCCTGCTCGACCGGCTGCGCGCCATGGTCGGCCTCGCCGCCGCCAAGGAGCAGGTCGAGGACCTGGTCAACCTCACCCGGCAGACCCGCCGCCGCACCGACGCCGGGCTGCCCGCCGCCACCATCGGCCACCACCTGGTCTTCTCCGGCCCGCCCGGCACCGGCAAGACCACCGTCGCCCGGCTGTACGGCGAACTCCTCGCCGAACTCGGTGTCCTGCCCGGCGGCCGGCTCGTGGAGGCCGCCCGCGCCGACCTCGTCGGCCGCTACATCGGCCACACCGCGCAGCTCACCCGGGACATCTTCGAACGCGCCCGCGGCGGCGTGCTGTTCATCGACGAGGCCCACACTCTGACACCCCGCCACGGCGCCGCCGGCGACTTCGGCCAGGAGGCCGTCGACACCCTTGTGAAGCTGATGGAGGACCACCGCGACGAGGTCGTGGTGATCGCGGCCGGCTACCAGGAGGAGATGCGCGGCTTCCTCGCCTCCAACCCCGGCCTGGGCTCCCGGTTCTCCCGCGAGATCACCTTCGACCACTACACGGACGACGAACTCGTCACCATCGTCCGGCTGCAGGCCGAGGCGGCCGGCTACGGCTGCACCCCGGAGACCCTCACGGCTCTCGGCACGCTGTTCCGGGGCGTCCCGCGCGACCGCTCCTTCGGCAACGGCCGGTTCGCCCGGCAGGTGCTGGAAGCGATGATCACCCGGCAGGCCGGCCGGCTCTCCCGCGTGGACGTGGTGGACCTGGACGAGCTCAGCCGCCTGCTGCCACCGGACATCCCGACCGAGCGGATCGGCGGCCTCGTCTGACGGACGCGCGCTCCGACGGCGGTCCGGCGCGGCTCCGACGGCGGTCCGGCTCCCGTCCCACGCGGCACCGGCGGGCGGGCCGGGTGCCGTGGGCAGGGCGTTGGCGGATCGTTGGCGAGGACTTGGCGGGGTCCGGCAGTGTGCTGTCGAGTCGCCGCCGGGGATGTCCGGTCGGCGCCAGCGGTGCCCTCCCGTGCCGTGCCCCCTGCCCGACCTGAGAGGTAGCGCGTGTCGAAGCCGTTCGTTGCTCAGCCCATGCCCGTCACCGAGTCCTCCGAGGGACCGTCGGACGCGGCGGCGGCTGCCACAGACCAGGCCCGCCAAGACCGCCAGGACCGTCCGACCCTCGACCCGGAGATGCTCGCCGAGATCCACCGGCTGCACGGCAGCTACCTGCTGCGGGCGCTGCTGCGGGCCACGGGTGGGGACCGCGGCAAGGCCGAGGACATCCTGCAGGAGACCATGCTGCGGGCCTGGCAGCACCCGGAGGCGCTGAGCAAGGGGCCGGAGCAGAGCCGGCCCTGGCTGTTCACGGTGGCCCGGCGGATCGCGATCGACCACTACCGGATGGCCGCCGCCCGCGCCAAGGAGGTGATCGGCGAGCCGCTGGAGGACCGCCCGCTCGCCGAGGACCCGTACGAGCAGGTCGTGGCCGCGCGGGACATCGCGCTGGCGCTTCGCCGGGTGCAGAAGCACCACCGCGAGGTGCTGGTCGAGCTCCACCTGAAGGACCGGTCGGTACTGGAGGCGTCGGCCCGGCTGGGGGTGCCGCCGGGCACGGTCAAGTCGCGCAACTTCTACGCGATCCGGGCGCTGCGCCCGGTCCTGGCGGCGGAGCACGGGTACGCCCCGACCGGGCGCCCGTCGTCGGCGGCCGCGGAGAGCGGGGCCGCCTCGGCGGCCCGGTGACGCCAGGGTGTCCGGTGCCCCGGCGGCGCTCGGCAACCTCGGCTACGGCGGCTACCTCGGCTTCCTCGGCGGACCGGTGACCGGTGGGCGCCTCAGCGCCCCGGTGACCAGTCCGCCGAGCGGAGGTTGAGCTCCTCCAGAGCGGCGGTGAACTCGCTCCGGTAGCCCGCCTGCCGGTCGTGGGAGCGGAAGCGGTCGAGCGCGGTGCGCATTCGGCCGCGAACCTCCGGCTGCCGGCCGCGGGCCAACAGGTGGGCGGCGTAGGACTGTTCGGCGAGCGCGTGCAGGTAGAGCAGGCCGGCCTCCTCGCAGGCGGCGAGCAGCCGGTGCCAGGCGAGGTCGGCGGCCTCGTCGCGGACGGTCGGCGGGAGGGCCTGCGCCTCGGTCAGCAGCGACCAGAGGTGGACCTCGGTGACGGGGGTCGGCGGCAGCAGCTCGCGGGCCTCCCGGGAGTGCCGCTGCGCGCCGTCCCGGTCGCCGGTCGCCAGGCTCACCCAGCCCTGGTGGACCTTGGCGTCGACGAGCCGTCGGCGGTTGCCCGAGGCGAGGGCGAGGGAAGTGGCGGAGGCGGCCAGCCGTTCGGCCTCGGCGGCGTTGCCGAGCATGGCGGTGACCAGCGCGAGGGTGGCGAGCGACCGGACGCGGGCGGACGCGGCCCGCGGCCCGTCGGTGGAGTCGGTGGCGGCCACCGCCTTCCGGGCCGCCTCGGCCGACTCGTGCCGCCGTTCGAGCGAGACGAGGGCCTGCGCCCGGCAGTTGTGCAGCAGCGCGACCGCGACCGGGTCGCCGCACCGTTCGGCCGCCTCCTGGCCCACGACGGCGCGGGCCAGCCAGTCGGAGAAGCGGCTGGCGCCGTAGTAGAGCGAGCCGCTGGTCAGGGCGAGCCGCCAGGCGCGTGCGGGGTCGGCGACGGCGGTGGCGTCGACCAGCCCGCGGACGGCGGGCTCCTCGGTGCGGAACCAGTCGAGCGCGGTCCGGATGTCGCCGACGGGCGGGAGGGCCTGCGGCGGGTGGGCGGGCGGCTCGTCGTCCTCCTGGCCGGGGTCGAGGAGGAGGCCGCAGCGCCGGAGGGCGGCGAGGTAGTAGTCCGCGAGGCGTTCCCGGAGCAGGCGTCGACGTGCCTCGGGCAGTTCGAGGAGCCGTTCGGCGCTGTACAGGCGGACCAGGTCGGTGCGGCCGTAGCGGCCGGGGGCGGTGCCGGTGAGCAGGTGACGGGCGGCCAGTTCGCCGAGCGCCCGGTGGGCGGTGGCGGGGTCGGTGCGGAGCAGGGCGGCGCTCGCCAGGGTGTCCACCTCGCCGCCCGGGTGGACGGCCAGGGCGGTGAGCAGTTCTGCTGCGGATGAGGAGAGTTGACGATACGTCAGATAGAGGTGCGGGCCGATGCCGAGGCCGTCGCCGGCATCCAGGACGGCCAGCCGGCGCTGCTCGTCGTCGAGTTCGGTGGCCAGCTCGGCGACCGTCCAGTCGGGCTGGGCGGCCAGGCGGGCGGCGGCGATCCGCAGGGCGAGCGGCAGCCGGTCGCAGCGGCGGACGAGACGGGCGGCGGCCTCCGGTTCGGCGCGCACCCGTTCGGGCGTCAGAGCGAGTTCCAGGAGGTGCAGGGCGTCGTCCTCGGGCAGTGCGGCCAGGCGCAGCAGGGCGGCCCCGTCGAGGGCGACCAGGTCCTCCAGCGGTCCCCGGCTGGTGACGACGGCGGCGCAGCCGGTCCCCTCGGGCAGCAGGTCGGCGACTTGGTCCGGGTCGGCGGCGTCGTCCAGGACCACCAACAGTCGTCGGCCCCTGGTGCGTTCGCGGAAGAGCGCGGCCCGTCCGGCGCGCTCGGTGGGCAGGGCGTCGGCGGGGACGCCGAGCGCGTGCAGGAAGTCGGCGAGGACGGCGTCGGGGCACGCCGGGCCGGCCGGGGCGAGCCCGCGCAGGTCGGCGTACAGCCGGCCGTCGGGGAAGCGGTCGGCGGCCCGGTGGGCCCAGGCGGTGACCAGCGCGCTCTTTCCGACGCCGGCGGGGCCGACCACCAGGACCGGGCCGTCCGCGGCGCGGTCCGGGGCGCAGACCTGGTCGAGCCGGTCGAGCTCGGCCTGCCGTCCGACGAAGTCCACCATTCGGCGGGGGAGTTGCTCCGGGACGCGGGCGGCGACAGCCGTCGTCGGCAGGGGCGCCGGGGCCGCCCCGTCGTCGGCCAGCACCTCGGCGAGGGCCGCCTGCAGGGCCGGGCCCGGCCGGATCCCCAACTCGCGGTCGAGCCGCAGCCGGGCCTGGTGGTAGGCGGTCAGCGCGTCCGCGGGCCGTCCGGCCTGGCGCAGGCAGCGCATCAGCAGCGCCACCAGCTCCTCGCGCAGTTCGTTCGTCCGGACGTTCTGCTCCAGCACCGGCACCGCCGCCGCACCGGTGCCCTGGCGCAGCCGCAGCGAGGCCCAGCGCAGCAGGGCGGCCGTTCGGGACTGCTTCAGGTGGTCCACGGCGGCGGTGCGCAGCGGGGTGTCGGGCAGGTCGGCCAGCGCCTCACCGCGCCACAGCCGCAGCGCCTCCTCCAGCAGGGCGATCGCCTCGGCGACGCCGGCGCGGCCCGCCGTGTCGACGCTGCCTGCGGGGCCCGTGCTGTCGGTGGCATCGGCGTGCTCGGCGGCCCGGGCGGTCAGCGCCTCGAAGCGCAGCGCGTCCACCTCGTCGGCCGGCCCGGTCAGCAGGTAGCCGGACGCCCGGGTGTGCAGCTCGAACGGCGTGCCGGCGAGCACCTTGCGCAGCGCGGCGACGTGCCCCTGCACTGCCGCCCGGGCGCTGGCCGGCGGCCGCTCACCCCACAGCGCCTCGCAGAACCGGTCCACGGTGACGACGCGCCCGAGCCCCAGCGCCAACAGCGCGAGGACCGCCCGGCGCTGCGCCCCGGCCAACGTGGCGAAGCCGTCCGCTCCGGCCCGCAACTCCACCGGGCCGAGCAGCCGAATCCGCACCTGGTACCCCCACGCTCGCCGCTCACCACACCCGGGGTGGCCCCGGGGTGGAGCAGTGTAGTGCGCGAACCGGTCCGGTCCGCGGCAGGTCGTCGCCCCTGCCCCCGGTTGACGCGGTCGGGGCCGGAGCCGGTTGCGTCGGTCGTCGAGGGGCGTGCCCCCCGGGGGGCACGCACCGGCCCGGGGGTGGGAGGGCGCCGGGCCCGGAGTCGTTCGGCGGGCCCGCCTGGTCGGAGCACCGGGTCCCGCCCGCCGGGGTGGACCGGTCCACGGGAACATGAACGGCCGGGGCAGGCGTCGGGCCTATGCTCGGACCGGAGTCCGCAGGTGGGGGAGGGGAGGGGCACGTGCACATCGATCTGCTCGGGCCGCTGGTCGTGCGGCGGGAGGACGGGGCGACGGTGACGCCCTCGGCCCCCAAACGGCGGGCGCTGCTGAGCGCGCTCGCCGTACGGCTGAACCAGACGGTGGCCACCGAGGAGCTGATCGAGCTGGTCTGGGACGGCGCGGCGCCGCCCACCGCGCGGGCCGCGCTGCAGGGGCACGTCGCGGCGCTGCGCCAACTGCTGGACGACCCGGCGCTGGTGCTGGACACCCGGGGCTCCGGGTACCTGCTGGCCGGTGATCCCGAGCGGGTCGACGCGCTGCGCTTCGCGCGCCTCTGCGAGGAGGCCGGTGTGCTGCTGCCCGGGCCCGACACCCCGGGGGATCCGGCCCCGAAGGACCCCGCGCTGCCGCTGCTGCGCGCCGCCCTGGACCTGTGGCGCGGCCCGGCGCTCGCCGACTGCGGCTCCGTCCGGCTGCGCGAGCGGGCCCTCCCGCACCTCACCGACCTGCGGCTGCGCGCCCTGGAGCGACTGGCCGAGGGGCGCCTGCGGGCGGGCCGCGGCGGCGAGTCGGCCGCCGAACTGGCCGAGGCGGCCGACGCCCACCCGTCCCGGCAGACGCTGACCGCCCGGCTGATCCAGTGCCTGGAGCAGGACGGTCGGCGCGCGGAGGCCCGTGAGCTGTACGAGCGCGCGCTGGCCCGGCTCTCCGGCCCGCCCGGACCGGAACTGCGCCGCGCCGGTGAGCCGTTCGGAGCCCGACCGGCCCCGGCCGACCGCCGCTTCGTCGGTCGGAGCGTCGAACTCGCCCGGCTGGACGGGGCCTTGCCCGCCGCCCGGGCGGGCCGCCTGCTCTTGGTCACCGGCCCGGCCGGGGTCGGCAAGACCGCCCTGGTCCAGCAGTGGGTGGCGCGGCACGGCGCCGGGCACTTCCCGGACGGCGTCCTGCGCGCCGAGCTGCGCGGCTTCGACCCGGACGGGCCGCGCGAACCCGCCGACGTCCTCGGCGAGTTCCTCACGGCCCTCGGTGTCGCCCCGGCCGCCCTCCCCGCCTCGACCGCCGAACGCTCCCGCCGGTACCGCGAGTTGGTCGCGGGCCGGCGGATGGCGATCCTGCTGGACGACGCCGCCTGCTACGAGCAGCTCGCCCCGCTGCTGCCCGACCCGCCACCGCCGACGGACCCCGGGAGCGGGCAGCCGGGGCCCGACAGCGGGGAGCCGCCGGCCCCTGTCGCCGTCGTCACCAGCCGTAGCCGCCTGCGCCGGCTGCTCGTCCGCGAGGGCGGCCTTCCGCTCCCGCTGGGCCCACTCACCCGCGAGGACGCCGCCGCACTGCTCGCCCGCACACTCGGACCCGACCGGACCGGGGACGACCCGGACACCGTCGCCGAACTCGCCGAACTCGCCGACTGCTGCGACCGCCTGCCGCTCGCACTGCGCCTGGCCGCCGCGCGGCTGGCCGCCCGACCCGACTGGTCCCCGGGCGACCTCGCCCGTGAACTCGCTGACGAGGAAACCGGGTTGGCCGCCCTCTCGGGTACCGGCGCCCTCACCGCGCGCGGCCCGATCGGCCTCACCACCGCCCTGGACCGGACGTACCGGACCCTGCCGCCCGACGCCGCCCGGCTGTTCACCCTGCTCGGCCTGCACCCCGGCGCGGTGATCGACACCGACACCGCCGCCGCCCTTGCCGACCTCCCGCCCGCCACCACTCACACCCTGCTGGCCGGGTTGGACGCCGTCCACCTGCTGGAGGAGACGACCCCCGGCCGCTACGCCCGGCGCGAGCTGGTGCGCCGCCACGCCGCCCGACAGGCTGCCGAACTCACCTGCGACGAACGGTTCGTGGCGCTCGACCGGCTGATCGCCCACTACCTGGACGTCACCGCAGGCTGGACGGCGGGGAGCACGGCGGCCGGATGCACGGCGACCGGGAGTACGGCGACCGGGAGTACGACGGCCGGCGCCGGCGCGCGGGCAGCGGCCTGGTTCCGCCGCGAGGAGAGCGCCCTGCGCGCCGTCGTGGTCAGCGCCGAGCAGTACGGGCGGACCACCGGCTCCTGGCAACTCGCCCACCGGATCTCGCTGTTGTACGAGGCCACCGGGCACGAACCGCGGCACTGGCGGGCCGTCGTCGAGGCCGGGCTGAGCGCCGCGCACGCCGACGGGGACGAGTCGGCCGTCGCCCGGCTCGGCACCGACCTCGCCGTCCTGCACATCGTCCGCGCCGCCCACCGCACGGCCGCCGAGCAGCTGGACCTCGCCGTCGCTGCGGCCGGCCGGGCCGGCGACCCGGCGCTGCGCCACCACTGCCGCAGCCGGGTGGCCGGCGCGCTGCTGCGGGCGGGCCGCTACGAGCGGGCGCTGCCCATGCTCACGGACCTGGTGTCCGCCGCCCGTACACCCGCCACCGGCCACCTGCTGGTCCCCTCGCTCACCGGCCTCGCCGACGCCCTGGTCCTGGCCGGCGCCCCGGGCCCGGCCCTCGCCCACGCCGACGAGGCCGTCCGGGAGGCCACCGCCCGCTCGGGCGGCGCCTCGGCCGTCCTCGCCACCCACAGCCGTGCCCGCGCCCTGCACGCCCTCGGCCGTCGCGACGCCGCGCTCTCCTCGGCCCGGCTCGCCGTCGCCCTCGGCCGTACCGTGGACGATCCCGCGCTGGAGGCGCGCTCGTACGGCCTGCTCGCGGACCTGCTGGACGAACTGGGCCGCACCGCGGAGGGGGCCGAGGCCCGGCGCCGCGCCGGGACGCCGACGGCGGGCAGCTGCTGACGGCGGGCTCGGCAGGTGGCCTGACCGTCTGCCCACCACGAGCCGTCGGGCCGGCGCTGCGCTGCCGGCCCACCGCGAGCCGCCGACCGGCGCTGCGCCGCCGGGCCGGGGCCGGGAGAAGCCGGTGTGAACCGCGCCCCGCCGTCGAGCCGTTGTCCAGAGAGCGGAACCACAGGCGGAACTACCGGCAGTTCCGGCGGGTGGAGCCGCCCTCGCACCGGGCCGTCCGGCACCCGCGCAGGGTGCCCGGCCAGGCATGCAGCGCCGACGAACGATCGGGTGCGAGGCGTTCCGCCGCCGGGCCGTACTTCTGCCTGGCGGCGACCGTCGGGCGCGGGGCCAGGCGGAATTGGCGACGTGGGGCCGTGCGGACGTGCGGAACCGGCAGGACCGAGTGAGTGAGGGTGGCGGCGCATGGTGGCTGGGGTCGACGGGACGGGCACCGACGTGGGCGAGTTCAGCCGCCTGCTGGCCGGGCACCGGGTGGCGGCCGGGCTGACCCAGGAGGAGCTGGCCGCGACCGCCGGGGTCAGCCTGCGCGCCCTCGGGGACATGGAGCGCGGCCGCACCCGCGGGCCGCAGCGGCGCACCGTGCAGGCCCTGGCCGTCGCCCTGGGGCTGGACGGCGGGCAGGCGCAGGCGTTGGACCGGGCCGCGCAGTCCGGGCGCCCGCGCGGTGTCCGGCCCGGTGGGGCGGCGATCGGCGTCCCGGCCCAGGCCGCGCCCCGCGAGCCGGTCCGCCGCGCGTCGCCCGGCAGCGTGCGCCAGAGCGCCCTCGCCCTGCCCCGTGACATCGCCGACTTCACCGCCCGCGAGGGCGCCCTCGCCGCCCTCGTCGGCCTCGCCTCGGACGACCGGCCCGCCCACCCCCGGGTGGTGCTGGTCAGCGGTCAGCCCGGCCTCGGCAAGACGGCCTTCGCCCTGCACGCCGCCCACGCCCTGGCCGGACGCTTCCCGGACGGCCAGCTCTCCCTCGACCTCGGCGGCATGTCCGGGCAGCCGCTGTCCGCCCGCGACGCCCTCGGTCAGGTGCTGCGCGCCCTGGGGGTCGAGGACGCGGCGGTGCCCGCCGGGGCGGAGGAGCGGGCCGGCCTCTACCGGGCCCTGGTGCGGGAGCGGCGGCTGGTCCTGGTGCTGGACGACGCGGCCGACGAGAGCCAGGTGCGCCCGCTGCTGCCCGGCGCCGGACCGGCCGTGACCATCGTGACCAGCCGCAACGCGCTGCCCGGCCTGGAGTCGGTGCACCGCCTCGGCCTGGACGTGCTCGCCCCGGCCGAGGCGGCCGGCCTGCTGGCCCGGATCGCCGGCCGGGAGCGGATCGAGGCGGCGCCCGACGCGACCGCCGAACTGGCCCGGCTCTGCGGCTACCTGCCGCTGGCGCTGCGGATCGCCGGGCAGCGGCTGGTCGCCCGGCCGCAGCAGCCGGTCGCCCACCTGGCGCGCCAGCTGGCCGTCGAGGAGAACCGCCTGGACCTGCTGGAGACCGGCGACCTGGCGGTCCGGCCGGCCTTCGAGCTGTCCTACCGCCGCCTGCCCGCCGAGTCCCGGCTGGTCCTCCGGCGCTGCGCGTTGACCGCCGGCCCGGACTTCACGGCGGTGGTCGCCGCCGCCTACGCCGGCCGGTCGGCGGCGCGCACCGAGCTGATCCTGGAACAGCTGGTCGACGCCGGACTCGTGCAGCCGGCCACCCCGGACCGCTACCGCCTGCACGACCTGGTGCGGCTCTACGCGGGCGAGCGGCTGGCCGTCGACGAGACGGCCGAGGAGCTGGCCGAGGCCCGCACCCGGGCCGGGCGCTGGATCCTCGACCGGGCCGCCGGCTACGGGCTGCGCTTCGACCCGGAGCACACCGAGGACGGAGCCGGGACGACCGGCTCCGCGCACCTGACGGAGGCGGCCCGCTGGCTGGAGGACGAGCACGCGGAGTGGCTGGCCGCGATGTACCAGGCGCAGCAGGCCGGCCGGTACCGGGAGGTGATCGACACCGCCGAGGCCATGCACTGGTTCTCCGACCGGCTGCTCAGCTGGGGCATCTGGGCGGAGGTGTTCCACCTCTCGGTGGACGCCGCCCGCGCGCTCGGCGACCGGCGGGCCGAGCCGGTGCACGTCAACTACCTGGCCTGGACGTACGTCACCTGTCTGCACCGCTACCAGCGCGGTATCGAACTGGCCGCCGAGGGACTGGAGTTGGCCCAGGAGTCGGGTGACCGCGAGCAGCAGGGCTGGGCGCTCACCTATCTCGCCTCCGGCCTGCGCTACCTACGGCGGCACCGTGAGGCGACCGACGCCTTCCACCGGGCGGCGGACGCCTTCGCCGAGCTCGACAGCCGCTCGGCGATGATCGGCCGGCTGGTCACCCTGCGCGGCGCCGCCAACTGCCTGCGGGAGTCCGGCCGGGCCGAGGAGGCCGTGGACTTCCGCAGGCGGGCGCTGGCCGGTGCGCTGGAGCTGGTGGAGCGCTGGTCCTCGCCGCTGATGAACCTGCTGGCGGCCATGACTGCGCACGAACTGGGCCTGGACCGCGCGGCGTTGAAGCGTTGGCCGGCCGCCGAGAAGGCCTACCGGCAGGCCCTGGTGCACTACGAGGCGGTCGGCCGGCCGGACAGCATGACCAAGACGCTGACCGAGCTCGGCACCGCGCTGATCGAGCAGGGACGCGCCGAGGAGGCCAGGGAACTGCTCACCGAGGCGCTCACCGACCTGAGCGCGGACGGCCCCCGGCCGGCGCCGCCCCGGCACTGACCACCGGCGCCCGTTCCCTCGCCGCAGCCGGAGGGAACGGGCGCCCGGGCGGTCAGATCCGGGTGTCCTCCACCACGGGCAGCTGCGCCACCGGGGCGGTGCCCGGAGCACCGGCGCCGGGGAGGTCGGCGTCCGGGAGGTCGGCGCTCGGCGCGAAGGCCGTCCGCGGTGCGACCGCGGGCTTCTTGCCGCAGAAGGCCGGCTCCAGCGTGTTCATCAGCCCCTGCGTCACCGCCCCGTTGTTGGAGGCGTTGGCGAAGACCACCACGCTGCGCCGCCCGTCCTGGGTCACGAAGGACTGGGTCTGGAACCCCTGCACGATGCCGCCGTGGCCGTACACGTCCCCGCAGGACAGCGAGATGCGGCGCAGCCCCAGGCCGTAGGAGATCTTCGCGGTGGGCGTCGGCAGGGCGGCGGTCATCCCGTGCAGCGAGTCGTCCGAGACCAGTCCGCCCCGGCCACCGGCCAGCAGCGCGGTCAGGAAGCGGTCGAGGTCCTCGGCGTCCGAGATGACGGCGCCGGCGCTCCACACCCAGGAGCCGGTCTGCTCGGTGGAGTCCAGCAGCGGCTTGCTGCGGTCGTCGTTGGTGAGGTAGCCGGTGACGTGGGCGCCCCGGATCCGCTGGTCGGGCACCACGAAGGAGGTCTTGCGCAGGCCGAGCGGCTGGATGATCCGCTCGTTCAGCACCTCGGCGTACGGCTGCCCGGTGAGGTGCTCGACCGCCAGGCCCATCAGCACGAAGTCGGTGTTGGAGTAGGAGTAGCGGCTGTCGGGGGTGTACTGCACGCCGTGCTTGACCGACATCGCCACCAGCTCGCGCGGGTCGTACTCCTTGGTGCGGATGCGCGCCTCGAACGCGCTGGTGGTCTCCTCGCCGGCCTGCTCCAGCAGGTCGTTGGTGTGGTCGTAGATGCCTGCCCGGTGCTCCATCACCTGACGGCCGGTCATGGTCCAGCCCTCCGGGAGGGTGCCCTCGGGCAGGTAGTCGCGCAGCGGCTTGTCGAGGTCGATCCGGCCTTCCTCCGCCAGCTGCATCACGAGAACGGCGGTGAACATCTTGCTGTTGCTGCCGACCCGGAACCTCCACGAGGAGTTCATCGGGGTCCCGTCCAGGTTCGCCTGGCCGACCGACACCGAGCGGGTGCTCTCCTTGCCGCCGTGGTCGCGGATCACCGCGAAGGCGCCCGGGGCGCCGGCGCCGGTGGTGGCCTGGAGGGCGGCGAGCACGCCGGGGATGTCGGAGGCGGGCGCGTCGGCGGGGCCCCGGTCTGCGGCCACGGCGTGCGCGGCGCCGGTCGCCACCAGGACGGCAGCGGCGGCGGCCACCGCGAGGGGGCGCAGAAGGCTGGTCTTCGCCATGTTCCTCGGTTCTCTCGTCAGCTGACGCGGCGTCGGACCGCGTCAATCGAAGATCACTATCACCGGCCGGACAGTCGAAGGCAACGTGAACCGGTTCGTCCGCATCGTCCGTTACGGACACCGGCGTGTCGGCCGCACCGTTCGTTTCCCGCTCCGGAGCCAAGGTTTCACCTGCTGTCGCCTACCTGCGTCGACGGCCGGGCCCCATGCTGTTCGGGCGCCTGACGCGCGTTCCGGTGCGCTCCCCGCGTCGGCTCCCTCCCCGCCGGAACCCCTCGACAGCCTCTCCGCCCCCAGCGCCGCCCCGCACCAGCTTCCGCT